>NZ_CP077088.1 GCF_014268495.2 Pseudomonas monsensis | reverse complement strand
CATCGTAGGTGATGGTCAGGAGGTCGCTGATACGCAGGGCGACTTGTAGACCGAAGTTCCACAGGTCGGCGTACAGAGTGTTTCCCCTCGCGTTCAATGTCAGCTTGTGAGCGATTTGCTGTACTTCGGCTGTTGTCTTCACCGCTTCGACCAACTGCATACCGGCTCCTTGTGTTTGCTGGCTTCTCTAATTAACAGATTCTTCTGTTGCGTGGGATGTTACCCTGTGCCAGCAAGAAGTCAACGCCCATAAGCGTTCGCTTATTAACAGAATAGCATTCTGTAAACTAGATGCGGATGATGGCTGGCTTCAGGAGCTGGTCAGGTGGGGTCGTATCGCTGTGTGGGATGTGCTGGATCATGAGTGCAATCAGGATGCATCCCAGTCCCTTGCCAGCTTCGGTCAGTAGGTTGATCAGGACGTCTTTCAGAATCTTCTTCATGTGTTGTTCACCTTGTTGTTGATGAACGTATTTAGCGGGGCTTTTTTGTGTGCCACGAGCGGGGGTTTGCATGAAAACCGGATTACGAACGGCCTTTGCTTAGCAAACCCCCATGGTTCATAGCTTTATTCTATCACATTCGAAGATGATCTGAGATTTTACCTATATTTTCGTAGCAGTTAACCGAGGTTTCCAGCAGGTTTTATGCGTGATCCATCGAAGCGTCGTATGCGTATTGGTTCGCCATCTTCGTCTTCGAATGCGACCTTGCCTCTGGCTTTGGTCATGTAGCTCAACCAGCGGATGGCTTCTTCCATATCAGCCCGCTTGCTGCTCTTGATTCGCTTGGCATCTGCGGCGGTGCAGTGGATGTGGGCATACCCCTCGGGGTTTAGCTGCTGCCATATGTCGAAGATCATGCCGATCAACCCGTAAGTTTCGTAGGTACCGTCGGCACGCCGACGAATCGACCCAGCGTTCTCTACCCGTCCCTTGGGTACAGCGATCCAGCAGTGGTAGTGGAGCTGCTTCGCCCTCTCCAGCTCGTTACACCAGCCGTACGCACTTTTCCTGATGGACTGACCGCCCCACAGTCGCTGCCGGAATTTGTTGTCCCTGAGGGCCGAGAACAGGCTGCTGACTCGGCTATTGGCTTCATCAGATGCGATCAGGACGTCACCGTCTGGCTTGGGAAGGTGTAAGTCGAATCGAACCAGGAAGACGTCTTCGTAGTGGCTCGCAATGGCTTCCATCTGGTCGATGTATCGATCAAGGGCTTCTTTGATCAATGGGGATTGACCCTGACGGTACTGCACTGGGTAGCCACGATAGTCTGATGACTCCAGCAGGGTGTATCTCAACGAACTCGACACGTCACTCGACCTCCATGTGCTGTATGGGTGTACACACCCTATGGATACTACATAAAAGATAGAAGATATTAATCAAGCCACTGTAAAACGAGCACAGCGGAGCCGGACTGGACTTGTCGGTAAGCCAGAGGCTGCGGGGCTTTGAGTTGGGGAGATGGGCTTGCGAATGGCTGTGATCTCCATCCGGAATTATTCCAGTTGAAAATCAAGACCGGGCATCATGCAGGACGATTGCCTGTTTGGCAAGGCTTTGGTGTTTTGGGGGCATTTGTCCCGCAGCAGGGTTGCCAGTGACTGAAGGCATCGCTAGGATTCGGGGATCAGAAAGAACGAAGCCACCGCCTTGCCGGGCGATGGCTTCCAATTTGGTTTTGACAGGACTTCGACCTCCTGCAAGACCCGCAGACCAGCAAGGATAAGTTGCTTTGGCCTTCGTACCCCCATTCTAGCGGGTGCGTCCCTCAATACAACCCCTTCCTGCTTAATGGTCTGCCACACACGTTGGTGGTTGGATAAGTGTCACTTCGGCGTGGTGTGTGCTGAGAGGCGATCAGGAGCGGGATTGACCGGAATCGCCAGTGGTGAAGTTGCCGTGATGCAGTTGCAGTGTTCGGATGTTGGGGTAACCCTCCCGAGCGACGCCCTCTCACGGTGGAGCAGACCACGGCCAAGCAGGGATGAGTGATTTCCTGCAAAGCTGCTCAGGTTGGTGCAAGCATCTGCGACCAGCCCCAGTGATGCGACGGTGACGGCGACGGGCCAGCCCTCGATTACTCGGTTACTTCCTCTGGTTAGGCTACGTGCCTTCCTAGGGGAAGTTGCCACCAGATTCTGCTCAGGCTCAAGCTCCGAGCCTGCCCCGTGTACGCCGTCGAACCTGACTTACTGGCTTCAAGCCATTACAGTGTTCCCTTTTTTGATGGGGAGTGATGTATGGCTGGCTCGACTTGTCCTTCGTGTAATCAACGGACGTTCTACGACAACGGCTCGGTGAAGCAATGTACGCAGTGCAATGCCACTGGTTGGGGCTGGAATAAGGGGATTGAACCGGGTCAGGGCCGGGGTCAGAAATGCACCAACTGCGCGAAGATGACTCTGCACGCTGTTGCGAATCTGGGTAACTACACCATTCGCCGTTGTTCAACGTGTGACTACAGCCTCGTTTCTAACGAGAACTGATCTACTCCCAGGACGCTAATACATCGGCAATGGATGCGGCTGGTTTGGTGGCCTGAGGCTTTGGCTGCTGAACCGCTGTCTCTGGCTTGTGTTCGATTCGAAGCAACGTTTCTCGTAACGATGCTATCTCGGCAATCAGTGGGGCTGTGGCTCGTTGTATGGCTGCTTCGATCACCTTTCCGAGATCAGTATCAGTGTGCACATTGGGTGTGAAAGGTTGTGCAGGTGGCTGTGCATTGGCCTGTGCAAGTTGCCCATAAACCCGCTCCAGTTCGGCTGTTTCGAATCGTCTCCTACCATCCGGCCCAACCGTGTAGGAGATACGGCCCGCATCGCTGTGGTTGTAGAGAGTTCGTCTACTGACGCCTGCTAGTTTGATGGCTTCTTGTACGGTGTGCAGCATGGTTGGCCTGTGACTGTGCAGATGTGTGCAAAGGGTAGCGTAGATGGATTTCTGGTGCTCTACCTGAGCCACCAAGTACTGGTTAGCCCGGGTGGGTTAGCGGCGATGCTTTATGAAAGTAACCCTGATGGTGAAACGGCATTGAATCATGACTGTTTCAGGCTCTCTATGGCTGTCTCAGGCGTTTTAATCTATTGGTAGCCCTTACCCCACAGCTGTTGGTTTGCAGTCGCTCAAAATGCTCTACATGGCCTCACAGACTTTACTGGCTTCGTGTGGGGAGTCTGGCTTGGCCTTGTCTGTCCCAATCCCGCGTCTACTGTGGTCGAGGTGTTCAGGTTGAAGGCCAGGAGCATGGATGTGTGATTGGTTTTCGATTGGATGATTGGGCGTTGGTAATCGGCTGAAAGTGGTTCAGGACGGGTCGGTATCAAGCCTTGTACACCGCTCCATAAGTCTTTCAGGCGGCACTTTTCAGAATATCGGCGGAAGCCCCGGGCTTTGCTCGGATTGCGTTGCAGGGACTTTGTGGGAGCTTCTGTCAGATCACGAACTCGTCGTAGGTGTCGTCAATCTCGGCTTGCGTTAAACCGATGTACGCCATCGTTACTGCGGGGCTGGAGTGATTCAGTACCTTGCAAATCTTCTCGATGGATACCCCGCTGCTGTGCATCAACCAACCCCGAGTTTTACGCATCGAGTGGGTGCCAAGGCTGATGCCCAGTTCATCGCCAACTGCTTTGAAGGCGGTGGCCACGGCGATGCGGCTAACCGGCTTGTCCTTTGCTCTGTTGCTGTTCACTTCGAACAAGAACCTGTGGGTAGGGTTGGCTTCCCGACGCTTCTGAACGATGGCAGCGGCCTTCTCGTTGAGCTTGATGCTCCGCACCTTGCCCGTCTTTGACTCTTTGATCACAACACGACCTTGCAAGGCGT
>NZ_CP077087.1:6240000-6418895 GCF_014268495.2 Pseudomonas monsensis | reverse complement strand
ACGAAAATTCGGGAGTCGTTGACGAAATGGGCCGGCATTTTAACAGGCTCAGCGATTTGTGCTGCTCTGTCCGACTTGTGACGCACCACGCGATTCAAATTTGCCGGTTTTGTTACTTTCGCGGAGGATGCACGGTGATTTTGCGGCTAATGTTCTCATTCGTGACACAAAATAACGTTCTGATAACCGTTGTCATTTGGTCATTGAACATCGCAACGGCATAATGCCCCGCCCACATCATTGCAGAGTCTAGGGAGCTAGCTTGTCTACGCCTGTCGAACCCTTGCGTTTGCTGCTACTGGCCGAAGCGCCAGCGTGGACAGCGTTATTGCGTGAGTGTCTGGCTCCGATGGGGAGCGCGGCGGTGCTGATCAGCGCGCCGAGCTGGGAGTCGGTCAGCCGTTTGTTCGAAGACAACCGTCACGCGGTGTTGTTGACCGTACCCGCGTTGCAACCGGCCCCGGGCCGTTGCAGCCTGCCGACGGTATTGCTGCTGGAACACGAACCGGCCACTGCGCCCGTTGGCGTCAGCGACTGGCTGGTGTTCGACGCCCTCGACGCCGGCATGCTGCGGCGTTGCCTGCGTCATGTGCGCGAGCGCGGCGTGCTCGAAAACACCTTGCAACGTCTGGCCGAGCAGGATCCGCTGACCGGCATCGCCAACCGTCAGGGCTTCCAGACCCTGCTCACGGCGCGCCTCGCGGAAAACGACGGGCGTGGCCTGGCCCTCGGACACCTCGACCTCGACAACTTCCGTCACGCCAACGACGCCCTTGGCCATCAGGCCGGCGACCGTTTGATCCTGCAAGTCGTCGCACGGCTGAAAAGTCAGCTCGAAGCCGGTGATCAACTGGCGCGGCTGGGCAGCGATGAATTTGCCCTGCTGATCGACACCCGCCGTGCACCGCAGCGCGCCGAGTGGATGGCCGAACGTATCACCGAAGCCTTGTCCGAACCGTATTGGGTCGATGGTGAAAGCCTGTTGATCGGCTCCAGCCTCGGCATCGCCCATGCCCGCGCACAAGGGGGCGCCGACCCGCTGATGTGGCACGCACACATCGCCATGCAGCAGGCCAAGAGCACCCAGGGCTGCACCTTCCATATCTTCAACGAACGCATCAACCGCAACGCACGGAGCATGGCCGACCTCGAAAGCGAGCTGCGCCGGGCCTTGCGTCGCGACGAGCTGGAACTGCATTACCAGCCACGGCTGAACATGGCGGACGGGCAGATCGTCGGTCTCGAAGCGCTGGTGCGCTGGCGTCATGGCGAGCGCGGCTTGCTGCCGCCGAGCGAATTCGTGCCGCTGGCCGAGCAGAGCGGCTTGATCGTGCCGCTGGGGTACTGGGTGATTTCCCGGGCCCTGCGCGACATGCAGGCGTTGCGCGAACGTGGGCTGCCGGCGCTGCACATGGCGATCAACCTGTCGTTCCGCCAGTTTCAGGACAGCCAGTTGCTGCCGACCCTCAGCCGTTTGATCGCCGAGCGTGGTGTTGAAGCGCAATGGCTGGAATTCGAACTGACCGAAACCGCCGTCATGCGCCGCAGCGATCTGGTCAAACAGACCATGGACGCCCTCGGCCGCCTCGGCGTGCGTTTTTCGCTGGATGACTTTGGCACCGGGTTTTCATCGTTCGTGCACCTCAACAGCCTGCCGATCACTTTGTTGAAAATCGACAAGAGCTTCGTCGGCGGCATGGAGCAGCGTGAAGAGAACCGCAAACTGGTGCACGCGATGATCAATCTCGCGCACAACCTGCATCTGGAAGTGGTGGCGGAAGGGGTCGAGACGCCGGAGCAACTGGATCTGTTGCGCGGGTTTGGTTGCGATCAGGTGCAGGGTTATCTGATCAGCCGGCCGTTGCCGCTGGCGGAACTGGTTGAGTACCTGACCTTCGGCGCCAGCCAGCAGCCCGCACTGGAAATCGTCAGCTAAATCCATAACTCAATTTGGAACAACATTGTGGCGAGGGGATTTATCCCCGTTCGACTGCGAAGCAGTCGCAAGACCATAGCACTGGACACATCTGATAAACCCCAGCTACCGGTTTTGGGGCGGCTTCGCCACCCATCGGGGATAAATCCCCTCGCCACAAAGGCTCACTCCTACAAGGGATCTCAGTCGGTCTGGGCGACTGTGTATTGATTGGATGACGCAGGCTCCCGCCGAATCATCCGCTTCATCTTCCACTCAAACGCCAGGGTCAGGCTGATCGCCGCACACGCCAGGCCCAGCGCCAGCCCCCACCAGACGCCCGTCGGCCCCCAGTTGAGGTGGAACGCCATCCACCACGCCGCCGGCGCGCCGATCAACCAATAGCAACCGAGCCCGACCAGAAACGTGGTCTTGGCATCCTTGAGCCCACGGATGCAGCCCATGGCGATCGTCTGGGTGCCGTCGAACAGCTCGAACCACGCAGCCACTGCCAGCAGGCTCACGGCCAGGCGAATGACCTCGGCAAACGCCGGATCATTGTGATCGAGGAACAACCCGACCAACTGATTCGGCAACAACCAGAACACCATGGCAAAACCCAGCATCACCACCGCGCCGAAGGCGATGCCGACCCGTCCGGACATCCGCGCATCGTTCAACTGCCCGGCGCCGTAATGCTGGCCGACGCGCATGGTGATGGCGTACGACATGCCCGCCGGCACCATGAACGCCACCGAGACGATTTGCAGGGCGATCTGGTGCGCGCCCATCTGCGTGCTGCCCATGGTGCCCATGCACAAAGCCGCAAAGGCAAACAAACCCACTTCCACCGCATAGGTGCCGCCAATGGGCAGGCCCAGGCGCCAGAGCTCCTTGAGGTATTGCCGGTTCGGCCGCGACAGCCCGGCGCGCAGCGGGTAAGCGTCGTAAGCCGGGTGCCGGCGGATATGCCAGGCCAGCGCCAGTGCCATGCAGCTGGCTACAATGGCCGTGACCAGGCCGATGCCCGTCAAACCCAGTTTCGGCAGGCCGAACATGCCGGTGATCAGTGCGTAATTGAGCAGGAAGTTGGCCACGGTGCCGCCCAGGCTGATGACCATCACCGGGGTCGCCCGGCCAATCGCGCTGGTAAAGCCGCGCAGGGCCATGAAACTCAAATAGCCGGGCAGGGCGAAGGGCAGGGCAATCAGAAATTGCCCGGCGGCAATGACGTTGGTTTCGGTCTGGCCGAACAGCAGCAACAGCGGTTTGAGATTCCACAGCAGCAACCCGGCGCCCAGCGCCATCAGCCACGCCAGCCATAATCCGGCCTGAGTCAGACGTGCCGCGCCGATGATGTCGCCAGCACCCTGACGGATCGCGACCAGCGTGCCGACCGCTGCAATTACACCAATGCAGAAGATCGACACGAACGAATAACTCGCCGCCCCCAGACCGCCACCGGCCAGTGCCTCGGGGCTGATGCGCGCCATCATCAGGGTGTCGGTCAGCACCATCAACATGTGCGCCAACTGAGAAGCGATCAGCGGCCCCGACAGCCGCAGGATGGCCCAGAGTTCGGTACGCACAGGTTGCTGCATGATCTTCACCACTCATTTAAAGAGGGAACAGGGAGCCGTCGATTCTCGGCGCTCAAACGGTTTCGCACAAAGGGATAAAAAGGATGGGTGGCATGAGTCAAACTCATCTAGGGCAGATTCTGCTAAGTTGGCCGCATCCCGCTATAGGAGCTTTCCGAATGTCTCGTCGTCTTCCTCCCTTGTATGCCTTGCGCGCATTCGAAGCGGCGGCGCGGCACAGCTCGTTCACCCGCGCCGCCGAGGAGCTGTCGATTACCCAAAGCGCGGTCAGCCGGCACATTCGCACCCTCGAAGAGCATTTCGCCTGCAAGTTGTTTCATCGCAGTGGGCGCAACCTGCAACTCACCGAGTCGGCACGGATGCTGTTGCCGGGGATTCGCGAAGGTTTCGCCGCCCTCGAGCGAGCCTGCAATACCTTGCGCGCCGAAGACGACATCCTGCGGATGAAAGCGCCATCGACCCTGACCATGCGCTGGCTGCTGGCGCGGCTCAGTCGATTCCGGCACTTGCAGCCAGGCAACGAGGTGCAACTGACCAGCGCATGGATGGACGTGGATTCGGTGGACTTCAACAACGAGCCTTTCGACTGCGCGGTGCTGCTCAGTGACGGGCACTTCCCGCCGGACTGGGAGGCCAGTCTGTTGTTTCCCGAAGAGCTGATTCCGGTCGGCGCGCCGAACCTGCTCAACGACCAGCCCTGGGACGTTGCGCGCCTGGCCTGCACCGAGCTGTTGCACCCGACCCCGGATCGGCGCGACTGGCGCAGCTGGCTGGAGCACATGGGGCTGTCCGATCAGGTCTCGCTCAAGGGCGGTCAGGTGTTCGATACCCTGGAACTGGGGATGATCGCGGCGGCGCGTGGTTACGGGGTGTCGATGGGCGACTTGCTGATGGTCGCCGAAGATGTCGCTCAGGGGCGCCTGAGTCTGCCGTGGCCGACGGCCGTCGCCAGCGGGCTGAATTATTACCTGGTGTGGCCGAAAACCCGTCCGGGAGGTGAACGTTTGCGCCGTCTCAGCGATTTCCTCCAAGGCGAAGTGCGAGCCATGGAGTTGCCGGCGGTTGCACGCTTGAGCTGAAACGTTAGAGCCGCCACAATGCCGGCCTTGTGCCATAACCTTGTTTTCCGCTCAAGTATTCGGATCCACCGCCGAATACGTGCTTGTGGCACCGTCGTGCCGGTGTCCACGATTCACCCCACAACCAGAAAAATTTCCGAGTCGAGATCAAGGAGGATCACGTGGCTCGGCCAGGAGCTGCCCATGTCTCAACCTCGCGCCCGGATCGCCTCGCAGCTGGGCCTCGCGCTCGCCGTGATACTGGCGATTGTCATCAGCGGCAGTACGGTGTTCGCCCTGCGTTCGCTGGATACCGCCAACCTCGCCACCCGTGAAGAGCATCTCGCCAGCGAGGCGCGACTGCTGGCCGACCAGTTGAGCACTTTTCACGGCACGCTGCGTGAAAGCACCCAACGCCTGAGCGGGTTGTTCGAGAAGCGCTTCAGCAGCGGTCTGAGCATTCATCCGGATGAGCCGGTGACCGTGGCCGGTACCCAGACCCCGGGCCTGCACCTGGGCGACGAAGTGTTGAACAACAACTTCAAGCAAGTCGACGAGTTCAAGCAGATGACAGCGGGCGTCGCCACGCTGTTCGTGCGCAGCGGCGAAGACTTCGTGCGGGTCAGCACTTCGCTGACCAAACAGGACGGCACGCGCGCCATCGGCACCTTGCTCGATCATGCGCACCCGGCTTATGCGAAGTTGATGGCGGGGCAAGGTTACGTCGGCCGTGCCTTGTTGTTCGATCGCTCCTACATGACCCAGTACACCCCGGTGCGCGATGGCAGCGGCAAGGTGATTGCGGTGTTGTTCGTCGGCTTCGATTACACCGATGCGCAGAACATCCAGTTCGACAACCTGAAGCGCTTCCGCATCGGCCAGAGCGGTTCGCTGGCGTTGCTGGATGAGCAAAACAAATGGCTGGTCGCGCCGGCGGGGGTGCAGGCGCTGGATCAAGCGGTTCCGGTGATCAAAGGTCTGGCTGCGAAACCGGGCAAGGGTGAGTTCTGGAGCGACACCTCCGAAGACTTCTACAGCATCGCCGTGCCATTCGATGGCGGGCCATGGTCGGTCGTGGCGAGCATGCCGAAAGCCGAGATTCGCGCGGTGACCTGGAGTGTCGGTACGCAACTGGCCATTGGCAGTCTGTTGGCGATGCTGCTGGCTGTGGGTTCGGTGGTCTGGCTGCTGCGCAGCAAACTGGCGCCGCTGAGTGATCTGGTGCGACAGGCCGAAGCCTTGGGCGCCGGTGATCTGAGCGTGCGCCTGAACGTGTCGAGCAACGACGAAATCGGTCAGTTGTCCCGCGCGTTCAACCAGATGAGCCAGGCACTGTCGACCATGGTCGAGCACATCCGCCGCGCCTCGGAGGAGGTCAACAGCCGGGCACAGGCGCTGTCCGGTTTGTCCGGTGGCGCGTACGAAGGCATGGAGCAGCAGTCCGGGGAAATCACCAGCATGGCCGGCGCCGTCGAAGAGTTCAGCGCCACCTCGCTGAACATCGCCGACAACATGGGCAACACCCAGCGTCTGGCCCAGGAAAACGCTCAGCAAACGCAGATCGGTCGTAGCTCGATGGAAGAGGCTTCTTCCTCGCTGGAGCAAATTGCTGGCGCACTGAACACCACTGCTACCGTGATCAACACCCTCGGCCAGCGCTCCCAGGAAATCGGCGGCATTGTCAGCGTGATCACTTCGATTGCCGAGCAGACCAATCTGCTGGCGCTGAACGCTGCGATTGAAGCGGCGCGTGCCGGTGAACAGGGCCGCGGTTTTGCCGTGGTGGCGGATGAGGTGCGCAGCCTGGCCTCGCGCACCCGTCAGGCGACCGATGAAATTTCCAGCATGATTCACAGCATCCAGCAGGAAACCGGCAACGCAATCAGCACCATGGAACAGGGCAATGTGCTGATGCAGGAAGGTTTGTCGCGTAACGCGAATGTTGCTTCGGCGCTGGCGCGGATCGACGAGCAAAGCCGTTCGGCGGGGCAGCAGTTTGCGGCGATTACCACGGCCACTCAGGAGCAGAGCAGCACTGCGACTCTGTTGAGCAGCAATTTGCAGAGCATCGCACTGGCCAACAGTGAGCAGCGTGAGGTTGTGTCGAACCTGGCTGTTACCGCCAAGGAGCTTGAGAAGCTGGCGGCGGATTTGCGTTCCGAGGTTGATCGCTTTCGTTGATGCGCGGCTGAAATAGCTTTCGCGAGCAAGCTCGCTCCCACATTTTCCGGGGTAGCTCACAAATTGTGTGAACACCCGAAAACCTTGTGGGAGCGAGCTTGCTCGCGAAGGCATCCCTGCCAATTCTTGATAAATCACACGATCGCAAGCTCCGTTACACTTGCTGAAACGTTTCCGCAGCGCTATAAAAATGGCACAACTCCAATAAAGGCTGCTGCCATGACCCCGCTCAAACTCGCCGTCGCCCTCGGCGCATTCTCTGCTGCTTCCCACGCCATGGCTTGGGATTACGTCCTTCTCGATACCAACAAGCCTGCACAAAACTGGAGTATTACCAGTGAGCAGCTCGGGGTGAAAACCGACAAACCCTTTTCCGTGAGCCTGCGTACCTTGCACGGTGGGCGGCAGGAGGGGGTCAGCATCGTGGATATTGATAACGGCACGATGAAACTGTCCGTGGTGCCGACCCGGGGCATGAATGTGTTGCAGGCCTCGGTCGGCAACGTGCGCATGGGATGGGATTCGCCGGTCAAGGAAGTGGTCAACCCGGCCTTCATCGAGCTCAACGGGCGCGGCGGGCTGGGCTGGCTGGAAGGCTTCAATGAACTGGTGACCCGCTGCGGGTACGAATGGGTCGGCCATCCTGGCATGGACAATGGCGAGCTGCTGACCCTGCACGGGCGCGCCGCCAACATCCCGGCCAGCAGCGTCACCCTGCACATCGACGAAAAGCCGCCCTACGCCATCAGCCTGCGCGGCGAGCTGAAGGAGCAGGCGTTCAAGAAAGTCGATTTCTCGGTCGTCACCGAGCTGGTCACCGAACCCGGCACTGCGCGTTTCGCCCTCAATGACACGCTGACCAACAACGGCGATTATCCGAAGGAATACCAGGCGCTGTATCACAGCAATTTCAGTACGCCGTTCCTTGAGCAGGGCGCACGTTTTGCCGCACCGGTAAAACAGGTCTCGCCGTTCAACGACAAGGCCAAAGCCGAGTTGGCCGACTGGCAGACCTATCGTGGGCCGACCAAGGACTACGATGAAACGGTTTACAACGTTGTGCCCTACGCCGACGACAAAGGCGAAACCCTGGCCGTTTTGCACAACAAGGCCGGCAGCCTTGGTGTCTCTGTTGGCTTCAACACGCAGCAGTTGCCGGTCTTTTCCCTGTGGAAAAACACCGATACCCAAGGGCAGGGCTATGTCACAGGCCTTGAGCCGGGCACCAGTTTTTCCTACAACCGCCGCTATCAGCGTCCGCTGAATCTGGTGCCGACCATTGCGCCAAAGGCCAGCCAACAGTTCCAGATCAGCTACAGCCTGTTGGCGGACAAGGGCGCTGTGGATAACGCCTTGAAGCGCGTGACCGAGATTCAGGCCGGGCGTGAAACCGAAGTGCGGCAGAAGCCTTTGGTTGATTTGACCGAACATTAAGGTGTCGCCGGCCGGTATTGCAGCGCCTCGGCCAAGTGCTCACGCTTGATTGCATCGACTTGCTCAAGGTCGGCCAGTGTCCGGGCGACTTTGAGCAGGCGATGCGCTGAGCGCAGCGATAGCGTCAGTCGTTCACAGGCTGATTCCAGCCATTTCTCATCGGCTGTGGATAACTTGCAGTGCCGCTTCAATCCCGGCAGATCGAGAAACGCATTGGCACAATGCTGACGCTTTTGCTGGCGCTCCCGGGCCTCGGCCACCACGGCTGCCGCACTGGCACTGTCCTCTCCCGGTTTCATTGTCGGACTCAGCGCGGTCGCCTCTCGCGCCACTGTCAGGTGCAGATCAATTCGATCCAGCAATGGCCCCGACAGTTTGTTGCGATAGCGCTGCACCATGTCCGGCGTACAGGAACACTTGCCGCTCGGCTCGCCAAGATATCCACAGGGACACGGATTCATCGCCGCCACCAACTGGAAGCGCGCCGGAAAGCGCACGCGATCCTTGGCTCGGGCGATGACGATATGCCCGGACTCCAAAGGCTCCCGCAAAACCTCTAGAACCTTGCGATCAAACTCCGGCAGTTCATCGAGAAACAGCACGCCGTGGTGGGCGAGGGTGATTTCGCCGGGTTGTGGTTTCGAGCTGCTGGGACAAAAAGAATTTGTTGAGAAAAACCAAGCCTACAGGCCTCATTCCTTTGTGTTTTCAAGAAGAATTAAATGAGGCGATGCGCAGTAATAAGTGAGACTTAGTTCGAAAACGGTGGAAATAGGTGAGACTGTCCTGATTCCAGATGTTTTTTGAGTTAGTCACCTTAGCGATGAGATGCTTGGGGGCGATGATTGTCCTGTTCACCAATCCCTGATCCACCTCTGTCACCTTATTCGGCTTGTACAGCAAGGCAATGGAACCTTGCTTCAGGTTGCGTGGATGAAAGCGTAGCTCTTCAACTGGATGCCTTGCTTGGCGTGTCACTGGCTAATGACTACGATCCGCACGATGTGCTTGAAGTGCATGCGGCAACTGATGGCAAGGAAATGCCTTACGGTAGGTGGTTTGAAATCATTCCTGCCGGTTCCGACTATACGGTGATCCACCGCAATGTTGCGGGGGCAAGTGGTTACTCGTTCACAACCTCCCACTGTGCTTCCCGCGACGAAGCGCGGGAGTTGGTTCAGAGTAAGGCCAGGGCTGCAGGTGTAGACGTTCAACCTGCAGAAATGATCAAGGGAGCTCCTCTACCTGCGGGAGGCTTTGAGCGTTGGTTCATTCTTCTGTGATCAGAGGGAAGAGGCCAAACTACCGCGAGACCGATTAGGAACAACTGCATACTTAGGAGCGCGCCTGCGGGATGTGTCCTCAGGCGGGACTTTTGTGGTAGTTACCCGACCCGCTCGAACCTGAGTACGTGAATCAGTACACAGGTCTCGTTGCTACATTGGTAATGCTCGATCCTACGCGCCTCATTGTCAAAGCTGGCCCAATTAAAAAAGGCGGACTTGGTAAGGTCTTACCTATTCCACAATTTCAGGACCGAGTCTCGCTTCTGGTTCGTTTCGTCTCGTTTATTTCTTTAGGAAAACTCGAAGGAATGAGGCCTGTGGGTTTGGTTTTTCTAATTACAAATATACCTTGCTTACTACTGTGACTCCTCGTCGAGCAGATGCTGGCCGCAGCATCGCAGCTGTTGCTGAAGCTCTGGTATAACCTGGTTTGTGAGGGTCGTTTTAGCCCATTCGGCGAAGTCGGGATCTGTCATTCGAGCGATCTCACGGAGCGCTATGTGGAGTCGCGCGAGTAAGGCGCCAGACTTTCTCGTCAACGCCCACTCAACCCAAGCCTTAGAGTCGTTTAGGTCCTGCCGAAGGTACGATAAAAGCGATTGCGTGATAGGTTCAACAATTCCAACGGCATGGCAGACAACTGAGCCACCAGTAAGTAGATCGTGATGCGGCAATTGCCCGAGCATTGGGTGGGAGGAGAGCAACGGAAAGCTCGCTGAGGCGATATCTATAAGAAACGATTGTTCTATCCTGACCAGGCTGCCACTTTCATCCATGATTTCGGTTCGCACACCACACACATGAGAAAGTATTTGCCAAGGGGTAATATCCTCCAGCAACTCACCCACAGGTACGCCAAGATCGAGTATTTTTGACCCCCCCTTAACAAATAGCTCAATGACCGTATCCCTTACGACTCGAAATTTTATATATCCAATTTCTGGATGAAGGCCGGCGTATGTCGTGCCTGGCGTCGGTGATTTGCTTTGGGGTTTTGTTTTGAGGAGTTTAAGCATAACTCCTATTGGTAATCCCTCATCCTCCGTTGATGCCTCAAGGAGTGCATGTGCTGCAATTACATCTCCAAGTGGCAAGCGAGATGCTGCGTCAATCAACCAAGTGGCCGCATCCGCTGGATCCTTTTCTGATCTTCTAATGATTTCGGATTTGATAAACCTCGAAATCTCGCTGGCGAGAAGTGCAGGCTGTCGAACGTAACTGATGTGCTCTGCCGTAACCTGATGAATAGCGGGTTTCAGGTAACCCGCTTCCTCAAGTAAATTCAATTCATCAGAGCTCAGCAGCTCCGACAGCGTGGCACGACGGATCCCAAATGTCCGATTGCATTCGGCAATCAGAGTTGGGTGTCGCGCGGCGTCCCTCGATTCAATGATCATGGCTTGAGCGACTTTTGCGAAGGTTCGAAGAAGATCGATGTCCTCAAATCGATCACGAGCGTATTGGATGAGGTCGGTGTTGAGCATTGGCAGGATGGCCAGAAAGGTTTCCTGACTTTCGTCCTCAAGGCTCGCAAGAGCCAATGCGGCTACGGAGCGGAGTACCCAAGGATGACGGTAATCTGGCGTGTAGAACGCCCCCTGCATGAGCACAAGACGCTTATCGAGCAAGGTCTGGACGGCATGAGCGAATTCATCGTTATCCAGCGGCTCTACTTCAACTCGCACCGCTCTGCGTCCGATTGGCGATTTGTTGCGGCCATTGGTGATCACAATTCGGCTTGCAACTGTTGTATCCAGTGCCACCACCAGCTTTAAATGGTTTCCAAACTTAGTACTCGATAGGTCCTCAATCTCCTTTCGGACTACTCTATCGTCACTGTTGAGCCCATCGATTGCCAGAATCAGGTCGGGGCCATTGGCGTCTGAAACCTGTTTTAACCAGTAACGGGCCTCATCCACCGTAACCGGCCAGTTAAGATGACTTTCTAAAGCATCCGCGATGCACTGAAGAATGCTGCTTCCTGTTTCGGTTTCTATGTATAGAGTCGCTCCAACCTCGTTGGAGACTGTCAGCTCGCATAACTCACGTAAAACGTTACTTTTACCTACCAGTGACGACCCCTCGAGCAATACGAGTTTCTGATTTTTCCTCAGGAAGTCGACAACCTTTTTTGTCGGTCGCCTTGGAATAAGAAAGTTTCGGCCGAAAGGCTGGTCGGTGTCCTCAATGGAGCCCGTCAGTTCCTCCATGTTCGCACTGGAGGCATGCAGTACCGCCTGCATCCAGACGGAAGAATTTGTGCCCATGAGAGTCTGAATTGCGAGCTTCAGGTCAGCCTTGGCTGCTTTTGAGGCGCTGTCCACTAAGGCGGTAAATGCCTGAGCATCCTTATCGACCGCTACCCATACACCACCGGTGTGCGTTTCAAGGTAACGCGTTTCAATGCCATTGCTGACCACCACCAATGGTGGTGTTGAATTAAGCGCACGAGCATACGAAAGACCTTGCTGACCATCATCGGGCTGGAGCTCTTCGCTCATCCTTTTGAGCTCAAGCACCGCCAGGGGCTTGTCCTCAACGAACAGCAGGACGTCGGCCCGCGACCTGACTGATGTGGGTTTTGAACCGTCAACCTTGATTGCAGCATGGCCAAACTTGAATTGGAACTGGATTTGATGGCGAATGGCGTGAGCTGGCATTAGGGGAAAGGCCAGTCTGATGGCCGAGTGGATTTCTGCTTCGAGATCGGTCTCGGTTGGTGCTGTAGTTAGCTGTGTCACTGTCATACTTGACTGCGTCCGTAAATGGTACTTCGTAAAAGTGGGGGAATGTGCGCTCAAATCTGCTTGCTTTATCGAGCGACGACCGGAGTGAAAATATGGTGAGTATCATCCCTCTTTTTTTACAAGGTCGCGAATGCTCCGTCGCTGCTCAGTTTTCCGGTGAACGTCCGCAGGACTGGGATACCCATATAAACTACAGCGAGGTCTGTAGGGCATCCGACCTTGGCCTTACATCAGCACGAGGGAAAATTGAGGCACCAAAAACATAAACTGTTCGCCATTCCACCGTCGGTGACCCGAGGTCTCCGGGCCTCCTACCACCGGGGACTTTCACATCCATGAATGCTTAGCTGACTGGCCCAAGGGCATTTTTTTCATTTAGTATTTTTCAATTCTCCAGGACATTCAACGAGTTCCTTTACTTGCTTTTGCGAGATATTCGGATCGTTTACTGTATAATTATTCCTTTTAAGATTTATTATAGATATAGTTCCACGCTTGTACTTGCGATTTGTTCCGATGTACTTAATATCTATGCCTTTTTCCATTAGTGCAAGCGCGACCTTTCTTAGATTTTGGATGCGTGTATCTGGACCGCAAATTAAGGCGTTTGATAGCGCTTCTTTATGTCGCCTCAGGGCGTAAGACCTCTTGGTATATTTTATCGATTTTTCCTCGAGGGCTTTGGTGACTCTATCCCTGTCCGCAGGCTTCACGTAGTATACGACAAGCTGTTCACTCGTATCCCGCTTTCCCTTATTTAGCTGTATAGGATTCTTTCGATGCTCTACGTAGCGCACCTCAGAAGTGAAAGGAGGATTTTCACCGACGTAAGTTAACACTACAGTGGGCTGGGCGTATTTAATGGTTTCCTCCTTGCCAAGACTCCAAGTAAGGATCCACTTGTTTTTTAGTATCGGAATTGCTTCCATCTTAGGTAACTTTGAAGTCTGTGCAATGATCGCGTTAATCTGACCCTCGGCAGATTTCGGGTCTACCTGACTCCATTTGCCTACATATTTATTGGGGTCAATTTTATTGGCATCAATAATCGGCTTGCCATACTCGTCATATAAGATTTTCCCTTTCTCTCTGACCCACGTCGTTTTTGACAGGCAGTCAACATCACGAGCCGAAATACATTGCACGGCTTGATATGCATCATTGGCTTCTGGGGAATACGCCTTGAGCTCGTCAGTTCCCTTTTGGACCAGTACGGCGCCAGATGACCTCAAGAATCCGTCTTTGATCGCTTGCTCATCACCCCCAGCAGCCGCCGCCGCGATGCCACCGGCAGCGCCGGCCATGGCCGCCTTTTTAAGTATCTCGCCAGCGTTACCCGCCGGCATTTGCGCAACTGATGAGCCATTCTGCGAAGTTACTGCAGCCAACAATCCAGCGCGCAGTGCCATGTCAGCGTTGCCGGTTTGGCGATAGGTTGACCAGGCAGCATATGCGGCGGCACCCGCAGGTCCACCGTATGCTGCTGCAACTGAAGCTGCTGCTGAATTGATCACCGAACTCTCTTGTGTGGCTTTAGCAAAGTTTTCTTCGCTGGAACTGAGTCGCTCAGTGCCAACTTGCCACATGGCATCGACGACTTTACCGTCTTGCATTCGCTTTACTGCACCGTCAAAGGCGTCCATTTCGGATTTGGCTTGATTTTCTACAAAGTGACCCGCCGCCTCTCCGGCATCGACAGCATCTTCAAAACTGCGCTTTCCCTGTTCACCGATATCGCGCCATGTCTTTACATAAGTCACAGTTGCATCGTTTGCTGCCGTATAGGTCGTCTTAACTGTATCCTCGCCCGCCTTTTGAACCGTTGCAATCACGTCTCCATTGGCTTTTTCCAATGTCCGGACCACGTCTCCGGCACTATTATGGATGGATGTAAGCGTATCCTCGCCGACCCGCAGGACTATGCGTGTCGCATCGCCACCGATACTTTCCACTAAGTCCTGTATCCCCGGTGGCAGCGGCATCCTAATATTTGGCAAGGGCGGTATTGTGATGGCAAAGGGGTCTAACGAAGGGACGTTGATTTGAAGCGATTTACCGACCTTTCCCATCTCGTCACAAAAACCACACGATAAAGCATATGCTGGCGGCGCGGACAGAACCGGTAGGAATGTCATGAACGCAGTCAAGAATCGGCAACTAGTCCTCATAGCTGTCCCTCTATTTATCAGTTTTACTTGACCATAGACCAAGAACTTTCTGTTCGAAGGACAAAGAGGGCATCCAATCTTCATGATTTTGCGATTCTTACTTTTTGCCTCGGCAAACCATCTTATTATTTAGAGCTGGTCTTCCCTATTCCATTAGCGGCGTCCCAAGCTGCCGTGATCTTCTCCAAACCACTGCTATGCTTAGGTGTTTCTGAATGGAGCCAGATCAGAATGTCAGGGGAATATCCACTATCGGATGTCTTGGAAAGGATGTACGAAAACCAGCTTGCCTTGGAGGCGGCGTTGATGGAGCTGACGCTCCACGCCGAGAAGCAGGGGCTAAACGAGGTAGGAGAAAATGTCCGCGGTGCGTTGTTCGCGATTGGTGAAAACGCTGGCCACATCAAGCAAGGTTTTGCAAAGCTTAGGTCTAACGGCCTTTAAACTAAGCCATTGCACTGCCAAATATTAAGGCGTTTTCAACGCATTGCGGCGGATCGGCCTGCTCCGGTGAGAAGGGCCGATCAGGAGCTTGATTTTACAGACGAAGGGCATCTGTAAATGTGCCACGCTGTTCTAGAATGAACTTCCCTTCTCCAATGTGATTGTGTTCGGAATGCGTCAGAGCAACCCAGCTTTCTGTGGAGCGCTCAAACGGACATGATGCTTTACCGCTCGTAGAACCAATGCCCTTAAAAAGGGGCAAATAGCGAGCCTTAGATCAGAGTGCGCTGGGTAGCATCGTTGGCAAAATAGTCCATAGGTGCCCTATGTCCTCTACCGTCTACCTGGGTCAAGAGATCTCTCAGACCCGAAAAAGCCGATCCATGACGCGCAGCCTTTCCGGTGTGTTCCCCTTCCGTGGACAGGGTATTTACTACGAGTCGGGTCTTGAGCGTGATTTCATCAGAATCTGGTCGCTCTCCCCGGAAGTGGTCGCACTTGTCTCGCAGCCGGTTCAGATACCGTTCACGGCTCACAATAGGCGTGACTACATCCATACCCCGGACTTCTTCGTTCAGTTCGATGATGAGCTCAACCTGAAACCGCTACTGGTAGAAGTAAAGCCTCGTGAAGACTGGAAAGAGAACTGGCGGCTGTGGTTACCCAAGTGGAAAGCTGCGTGGCGTTTCGCCCGCGATCAGGGGTGGGAATTCCATATCTTCGACGAGTCTCGTATTCGGGGCATCCGACTGAAGAACGTCGAGTTCTTACAGCGTTATCGGAATATGGCGCTGGATCCGAAGCTGACGGAAGTAATTCTGGAGGAGCTAGCGATGATGCGACGGGCGCCATTCCACGCATTGCTGGCATTGCATTTTCATGGTCATGAAGCTATCGGCCGATCCCATCTCTGGCATCTGATTGCCACAGCCCAAGTTTGGACGGATCTCGACCAGGAGCTCAACGAGTTTTCTGTCATGAGGTGCCATGATGAGCGCTTCTGATATCCAGAGCCATGCCCTAAACAGGGCCGCCCTCAAGATCCAGGTGGGTGAGTTTGTACGCCATCACAATGACACCTACAAAATCGCGTTGCTGGTGGATTTCCACCATGTGCTTGGTCAGGACGTCGAGTCGGGCATTTCCAAATTGCTGCCGATCGTCGAGCTGAAAAGACCTGGAGGCAAAAATGGGCGGGTGTATGCGAGCGGCCTGGATTTGGCGCGAATCGCGGATAAACAGTGGGCTATTGCCGAACAGCGCTATGCAATCATCGCCCCACTGCTGGCCATGGACATGCACGTTGAAGGCGCGGTGATCAAACGCGCCAAGGACTGTGGCGTCAGCAAAGCAACGGTCTATCGATGGTTGTATGCCTACACGGAAGGCAGCCGTTTCTTGAGTCTGTTGCCCCAGGCTCGAGGCTGGAAGAAAGGCAACTCACGCGTCTGCAACGAAGTGGAAGACATTATCGGTAATGTCATTCAAACGCTCTACCTGAGTACGCGCCGGTACACGATTAAGGATGTGCACGATGAAGTCGCCAAGATTTGCGGGCTGCGAGGACTCAAGGCTCCGTCAATTCCCACGGTCTCGTTGCGCATCAGGAAGGTTCCGGCCAGACAAGTGCTGAAGGCCCGTGGCTATGCAGATATCGCTTCCGACACTTATGAGGCACGTCCCGGTAAATATTCTGCTGACTACCCGTTGCACCGGATTCAGATCGACCACAGCCCGGCAGACGTGATGATCGTCGATGATGTACATCGTGTTTCCATCGGCCGTCCGTGGGTAACGATGGCCATCGATATGTACTCGCGGATGGTCGTTGGCTACTTCATATCACTAGATGCGCCGTCGGCTGTATCGGTGGCCATGTGTCTGGTTCAGGCAATGCTACCAAAGCATGAATGGCTCACCCACCATCAGGTTTCAGGCGAATGGCCTGTGTGGGGTTTACCGTATGAAATCCACAGCGACAACGGCCCTGACTTTAAAACCAAGAGCCTGATTTTGGCCTGTACCGCCCATAACATCGAACGGCAATTTCGCCCTCGCAAGAGACCTCACTGGGGTGGGCACATCGAAGCGTTGATGGAAGAGAACGCCAAGGTATTCAGCAAGCTTCAAGGCGCCACTCAGCGTAACCCTGACAGCCGTGGAGATGTCGACTCGGACAAAGAGGCGACCATGAGTTTTGACGCGCTAGAGAAGTGGTTGGTGCACACCATTCTGATCTACAACAACAAGCCGCACAGTGGCATCTTGTTCAAACCTCCCATAGCCATGTGGAATCAGGCCTTCTGGGGACCCAAGGCATTTTGCGGCATGCCACCGATTCCGGAGGATCCCCTGTCTCTGCAGCTCGACTTCCTGCCCTCTGAATACCGCACCATCCAGACCTATGGAGTCGAATGGGACGCGATGTATTACGCAGAGGCGCTTCGCCCATGGATTAATCAGGTTGATCCCAAGACGGGCAAGAAAATGCAGTTCCTGTTTCGGCGGGATCTACGAGATATCAATTTCATCTGGTTCTTTGATCCGGGCCTGAACAAGTATTTTCGAGTGCCTTTGGCTGATGGGCGGTTTGATAGCGTCTCCGTGGCGGAGTACGTCAAAACCAAGCGCGAACTGAAAAAAGAGAATTTGGCCTCGGTGGACAACGACACCATTCGGCAGCACATCGACAAGCGGAGAGTTATTGAAGAGGAAGAGGCGGTCAGAACCAAAGCTGCCAGACGAAGCGCTCAGAAAACCAAGAACAATGCCAGGGGCAAGACCCCAGCGACGGTGTTCCTTGGTCAACAACAGGACAGTCCGCCCAGGTTGCAACCGGCATTACCGGTTGAGGATGCATGGGGTGATGATGACGATGTTCCGCTGTATGGAGGTGTGGCATGAGTAATTACCCTCATCTGCTGCAGGAGTTCAAGCCGATCATGGATCTCTCTGACGCGGAGCGCCTGGCCTTCATCAAGTCCCGATGGATCGATTATGAGCTGTCAGAAAATTTGTTTGAGCAGTTGTACGCCAAGCTCTGTGGCCATCGAGACGTGCCGGACTTCTTTATCGTCGGCGAGTCCCGGATGGGCAAATCATCCTTGGTGAACAGGTTCATCGCCGTGCATGGAGATGAATACGTGAACGAGGACGGTTGCAGGGTTCGGCCGATCATCAAGGTCGAAGTCAGTAAGCCAAGTCTGCGAATGTTCTATTGCTCGATCCTCAACTGCTCGCACTCACCATTTAATCCCGATGCCAGTGAGATGAAGCTGCGCTACAAGGTGGAGAGTCTTCTCACCACAGGTCAAACCAAGATGCTCATCATCGATGAAATCCAAACCATTGCAAATGGGACGTCACGGCAAGTTGCCGACTTCATGAATGAGATCAAGTGTTTGACAAATACCTTGAAACTGGCGGTTGTGGGCGTCGGCATGCCCAGCGCCAACAAGTTGCTCATGCTTGAACGCCAATACGCCGCTCGGTTTGTAACAGTTGAGCTTCCTGTATGGGCACCTTCTCTGGGCTTCAGACAACTGCTGAAGGGTTTTGAATCTTGGCTGCCGCTTAAGCAACCCTCCAATCTTGCGAGCAAGGAGATTGCGGCGCTGATTCTTAAACGAAGCCAAGGTATTACGGGCTACGTGGAAGAGATCCTTTTTCACAGTGCTCGCAAGGCAATCGAAACGGGCAAGGAAAAGATCGATTTAGAACTGTTGGAGAAGTACCAATGGTCTCCCGATGCTTCTGGCATGAGGAAGTACGTCCAGTAGGCCAGAAGTGGCCATGGGTACCGGTCATGCAGCGTGACGAGCTGTTTTCTTCGTGGTTTATCCGTTGCGCCTTATGCAATGCCTGCGATGCGGTGGAGATGGCGCGCTATATCTGGCCAAAGCGTCGGATATGGACTGGAGATTGTGATTTGAGCATCTGTTCATTGTGTCTGAGCGATCTGCAAGATCGCTCCGGCATTTCCGCCTCGGCGCTTATCGGTTCCTCATTGGTTCCAATCTGCGAGTCGATGGGGCTGAAACTTCCTCCAGTGGGCATTACGCCTTGGGTGCTGTCACTGGGAGAGAGAAATTTGCGTCGAGCCGGTGGTTTGCAGTATTGCCCCTGCTGTTTTGCTGAGTCGCCTTTCTACCGGCTTCAATGGCGGCTGGCTTGGTACTCCTGTTGTCCTGATCATGGAGTAAAACTTCGCGATAGTTGCCCCCACTGTTCCGCTGCCATATCCCCCCACCGGCTTGATTATCAGGCTCGTACCCTTGCGCGGTGCCATGAGTGCGCTGGGTTGTTGTCTGCGGTTGACATCCAGGATGGAGGAGCCGATGAAATAGAACTGATCCGACAGGCTGATTTGATACTGCAGGGGCGGCCGGTTGGCCTCACATGGCCTGCGATGCCGGTAGCGGAGGGGTTTTCTTTCCTGAAAGGGCTGTTCAGATTGGTGCGCGTCTTGGCAAATAGCCCTTCTGCTGCGGGAAAACAATTCTTGGCTGCTGTTGATGTAGACAGCGCTTCGCTTACTACGTCACTTGATGTTGGGTTGAAGTTGGAGTGCCTGAGTAGCTCGGAGCGATCGCACTTTTTGTCTGCAGTGAGCCGGATCCTGTTGGCCGGCGCTGATCGCTTCCGGACAGCGGCTGAAAACGCTCAATTATGCCCTTCAATTCGTGACGCAGTAGTTAGTTCTGACGAACCCTATCTAGCACAACTTTTGCCGCAGCGACCGCGTCGTGGTTATGTCAGAACTCTCCCCGCATTGTGCCCAAGTCCCAAGTCCCCACGCTCAGTGTTGAAAGCCTGGTTGCGCTTCAAGAGAAAAATGCTTCGTACGGAGGGGCGCTTGTGATTGAAAAAGGCGAATTTGAAGGAGCGGTGCTTTGATTGGATCTCTACCCCTTGCATGCACCTGTCATGAGTGTGGACGCGCGATTAGCAAGGCCAAGAAGGTTTACCAAGAAAAGCGCTTTTGCGAAGCGTGCTATGCCCGGCTGTTTAAACGAAAAATCTGCCCGGCCTGCTGCAATTTTGCCCGTCTTCCGCAGTTTGATGTTTCCGCGGTCTGCCGCACATGCGAAGTGAAGAAGCCCTGTGTCCGTTGCCATCGTTCCGGCATGAAGATCGGTAGACTCACGGCGCAAGGGCCTGCGTGTATCTCCTGTGCACATTATTTTCGGAAGCCGCAAACATGTGAGCGTTGCGCAACTCCTTCCACTCGCTTGGTCAGAACTCAAGTCGACGACCGAGTGCTACGGTGTTGTCCTGCGTGTCAGTCCAAAATGAATAATGCGTGTTGTTCAGCCTGCAGGCGGTCCAGGGTGATTGTTTCAGTAGATGGACCGGCGCTGTGTAAAAAGTGTTTTGAGCTAGGAAAGGTTCGCTGCCCAAGCTGCGACAAGCTGATGCCTGCCGGTTTGGGCAACGCTTGCATGGCCTGCTTCTGGGATTCATCTTTTGAAGCTCGAAGGGACCTTCTAATTTGCAAGATTGAAGACGAGCGTATCCGTGCGGCGATGGGTAGCTTTTCTGTCTGGCTAAAAGCACGTCGTGGGGCCCATTTTGCCGCATTGAACATGCAGCGTTACCAGCCATTCATTGAGTCCATACATCTGCATGGGGCGTCGTTGCCTCCTTACTCCGAATTGGTTGCCCATTTCGGCGCGGAGACACTCAGGCGATCGCGTTCGGTGGTGACTTGGCTCTCAGAGAGAGGGATGTTGGTGGTTGATGCGCAGGCCAGAGAGGACTCAAGCGATCAACGTCGTATCAATCAGTTCCTGCAATACTTTCCTGCCGGAGTCGGCAAGGAAGCTCTCCAGGCTTACCAACGGGAGCTAAGTGAGCGCTCTGTGAAGCTAAGGACGATTCGCTTGGCAATTGGTAGTGCACTGCGTCTTTTACGCTGTGGCGACGAGGCGGGCAAAGCGCTCCCGAGCCAACGTGTGCTGCGCCTGTTCCTCCGCACTCGACCAGGCCTTCATGCATCGCTGTCTGGCTTCGTGAGCTTTTTAAATCGCCATTATGGATTGCGGCTAAACGCGAGCGTTGATCGACGGTGGCTGGCTAAGTCTGCCAATCACGTTGCAGAGCTCAAATTGGCTCAACTCTATGTGATGAGCGCTGGAGAATTTACTGAACAGAAGTGGATCAGAGCAGCCATTACCTACTTTCATCGGATCAAGCTTTCATCACGTGATTTGCTGCAATATCACGAGGAGATTCAGGGGGATCAGCGTGGCTTCAGCGTGAAACTCAAAGGGAAGGTTTATTGGGTGCCTGAGGGGAGAGCCCCTAGAGAATGAACACTCAGTTGGGGATTATTATTTTTTCTCCGCTAAAACTTTGAATTGGCAAATTATTCCAAGAAATTAGCTTTATGCGCAATTATGTGAAAATTCATAATTCGTCGTTTGGAAGGCTATGACTATCCTAATCGCGAGGCAGCCTCGCCCGGTTTGCTATGGAGGTTTTCGGATGATGAACAAAAAAGCCTGCGTCTCCGCAGGCCTTTTATCGCATCCACTTTATTAGCGTCATCACCCGCTCCAAGGGGAGGTCTATCAACAGCTGGCGAGTGTAAGCAACGTTTCGCGAGTGCTCGGCTTTCGATCAACCTGACGAATCATCAGATCGTAACTGCTGGCATCGGTAGCTTGACGAGCTGGGTGAATTTGCTGGTTCTCAAAGCGCAACGCGTCTTTTGCGGTAACCGATGCGGTGGTTTCCACAGGACTGGGGGCCGAGAAGCTCGTTTCGAATTCCATCATTCTGCTCGCTTGAAAAAACGGGGATTCAGTTCGGGTTTGAAGTAATGCTTTCGATCAATCCACACGAACCCATCATGCTTGCTAATCACAGCTACATCGATGGGTCCCGAAACGGATTCACTGGGGCGCGTAACACGCTCCTTCAGTGACTCTAGCTCAATCAAGCTCCTTGCCAAGCCCGCCATATCTGGAAGCGGAAGGGAATTTATAATATTTGAGAGCGGAGATATATGTTGGTTTCGGATTTGTTCATACCATTGGTCGGCGTGTGATTTTCGGGTTTCCTGGGTGATTTGTTCAAGCTCTTGTTGAGACAGCGGATTTTGTGCTCCACAAGCGTTCATCACTCGCTCGCCCATTTCATTCAGCGCTACCAAGGAGGAGTCGTAGATCGTATCGAAGACGTCAGGTGACACGCCCATGCGAAAGGTATCAATCATGTGCGTGGTTGCGAACGGCTGAATTACTGCTGCCGTCGAGGCGCTCATCGCTTTGGAATCGTTCATATTTTTCTCAACGATCAATCGATCGCCAAGAAACCCATAACAGTCAAACACCTCAAGGACAGGAAAATATTCTTCCTTGCCGTATCCGGCGATCACCACTCCAGTCAGCGGAGCGTAGTCTAGGAACTGTTTGACGGCCAGCTTAATGAGTGCATTTACAAATCGCGGCACCAGGTAGGCACGCGTATCGTCTTGTACGAAAATCGCGATGCTTTGAGCCGCAACGGTTTCCCAAGTTTCGGTGGTTTCTGAAACTGCGTTTGCGATGTCTACTTCGGTGAGGAGTCTATGAAGCGGTAGGTCTTCCACATCGCTTTCAGCTTGCGTCAGCGCAGCATCAATTTCATGAGCTGGCACAGATTCCAGTCCTCGAACGTCGCCTACGCCCACGTGCGCGGCGATCATTTGCTGCAGCCGGAACGATGCTCCACCAACAAGCATGAGCAATGCATCTACCTTGCTGTCTTTCGAAAACAGCTTTTCGTTATGCTGTACAAAGTCGAAGAACTTACCTGAATAGGTTTCGAGCTTGTCAAACTGCTCGATGCCCAAGTCTTCGCGAAAAGACTTGATATACAGCTCCCATGGAACGGTTTGAAGCGCGGCTGAACCGAAAATCATCAGGCCCACTGGTGCTTGTCTAGACAGCTCATACAGCTTGTTGGCACCCTTGAAATAGCGTTTCTCGAGCTCCCCGTTTTTCCATGTTGTCACGGTCGTGGCGCTATCGGCGGCAAGCACCACGGCAGTTCGGCTCATAATCGCAATCTCTGCCGTCATCCCAATTCCCTTTCGTAATATCGCGGCTGAATGATGGCAATATGCCTGATGAATACGGCGATTGCCATACAGAGATCTGCTTCGTCGGCCGGTTCCAATGTGGTCCAAGAAACGGAAGCATCATTAAGCAATCGCTTTTGCATGACAGACGATGTAGTCGGTGCAATCGGGCTTCAGCGTTGAAACGCTCAAATAAAACGCATTGGCCGTACACCCATCCTCCTCTTCATGTGATGAGCACTGGATAGCTTAGACAGAGAGCGCTGGGGTACAGGAATTACATCGCGCAACTGATCTGGTCAGCTAACGCTGAGCTTCAGGTGCGCATGCGACGGTGCTTCAGATCAATGATTCCGTTCAAAGCATTGGCTGCAGCTTTGTCGAGAAGCGCATTAGGATCTGAGCCCCAATGGTGCGGGAAAATGTAGCACTGGTAATCAAAAGGCCAGCTCATATTTTTGAAGACACCGTTGTGCTCAGGCAGCGCTTGATCGATGTGACCGCAGATTTGTTTTATCCGAGCTATGTCGTGGTCATGGATATGGCAGATCAGCCCGCAAAACGACTGTTCTTTTGGCTTTGAATCTTTACCTATCCAGCGATGGCGCTGGATTTCTGCGACTAGATATAAATCAGTGCCTTCGGTTACCAGGAGGTACATCATCCCCCGACGAACATCATCTTTAATAGTGATCCATTTATTTTGTCTCTCAAACTCTTCGACCCGAGCTTGAGGATCTCTATGTTCCCAGCTTGGGCCAAGCTCCAACCTATCAGAGAAGGCAATACACTTCGGGGGACCTTCGGTGTGGGCATGGTCAGGCACATACCAGGACAATCCTTTGATCTTTCCCCCCTGCGCCATTCGGCTGAAGGCTTTCCACATTTCTATCAGCGCGCCTTGGACCTCAATGTCGATCGTAATTGCACTGGCAGTCATCTTCCCCGTCGTAGCGTCACCCTGGCCCTGACTATCTCCCGTTCCGTATTTTTCTGGTAAATCCATGTCCTTTGGAACGAACCTCACCTGTCCAAATGGCTTCTCCACTTTGGTGCGAGTGCTTTCTCGCGTGGTAATGAATTCAAATTCTTCAGCTTCAATATCTTCATGGATGTAGTCGCTGATGGGCTGATGCGAGTCGGTCATCACGATGTCGAGATCACTCTCAGCAAGCCGCCGCCCTTTTTCCAATGGGGTCGCCAAATCACCGGGAGCATTCTCATCCCGTGCGTTCGCCACACGACGGATATCGATCTTGAGTCCAGGAGGCTCACGAGTGCCCACCAAAGCTGTGCAGATGAAATGAGTTTTGCCTTGCGTCCAGAAGCCGCGGCATTTGAGGGTTGTAGCTCCAAGAAACCATGGCCTAACCTGCAAACTATGAGGCTGTCCCGATTTGAAGCTTTTTGGGTTCACTTGGCTAAAAAGGTGCTTAGCAGCTCGCGTCGCACATCCGTCTCCATTGGCGAGCAGCGCCAAGATGGCTCTGTCTTTTTGCAGCATATCCCTGTGCGGATACACGACTAGCTGATCTGGCAGGTTTCTCTCTTCCAGCGGGGTTGACTGTGCCAGCAGGCGACTCATCACTTCTGGCCATTCATAGGTGGTCAAAATTCTTGGAATTTCTGAACCTAACGAATAGCCGCTCACCAGAAAATCAATGCAATTAACTATCAAGGATTTTCTATCCGGCAAACTAAATCTCAACAGCCAATCGTCGTCGCATTCCTCCGGAAGAAGGTACGGGCTACTGGGGGCGCAGAGCTGGTGGCGGCTAACACGACTCAATTTCCAGCCATTACTGAAGTCGACATCGAAATATTCTGTGGTCATGCCCACCTTGGCGACCGGATATCCGTCCTGAAGGATTACACCCATTTGGTACAAGCGCAGACGGCTAAGAGCGATATCGCGAACTTCTGTCTCGCCTGTCAGTTTGCTGCCATCGAGAGCGCGAAATACGACCTTCACCAAAGGAACAGTATTGTCGGCGAGGTTTCTGACGATTTTGCTGTACCACCAGACTATCCATTCACCTGGCGGTAGCTTGAGGTCTAGCTCTTTCGAGCGTCTGCGCGAGCGAGACAGCGCCAGTTTTTCGCGCAGGATCTGATGCGGCACCGCGATTTCTTGTGCTGAATCTAATGATATTTCCATCGTTGGAAGATTCAAGGGTGTACCTGCCGCTTTACTTGTTGATATTGAGGCCAGCGGTGCCCTTAACGGCACCACTGAATCCGACCTTTTTTAAGCCAGAAATGGGACTTGCAGCCATTTTTCAGCCACACCGATGGATGAACCGAGGGGTGGCCTTCGGCATCCACGTTGTAATCCCATCTAGGATTTGCCTCATCAAACACCAAGAGCTCAATTGTGCGTCCGCATCCGCAGGGACACTGCAGGCCAACCGACCAGTCCTCTCGGCTCTCCTGCATCAGAATTACGGAACGAATTGGCATTTTTTGGGGCAGGGAATCACCTTTGACGACGACCAGCCGCCTAGGCGGAAGGACGTCATCAAATTTCAAAACCAGCCTGCGCCAGAGTCCACGCAGCGTTTCCATTTCTTACACTCCCAGAGGTGGTAGACCCAACAGCGGCTCTTGATCACCAACGCCGAGGAGCGCGTTAGGGCTCTTGGCGAAGGAGGACTCAGACGCAAAGTCTTCAAGACACCCTGAGAGTGTGAAGAGGGTTTGGGTGTAGTCACTGTTATCTTCTTCACGGAAAGGGAATGCTCGCGCGATGAACTCGTTGACGCACGCACTGGCAGCTCGCATGTTCAACGTGATCACAGAAGGCGCCTCTTCATGCACTCCGGTGATGTAGCCCCTGGCGACTTGGTCGCGATGAGCCTCCGGGTCTGAACTGAGCAGCTCCTCGGCGTATAAGGATTCCGGTGTGTAAATCCTGCGGTCACTCAGCGTTGGCCCACCTGGGCGCACATAGTCGATTCGCCCTTGTACGTCATGAATCTTCGGTGTTCCAGTACGCGATAACCTCGTAGGAATCGTCACACCGACATCAAACAAAGGAGTAAGGAAGGACGACGACATGAGGTCGCAAATCAGACGTCCCAGTTGAGAGTCCACGCAGCAAAAAATGACATCAGCATCGGCTACCGCTTGAACCGTATCTCTATCGAAAATCGAAGCGTTAATGGGATGAGCGATTCGGGCGCCTCGAATACGCTCAACCGCGTCGGCCAGTACCTCTACTTTGGGGCGGCCAGCTTTAGCATCTGCGAGTGTCGAGTTGAGGATTCGATTCAGATTTTTTTCTTCAACCTGATCGTGATCGACTAGAAGAAGTTTTCCGAAACCTAACCTTGCCAACTGCTCAGTCACGATGGAGCCCGTGCCTGAGACGCCGATAACGGCCGCAGTCAGTTTGGACAGGGATGCTGTCATTGCTGAGGTGAAAGCCATACCTGGTGGCTGTCCTGACAAATCATATGGCCAGCAACAGATGTTGTTTCCTGGGACGTTCACCATCGCGATATCTTGTACTGACGAATCCGGATGGTAGACACGGGCGCGCATGGCGCCGCCAGGAATCATAATGGCAGAGCCATGAATGGCCTCTACTCCTTGGGCGAGCGAGACCATAGTACTTTCATCGCTGCTGTCATCAGCTATCGAGAAATTGAACAAACCACCGGGGTGCGAATGCACCAGGATGATTGACAGCGATCGTGGGAGCGCTTCGTCTATGGCCAGCTCTAAATACTTGCCAGGCCAGGTAAGCGCATCAGGCTTGCGTACCTTGCACTCCTCATGAGGCACCAAGATGAGCTTCTTCGAGAGAAGTTTCAGCGAAGCGCCGGGCGAGCGTGAACAGATAAGGATGGCTGCGGCTTCCTTACCGTCACCCGGGAACAGGTGTTCCCGGAGCGCGGTGTGGATTTCTTCCGTCAGCACAAGGCGAGATTGTGCTGTCACAGACCAACCTCCTTCAGCAGGCAACCGTCGGCCATAAACAGCTGGGTAACCACATTGTCGTTGGCCGGATCCCAGCTGCGATGACGAGACCAACCTTGAAACGTCACGCCGTCGATTTGGCCTTGAACTTGCGTTTGTGCAATCTCACCACCGTTGGCCAGCCGTACGGCCGGATAAAGGTAAAACATGTCCAGCATGGTGTTGGGATAGGTTGGGGGAATGTTCAAGGCCATCTGAACGACTTTTTCCGAATAGCCATCAGGCAACGCGTAACCGTGAATCACCAGCCAACGCCCGCCTTCACTAGTGTTGCGGGTTTCCCACCGATGACCAACAGTGTCGAGATATTGTTCGTCCCGGGGCAGAAGTTTGAAGTCGCGGCGAAGCGGCAGAGCCGCCTCGCCGTTATTCACATCCTTTTGGGTCAGGCGTAGCTTTTCGATACCCTCAGGACGCAAATCGATGTTGTCACCAATTTCCAGGGCCTGCTTAGGCTGATCGCGAACCATGAGGAAGATGTGCCAGTCGAGGTTCGGGTTCAAATTGGCGGCTACGATCGCTTCGCGTACAGGCACGATGGGTTTGTCGAACTCATACACTTCACCCTGGATGTTCAGCTTCCAGATTGGCTTGCGGGTGATAAAGCGTTCGATTCCATCCTTGTCCAGGTTGATCAGATGAGTGTCTTCAATCTCCTGATCAGGCTCATCTTCACGCTCAAGCAACAGACGTTTTTCCGTCCCGACATCGGCGAGTTTGCGAACGGTGTGACCGGAGATATGTTTGCTGGGCCACTCATAGCGGGCGCCATCCACCATAAGCAGGTACTTGCGGTCAGACTCAACGACGATGAAGCGATTAACCCCCTCGCTCAAAGTGACAGTCTCATCTGGACGGATGTCTTCCTGGGCGCCAGATTCAAACATCTGCAAGATCACTGGTGATTGGTCGGGCTTGAACCCAGACGCCGCGGCGATTTGAGCACCAGTTGGGGTACTGTCTTGGAGGTTAACCTGGCGATAAACCAGATCGTTGCTTGCCACTTCGATGCTGTGGCGCTGCTGGTGTTGCATTTGTTCTTGTTGCATGGGTATATCTCCTAATGATTTCCGCTCACGCGGGTACTTGGCTTTCCAAATGGAAGCCAGAATTAGCCGTAGAGGAGAGGAGTCCCAACCAGTACTTGACTGGTGCGGGTCACGCAGAGATACTCAGCTTTCGTTAGAGGCATCTCGACTCAGTACCTTCGCGCAATGTGGCGTTGCGCTATGGTTCTCATCTACGTTTGATCGTCTTTCTCGTAGTATCCCTGTCTGATTCGTGTCAGCTCCTTCTTTGTGCAATCGATGATTTGTGCGATCTGGGCGTAACGTTTGACCAACCCAATTGCGTTCTCTCTTTCATCGGCTGATCTGCTCGCGCATCCAAGTCCAATAACTCTGTTGTTTGAAGCCTTCACGTGAAATGTGAAATGCAACGAACGCTCAATCCTTCCGTAAAATCTGTCGTATGGCGAATGCTCTCGGCAGGACTCGATGCCGTTCAAGCAACCTCCTAAGGTTCGATAGCTATCACTTTGAAGCAGAACCTGGTTGTTCCCAGTCTTGAGCTGGAAAATCCACCCGTTGTCTGCCGCTCTGTGAAGCTCGTACGAAGCTTTCATGGATCATCCCTGATGTTTTCTCGTTCAATGACCCCGTTTACCGGCAGGCCAAAAAAAGGGGTATGCCGGTAAGCATACCCCTTATTCTCGATAAGGCAACCCCTTTAAGCAGATTCGCCTATCACTTTGTAGATAAATTCCTTTCCGCCACTGCCAGCCGACATCTCCACCCGGGCAATGAAGCCTTCTTCAGATAGGCGTTTGAGTCGCGTACTAGCGTTCTGAACGCTCATCTCAAGCGCCTGGGCAACCTGGGTAGTAGTAACAGAGCGGTTAGACATGACCAGATCGAGCAGCGGAAGACTAGTTGGAGATGGTGCGGGACCAATGAACCGGCATTTCCCATCAATCCAGCACGTGACTCGAAAATCTCCAGATATCGCAGCACCTTCTAAGTTAGCGATTATATCTTCATCAACTAGATCAAAAATATAGAAGGAGATTTTCTTAGCGTACTGTTTAAAAGTGAATATAAGTGACTCACGAAGAAATGAAACATCGGCGCCATCAATATTATTGAGGGATATACCAATTGTTTTCGCGCCTACTCGTGAGGCAACCTCTTCCAACAATTTGGCATGAGCCTTCCTACCCCTAATCGTGCCATAGGGGTTGCTGCTTCCATCCGTGAAGTCTCGAAGGGCGATTATGTGTTTTTTCTCGTTCATGCTTTGAGTTTAACCAGAATGTAATTAACTGTCAAGTTTGAATTCAAAGACGATATGTGTTCCGCGAAGTCGAGGTAAGCCTAGCGACCAACTGTGGTTATGCAAGTCATTATCTCGGTAAGTTAACGCAACCGAGAAGTCTTCCTGCCGAATGCTGATTTTCGCATTTAAGCTTTCGGCGTAACTGCTGCTGGTATGAAGGCCTGCCCCGCCCTTTCCTTTACCTTTACTGCTCAAACCACCTTTGCGCATAACATGTATGATTAGTTGAGCATCGGAAGCTTCCAGTGTTTTGGGAAACTGATTTGCAACTTCAGGGTAATGCAAATCTAAAGCGGGTCTGAGAGTTGAGCAGATACCTTTCCCGGAGTCCGAAATGACAGCTACGATCGATGTAGAGCCTTTCAATGTGTAGCTTTGAAGGCCTGCAAAACCAGGGATTACTGTTCCTGAATGCTCCTCGGCGTTTCCGATAAGTTCACCCAGCACGCTATGGATTTTTTGAGCGTGAGTGGCTCCAAAAGTATCAATAAAACTCAACTTGAAGCGTTCCGGTACGTTCTCATCGCTGTAAGCGTCAATAGGAAGCAACTCCACCAGTTTGGTGGTTTTTGCTTTGTGACGCTGTGCGGCAGAACTACTAGGTTTTCGAGGTAGGACTTTAATAGATTTGGCGAGCTGATCGAAAAATCCCGCTCTATTTAAATAGGAGAGGGCGTCGGGGTTCTCGGTAAAATCGAGTTCCACAATCCTCTTAACTTCCGCTAGCTGGTTCGCCAATGCCAGAATTCTCGAGGCAGCACAAAATAGAACTTTGCGCTCTTTCGGAATTTTTAAAGTGATATGGCCGTGTGCATTGTCAAGCGGCGAGCCATATTTGATTAGCGCACGCTCAAAATGCTCCTGAGTAATCCAGGTTCGGCTGGCAGTGAACTCGATCTTGAGACAGGCATTTTTCTTGAGCAACCAAACGAAGTTTTCGTCCTGCACAAACTCCTCAAGATTATCATAGAGACATTTTGTAACTTCTCGGCGTTCGCAGTTAAGAAATTTAGCGATATCTCGGGCTTTCAAGCCTGGGCTATCGCTTAAGATCTGGGCAATCCTTTTCCGCATGAAGATTTCGCTTAACTTCTTGATCCTAAAGTCTTTCTTTGGTGATCCCAAAGCCCTGATTTTGCCCTTCCTTACATCGGCAATAATCACCAAGTCAGGCCTAGAAATTATACCCTTGCGAGCAGTGAATCAAAATGCCATCTATCTGCTCGGACTGAAGAAAATACGTCATCCCTAGCATGACCAATCCGGCGCGAACACGAAACCAGTCACCTGAGTTCTTCTCACTGGAAGCAAATTGTTAAAGAGCGGTGACCTTGCTGCGGGTTGCCTCGCCGCAAGGCCGGTATTCGTCCTGAATACTGTATGAATGTACAGTATTCGATTTCGTCTGCGCTAAGCAAGCCCCTCGTATCGATTTCATCCAAAGGGCTCCCTTCACAATGGCCGGAGGTAAATAGAAGCTTTCGTCAATTAATGCGGGTCATGATATCTGGAAGGTCTTGTCTTGCTTGGCCCTCATCGTTGAAGCAGGAAGGGTTTTCAGATGTGGGTGCGACGCGGCTAGAAACGCTGGCAATGACAACGCGCGTAGAGGAGGGTATTCCAGCGGTACTTTCCATTCGTTTAACTCTCATTTTATTCCTTGTTTTCTCAGTAATTTCTTTTTGTCCCAGCTGCCACCGACCAGCGCCGGCCCGGATGCGGAATGGTGCGGCTGGCGAAAAGGACGTTGCGGCCAATGGGTCAGCGGCACGCCGCTGGCGACCGATTGAATCGCCGCCACTTCCAGTGCTTCGCATTCGGACAGCGGCGGCAGCAGCCCCGGCAGACGACTCGCCAACAAGGTTTTGCCGGTCCCCGGTGGGCCACTGAACAACAAGTTATGCGCCCCCGCAGCGGCAATCAGCAATGCCCGTTTCGCCGCCACTTGCCCCTGCACTTCATTCAAGTCGGGATAAGGCTTGCTGGCATGCATCAGCCCGTCAGACACATACGGCTCGACCGGTGTATGCCCATTGAAATGCGCCACCGCCTCCAGCAGATGATCCACCGCAAACACCTTCAGTCCAGAGGCCAGACACGCCTCCTCGGCATTCGCCCGCGGCACTACCAACGCACGACCCGCCTTGCGCGCCGCCAACGCTGCCGGCAACACCCCGCGCACCGGCCGCACTGCGCCGGACAATGCCAACTCTCCCAGACATTCCACATCATCCAGCGTCAGACACGGCACCTGCACACTCGCGGACAGAATTCCCAAGGCAATCGCCAGATCAAACCGCCCGCCATCCTTGGGCAAATCCGCCGGCGCCAGATTCAAGGTGATCCGCCGCGCAGGAAACTGCAGCCCGGAATTGATGATCGCGCTGCGCACCCGATCCTTGCTCTCCTTCACCGCCGCCTCGGGCAGCCCGACCATGGTCAGCGACGGCAGACCGTTGGCCAGATGGACTTCGACGGTGACAGCGGGAGCATCCACGCCAATCTGGGCGCGACTGTGGACGATGGAGAGGGACATGGTCGTTCCTTGAGCTGAATCGGGGAACCGCTTCCTGCGGGTTTTTGAAGGGTAGTTGGGAGAGCGAATGCAGGTGGCACGGACGCGAGGGTAAACCTTCACTGGATGTTGCCAAGTTGCCCTCCCAAGCCCAGTAGAGGCGCCACATTAGTTTTCTTGTTTGGGGTTTTTTATTCGGCTTCCTCCCCCGGCCAGCCAACCATCCGGTTCGAGTTCTTTACCGTACTTGGCCGCTACCTCAATAAAACGACGCTGATTGGCTGAAATACCTCCGGCTAACCGAAGTGCTTCAGCGTGATATCCAACAATCTCCTCTAGCTTTTTCCTTCTCTTTTTGTCTTTCATTGAGGCCTCGTTTTTCGGGTGACAGATGCTTCGTTGGCTACCGTAGTACAAGGAGGAAGAGTCGCGTAATCAGGCGCAGACGCTGATTTTTGTAGGGCCATGCCCTAATAGTTGTAGGACGCCGGCGAAACGGTTTCGATGGCTTGCTTCCCTGAACCGGATGCTCCAGTTTGGCCACTCAACGCAGCCTCTGAAGGCGAAAAATGAACAGCAACGGTATGCGCCCGATTCATCCGGGCGAGGTTCTGAATAAGGAATTCATGGAGCCGTTGGGCATGACCGTCATGGATCTGGCCATGCCCACGAAATGGCCCGAAAGTGAGATCGAAAAGCTTGTGAATTGCCAGCTGAGGATCTGCGCCGATCTGGCAATCAGACTTGCCATTCATCTCAACACTACGCCTGAGTTCTGGATGAATCTTCAGTCGACTTACGATTTGCGCAGGGCTCAGCTCCGGCATGCGGTCTTATAGCGATTGCAGCATCCGCGAAGCTCTTTTCCACCAAGGCCCCGTTACTGGGCGCTTCGGCTCTTCCCGTTCCACCACCATCAGCGGCACATCCTGCAACCGTATCCACGGCTGATTATTCCAGTGCAACAAACTCAACGTCATGTCCGGCCAATTCAGCAGGCTCAGTTGTGGGCGTTCGCTTGTGGTGGGGTGTTGGGCGTCGCGCAGGGTGGGGATGACTTGGTGGGTGAGCCATTCGCGCAGCGCTCGGTATTCGGGGCAGTAGTGGTAGACGAGGAGGGCGTAGATGCCTGATTCGCTGATCAGCAGGGTGTTTTCGATCTGGTTGTGGATCAGGGTTTTGCGGGTTTGGTATTGGTCGGGGTCGAGTTTTCGCAGCATGCGTTCGTTTAGGTAGATGTGCAGCAGGCGGCTAAGGTCTCGGGCACAGAACCAGGGTTGGTTCTGGATGAGGAGGGCGTGGAGGGGGAGTTTGTGGCGGGTGAAGATGTGCGGGCTTAGATAAGTCTCTTCTTGAATCATTGAGCAGTTCCTCTTGCTTAAGGGGCTGCCCTCAATCGTCGCCAAACGATTGGGTGGCAGTTGTACGCGGGTTGGCGAACCGGAGCAAAAGGAACCCGGCAGACCCGAAGGTCTCCCACGCACAACCGCCATGAAACGATGTGGCGGTAAATGTAGCCGCCATCATGGTTGTCGTGCGCCTTAAGCTGTTCGGGTCGCCAAACCCGGTGCTGAACATTCAGCATCGGGTGAGCTTAGAAACCTGGGCTTTTCGGCGCAATCGGACGGCGGTGGTGCAAGTTGTAGGACGTTGCCGGGATGGTTGAAGGGCTGGAGATCAAAAGATTGCAGCCTTCGGCAGCTCCTACAGAGGGCGCGGATTATTCCGCGGGCGGTGTCCGCTTGGCTTCCATCTCGGCGACTTTGGCTTCGAGGCTTTCGAGGCGAGCGCGAGTGCGGGCCAGAACGACCATCTGACTATCAAACTCTTCACGGCTCACCAGGTCGAGTTTGCTGAAGGCGCTCTGCAGCAGCATCTTGAACTGGCTTTCGATTTCGGCTTTCGGCAGCGGGGTGTCGCCGCTGAACAGGCGGGAGGCGGTGCCGCTCAGGGCGTCGAGGAAGTCTTTGGGCGCGAGCATGGGGAATGTCCTGAAAACAATGGCGGGCAGTGTATCACGCAGTGTCTATAGTCAATCCCGTGGTCAGGGATGCACGCTTTTCGCGCAAGGGGACGGACGGCGACGCACCGTTGTTGTGCGTATCCACAAGGCCTTTTGCACGGGATGGCTTGCGGCAGCGGCCAAGGGATTGAAATCAGAGGTTTTTGGCGAGATGGCAAGGTTTCTGCTTAGTCACCTTCGACCCATGCACTGATGCAGTCGCTGTGACGAATGCAGTGCGGCAGACGGAGCGGGGAGTTTCGTCAGCAGCGGTTAGCTGGCGTCAGTCGGGCAGGTAAGGCCGACGATGCGTTACAAAGCCAGGCACTGCGCTTAGACTTGAGTCGGGTTTGTTTTCCTGGGGCAAGTCCACCAATTCGGGAGAGAGTTTCATGAAGCTAGTCACTGCCATCATCAAGCCGTTCAAGTTGGACGACGTGCGCGAGTCGCTGTCCGAAATCGGCGTGCAGGGCATTACCGTTACTGAAGTCAAAGGCTTCGGCCGGCAGAAGGGTCACACCGAGCTGTATCGCGGCGCGGAATATGTGGTCGATTTTCTGCCCAAGGTGAAAATCGACGTGGCCATCGACGACAAGGATCTGGATCGGGTGATCGAGGCGATCACCAAGGCGGCCAACACCGGCAAGATCGGTGACGGCAAGATCTTCGTGGTCAATCTGGAACAGGCGATTCGCATCCGTACCGGCGAAACCGATACCGACGCGATTTAAGCCGCCACAAACCCCAACGCCCCAGGAGAAAACAATATGACTCTGCGTAAATTCGCAGGGCTAGGAGCCCTGTTGTCCATCGTAATGCCAAGCCTTGCAATGGCGGCAGACGAAGTGGCGGCCCCAGTCCTCAATTCTGGCGACACTGCCTGGATGCTCACCTCGACAGCCCTCGTGCTGTTCATGACCATCCCGGGCCTGGCGCTGTTCTACGGCGGCATGGTTCGCTCGAAAAACATTCTTTCCGTGATGATGCAGTGCTTCGCCATTACCGGTCTGATCAGCATCCTGTGGGTCATTTATGGCTACAGCATTGCGTTCGACACCACCGGCATGGAGCAGGGCGTCGTCAACTTCAACTCGTTCTTTGGCGGCATGGGCAAGGCGTTCCTCGCCGGTGTCACGCCTTCGAGCCTGACCGGCCCTGCGGCGTTGTTCCCTGAGGCGGTGTTCATCACCTTCCAGATGACCTTCGCGATCATCACCCCGGCGCTGATCGTCGGTGCGTTCGCTGAGCGGATGAAGTTCTCCGCGATGCTGATCTTCATGGCTATCTGGTTCACCCTGGTTTACGCGCCAATCGCGCACATGGTCTGGTCCGGCAACGGCGGTCTGATGTGGGACTGGGGCGTGCTCGACTTCGCGGGCGGCACCGTGGTGCACATCAACGCCGGTGTGGCCGGTCTGATTGCCTGCCTCGTACTGGGCAAGCGCAAAGGCTTCCCGACCACCCCGATGGCCCCGCACAACCTCGGTTACACCCTGATGGGCGCGGCCATGCTGTGGGTCGGCTGGTTCGGCTTCAACGCCGGTTCCGCTGCGGCGGCCAACGGCACCGCCGGTATGGCGATGCTGGTCACCCAGATCGCTACCGCTGCCGCCGCACTGGGCTGGATGTTTGCCGAGTGGATCACCCACGGCAAGCCAAGTGCACTGGGCATCGCCTCGGGTGTGGTGGCCGGTCTGGTAGCAATTACTCCGGCTGCTGGCACCGTGGGCCCGATGGGCGCACTGGTGATCGGTCTGGCGGCAGGCGTGGTGTGCTTCTTCTGCGCCACTACCCTGAAACGCAAACTCGGTTATGACGATTCCCTGGACGCGTTCGGCGTACACGGTATCGGCGGTATCCTCGGCGCGATCCTCACCGGCGTATTCGCTGCACCGTCGCTGGGCGGCTTCGGCACCGTGACCGACATCGCCGCGCAAGTGTGGATTCAGTGCAAAGGCGTCGGCTTCACGGTGATCTACACCGCTATCGTCACCTTCATCATCCTCAAGGTCCTGGACGCTGTGATGGGTCTGCGTGTGACCGAGGAAGAAGAGTCCGTAGGCCTCGATCTGGCACAACACAACGAACGCGGCTACAACCTGTAAGTACGCGCAGCAAAAAACTTGCCCGGCTTGCCGGGCATTTTTTTGTCTGGAGTTTGTCGCAGAGAGAGCAGCTGAAAGGATTTTTCGTACGTCTTTGGTCGTGTTTACGGCGAGCGTTTTTCTGCGGCCAATCGCTTACAACATTGCGGGAATATTAGGGCCTTTGTTTTTTCCCAGAGCGCGCTAGAATGCGCCCCGAACGTGCGGAGAACTGTATGTGGCAACAGACTCTGATAACCCTGCGGGCACGGCCCCGGGGCTTTCATCTGGTAACGGACGAGTTACTCGCCGGGCTGCCTGAACTCAGGCAGTGTCGGGTCGGTCTGTTGCATTTGTGGCTGCAGCATACCTCGGCGTCGTTGACCATCAACGAGAACGCCGATCCGGCGGTCCGCCGCGACTTCGAACGATTTTTCAATCGTCTGATCCCACAAGGAGCAGACGGCTATGAGCATAACGACGAAGGCCTGGACGACCTCCCGGCGCACTTCAAGGCCAGCGTGCTTGGCTGCCAGATCAGTCTGCCGGTGTCGGCAGGTCGACTGGCTCTGGGCACCTGGCAAGGCGTTTATCTGGGCGAGCACCGTGATCATGGCGGTGCCCGTAAAGTCCTCGCCACCTTGCACGGTGAAGGGGCGTAAACCGTTGGTCATCAGCGGTTACCGATTTTTTTACGGCGACTTTCGACAGTTGCCAAAGCTGGTCTATAACTAATCTGCTTTTCGCAAGTCATGAGGTAGAACATGAGCGACGATGATCTGGAAAACGACGACCTCGAAGTAGGCGACGAAGACGAGGCCGAGGATGGTCTGGAAGGAGCAACAGCGGAAGACGTTGCTGAAGACGATGGCGGTGACGATACGCCGGTCCCGGCTGCCAAAGGCAAAGCCAAGGCTGCGGTGTCGGTAGACGAATTGCCGAGCATCGAAGCCAAGAACAAGGAGCGCGACGCCCTGGCCAAGGCCATGGAAGAGTTCCTTGCGCGCGGCGGCAAGGTGCAGGAAGTCGAGGCCAACGTGGTCGCCGATCCGCCCAAGAAGCCGGACAACAAGTACGGTAGCCGCCCTATCTGAGGCGTGCCGCTTGCTTGCTGAAAAAGCCCGCCGTCGCTGCGGGCTTTTTCATGCATGGAATAAACAGGGGCGCCCTATAAGAGAGGCCTGTGTGGCGAGGGGATTTATCCCCGATCGGCTGCAAAGCAGTCGTAAAGTCAGCTTACGCGGAGTGTCAGGAAAGCACGATGCGCTGCATTTGGAGCTGCTTCGCAGCCCATCGGGGATAAATCCCCTCGCCACATGGCTTCCACAGGGATTTTTGTCAGGCCTTGGCATTCCAGCGTGCGAGAACGGCTGGCAGGTCAGTCAGGCTGCGGATCTCGGCATCCGGCAGGCGCTCGGCTTCCCAGACCTTGCCCGCCGGGTTGTACCAGATCGCGCGCATGCCCGCTTGCTGCGCCCCGGCGATGTCATCGCCCGGATGATCGCCAATGTGCACCGCCACGTCAGCGCTCACGCCGCCGCGCTGCAAGGCCTCGTGGAACAGCCGTGCATCCGGTTTGGCGATGCCGATGTCTTCGGCGCACAACGCAAACTTGAAGTAGTCCGCCAGCCCCAGCCGACGCACATCGGCATTGCCATTGGTGACCACGCCAAGCGCGTAGTGGTTGGCGAGGATTTCCAGGGTCGGTTCGACTTCGGGAAACACCGTGATCTGGTGCCGCGCATGCAGGAACACTTCAAAGCTCTTGTCCGCCAGATCGGAAGCTTCGCCATGGGCGTAACCCGCGTCCTCCAGCGCATGGAACAACACCCGCCGACGCAATGCGCTGATGCGGTGTTTGAGTCCCGGCTCATTAGCCAGCACCCGCTCGCGAATCGCCCACAGATGTTCCACCGGCACCGTGCCCAGATTCGGTGCGTGTTCGCTCAGCCACTCGCGCAATACCGCTTCGGCGCTGACGATCACCGGGGCGGTGTCCCACAGAGTGTCGTCGAGGTCGAAGGTGATCAACTGGATGTTCATGAATCGTCGCCTTTGCTGCGTTTGGCCCGTGGGTGGGCGCTGTCGTAGACCGCCGCCAGGTGCTGGAAGTCCAGGTGGGTGTAGATCTGCGTGGTCTTGATGTCCGAGTGGCCGAGCAGTTCCTGCACCGCGCGCAGGTCCTGCGAGGATTCCAGCAAGTGGCTGGCGAAGGAGTGCCGCAGCATGTGCGGGTGCAGGTTCTGCCCCAGTTCGCGCTCGCCGGCCAGTTTGACCCGCACCTGAATCGCCCGTGGGCCGAGGCGCCGGCCTTGCTGGCTGACGAATACGGCGTCGTCGGCCGGGTTGGTCATGGCCCGCAACGGTAGCCATTGTTCCAGCGCTTCGCGGGCCTTTTTGCCGATCGGCAGGAGGCGGGTCTTGCTGCCCTTGCCGAGCACCTGAACCATGCCGTCGGCGAGGTCGAGTTGATCGAGGTTGAGTCCGGTCAGTTCGGACAGGCGCAGGCCGGAGGAATAGAACAGCTCAAGAATGGCTTGATCGCGGCGGGCGAGAAAATCATCCTCGACCGCACCTTCCAGTAGCTGCAACGCACGGTCGGTATCGAGGGTTTTCGGCAGCCGCCGTTCGCCTTTTGGTGGCGCCAGACCTGTCGCCGGGTCGTGGTCGCAGAGGCCTTCGCGATTGAGATAGTGATAGAGCCCGCGCACTGCCGAGAGCAAGCGGGCGAGGCTGCGTGAGGACTGGCCCTGGGCATGCAGGCGGGCGATCAGGCTGCGCAGGCGCTGGATATCCAGTGCGGCCCAACTGCCGACGTTCTGCTTGATGCACCAGCCGAGGACTTTATCGAGGTCGCGGCGGTAGGCCGACAGGGTGTGCGGTGACACCTGTCGCTCACTGCGCAGGTGTTCGCAGTAAGCGTCCAGTTGTCGTTCCATGTTCAGCGTACCGAGCGCAGGGAGCTATTGACCCGTGGCAGCACGCGGCCCATGACTTCGGCGATGTAGCTGAGGAACAGCGTGCCGACCGAACTCTTGTAGTGCTGCGGATCGCGGCTGGCGATCGCCAGAATTCCGTGGATGCCTTGATGGCTGATGGCAACGACGGCGGTGGAGCCGATTTGCTTGCGCTGCTCCTCGCCGAACAGGAAGTCCAGCTCATGTTCACGCAGGGTGCCGCTGACGCTTTTGCCTTCGGTGAGCAGGCCGCCGATCGCGGTTTGCGCGTCGGCGTGGGTGACCCAGCGGCCGACCGGGGCCGGGTTGTCACCCAGCAGGATCAGGCTGACAAAAGGCACCTGGAAGTCCTGGCGCAGGCTGTCTTCAACGCTGATCACCACGTCTTCGAGGCTGGCCGCATCCATCAGGGACAGGATCAGGCGGCGGGTCTTGTCGAACAGGCGATCGTTGTCGCGGGCCACGTCCATCAACTGCGAGAGGCGATGACGCATCTCGATGTTGCGGTCGCGCAGAATGGTCATCTGCCGTTCGACCAGCGATACGGTGTCACCGCGTCGGTGGGGAATGCGCATTGCCGGCAGCAGTTCTTCGTGCTCGACGAAGAAGTCCGGATGAGCCTCCAGGTACGCGGCAACCGCTGCCGCCTCCAGGCTCTCGGACGCTGATTCGTCGGACTGTCGGGCGGGTACCTGAGGCTTATCGGTCATGGCTTCTGTTCACTCAAAGACGCACTTGTCCTTCGTATACACGCACTGCCGGACCGGTCATCAGCACCGGTTGGCCAGGGCCTGCCCATTCAATGGACAGACGCCCGCCGGGCAGGTCGATCAACAGCGGCGAATCCATCCACCCCTGACTGATTGCCGCGACAGCCGCAGCGCAAGCGCCAGTACCACAGGCCTGGGTTTCCCCGGCGCCGCGTTCCCAGACGCGCAGTTGCGCACGGTTGCGGTCGATGACCTGGAGGAAACCGACATTGACCCGCGCCGGGAAGCGCGGATGGTGTTCGATTTTCGGTCCCAGCTCATGCACCGGTGCACTGTTGATGTCCTGCACACGCAGCACGGCATGGGGGTTGCCCATCGACACGGCGGCCAGTTCGACCGTGGTGCCGTCGACTTCCAGCTGATAGCTGGTCGCCTGCGCTGGCGCTTCGAACGGAATGTCCGCTGGCACCAGGCGCGGCGCGCCCATGTTGACGCCGATCTGGCCGTCGTTACGCACGTCCAGTTCGATGATGCCACCCTTGGTCTCGACGCGGATCTGCCGTTTCGCTGTCAGACGCTTGTCCAGCACGAAGCGCGCGAAGCAGCGCGCACCGTTGCCGCACTGTTCCACTTCCGAGCCATCGGAGTTGAAGATCCGGTAACGGAAATCCACGTCCGGGTTGCTCGGCGCTTCAACGATCAGCAACTGGTCGAAACCGATACCGGTGTGCCGGTCGCCCCATTGCTTGGCGTGCTTGGGCTGAATATGCGCGTGCTGGCTGACCAGGTCGAGAACCATGAAATCATTGCCCAGGCCATGCATTTTGGTAAAACGCAGCAGCATGGGTTACTCCGGCAGCAGGCTTTCGCCGGCAAACAGCTCGGCCACGGTTTCGCGGCGGCGCACTTCAAAAACCTGATCACCGTCTACCAGCACCTCGGCAGCACGGCCGCGGGTGTTGTAGTTGGAACTCATCACGAAACCGTAGGCACCGGCGGAATGCACGGTCAGCAGGTCGCCTTCTTCCAGTGCCAGTTCACGGTCCTTGGCGAGGAAATCACCGGTTTCGCAGATCGGGCCGACAATGTCGTACTTGCGTGCGGCGGTATCACGCGGCTTGACCGCGGTGACGTCCATCCACGCCTGGTACAGCGCCGGGCGGATCAGGTCGTTCATCGCCGCGTCGACGATGGCGAAATCCTTGTGTTCGGTGTGCTTGAGGTACTCGACCTGGGTCAGCAGCACGCCGGCGTTGGCGACGATGAAGCGGCCCGGCTCGAACACCAGTCCCAGATCACGGCCGCTCAGACGCTCGCGCACAGCCTTGATGTAGTCGCCGGCCAATGGCGGCTCTTCATCGCGATAACGCACGCCCAAACCGCCACCGAGATCAATGTGGCGCAGGTGGATGCCGCAGTCGCCGAGACGATCGACCAGATCCAGCAGGCGGTCGAGGGCATCGAGGAACGGTGGCAGGGTGGTCAGTTGCGAACCGATGTGGCAATCGACGCCGATCACTTCCAGGTTCGGCAGGTGCGCAGCGCGCACGTACACGTCTTCGGCGTCGGCAATGGCGATGCCGAACTTGTTCTCTTTGAGACCGGTGGAAATGTACGGGTGGGTGCCGGCATCGACGTCCGGGTTCACGCGCAACGAAACCGGGGCGCGAACGCCGAGCTCGGCGGCGACCACTTGCAGGCGTTCCAGCTCGTCAGTGGATTCGACGTTGAAGCAGTGCACGCCGACTTCCAGCGCACGGCGCATGTCGTCACGGGTCTTGCCGACACCGGAGAAGACGATCTTGTCAGGGCTTCCACCTGCGGCGAGCACGCGCTCCAGTTCACCACGAGAGACGATGTCGAAACCGGCGCCGAGACGGGCCAGGACATTCAGAACGCCGAGGTTGGAGTTGGCTTTGACGGCAAAGCAAACCAGGTGCGGCATGCCGGCCAGCGCATCGGCGAAGGCCAGATACTGGGCTTCAATGTGTGCTCGCGAATAAACGTAGGTGGGCGTGCCGAAACGGTCGGCGATGGCGGACAGAGCCACACCTTCCGCGAACAGCTCCCCGCCACGGTAATTAAAAGCGTCCATGGCGATCCCTTAGTAAACGTCGTGCTTGTGTGCTTTGGAAACCGGTTGCTTTTGCGAAGACTGGGCTTGTTCGGCCGGGTCCTGATCGTCATCCGGCAGGTACAGCGGGCCTTTTTGACCACAGGCCGAAACGAGGCAGGCAACCGCGACGAGCGCAGCAAGGGAAGAGATCAGGCGCTTCATGGCGAAATCCTTGAAAATGCGTTAATTGCGCCGGAGTATACCGGCCACCCGGCAGCTTGCCTATGCGAGGGACTTCCCGTCCGGCGGGGCTCTCTGGATACCGGTTGGATACAGGTAATTCCTGTGGGAGCGAGCTTGCTCGCGAAGAGGCCGGTACATTCGATATGTTTGCTGGCTGACACACCGCTTTCGCGAGCAAGCTCGCTCCCACAGGGGCCAGTGCTGGATGGGAAACGGTGCTTGGTCGTTATCCTTTGCAATCGGCCGGCAGCGTCCGTATCTTTCGGCGCTTGAGCCTGATCAGACATTTTTTGAGGTTGCCACAATGAGTTTGTCCGAAGCCCGTTTCCACGATCTGGTCGATGCTACCCAGCAGACGCTGGAAGATATCTTTGATGACAGCGACCTGGATATCGACCTGGAAAGCTCGGCAGGTGTCTTGACCGTCAAGTTCGAAAACGGCTCGCAACTGATCTTCAGTCGTCAGGAGCCCCTGCGTCAGTTGTGGCTGGCGGCGGTGTCCGGTGGTTTCCACTTCGACTACGACGAAGAGAGCGAGCGCTGGATGTGCGACAAGAGCGAAGAGCAGTTGGGCGAGATGCTCGAGCGCATCGTCAAGCAGCAGGCTGGCGCTGAATTCGACTTCGAAGGTCTGTGATTCCGTGACTGACACTGCTCCTGTTCGTCCGCCCAAACCGCTCTACAGCAACATCAGCCCGGCGGTACCTTCGCCGTGCAGCGGTGTGTGCCGGCTTGATGAACAGAAGGTTTGTCTCGGCTGCTTCCGCCATGTCGAGGATATTCGCGAATGGCGCTCGGCGGATGATCAGCGCCGTCGGGTCATCTGCCAGCAGGCTGCCGCACGAAAATCCCTGAGTTGATTCGCTACAGGGGTTCTTGCCGGATCAAAATCGGGTGACTTGTATATTTTTTGAGCTGTGATAGTGTCCGGACACGCCTCAACCCATCGAGGCCTGGTGAAAACCCCGTCTTTTTTGGCGGGGTTTTGCTTTTTTTGTGTGCAGAAGAAAGGAGTCTGCCCGGATCATGACCGCACCTTCCATCACCCTTACCCGTCTGGACGTGCAACGTCTGGAGCGCCTGATCGACAGCCTGGATGACACGCTGCCGGGCGTGATCGCGCTGCAAACCGAACTGGACCGCGCCGATACCGTGGTCGGCCACGAAGAAGTGCCCGCCGATGTCGTGACGATGAATTCCCGCGTGCATTGCCGCGAAGAAGGCAGTGGCAAGGACTATCACCTGACGCTGGTCTATCCCAAGGATGCCAACGCCGACGAAGGCAAGATCTCGATTCTGGCACCGGTCGGCAGCGCGCTGCTGGGCCTGAAGGTCGGTCAGCACATCGACTGGCCGGCTCCCGGCGGCAAGACCCTGAAACTGACCTTGCTGGAAGTCGAATCGCAGCCGGCCAACGGCGGTGATTTCCGCGAATGACCCCGCCTCAGACCTGTTCGAGCGCCTCGTTCAGGGCGCGCTCCAGGTCGGCCTTGTAGCGCAGATACAAATTGCTTGAACTCTGAGCATCACCGAGCAGGCCCGACAGGTCCAGGTCGGTGATGTAGCAGCGATAGCGTTCGCTCTCGCGGCGCTGCTCGACGATCTCCCGGGCGACCACGCTGAACAGCTGGTCGCCATGTTCCAGCTCGCTGAATTCCCGTTGATTGCAATACAAAGTGACCTGCACTTCCCCCGGTGCGGCTTTGCCGACAATCGCCTGCACGTCGTAGAACGGCTTGTTGACCGGCGTTTGCGGTGCTGGTCGTGGTTCGACGCGGCGGGCTTTTCCCGGGCCTGACGGCAATAACTGGTAATACAAAGTGTCGAGGCTGGCCGAAGGCGCGGCGTCCATCGGCAGCAAGGCTTCGCGCCGGTACTGGATCGACTGCAGGAAGCGCTGTAATGGCACCAGCAGGCTCTGTTCGTCGTGATACGGCAGATGCTGTTGCCACAGGGCGTTGAATTCATCCAGCACGTACAGCTCGGCCTGCTGTTCGCTGATCCGGTAGAACACCTGAATGCAATCCGGCTGGCCCATTGGCAGGATCAGGGCGAGGTCGTGATCCTCCAACGCCATCGGGTCCAGGTGCAGCGGGCTGTAGCGCGGTTGTTCTTCGCCGAGGTACTCCAGCAACGCCGGCAGGGTGGCGAGGGCGACGTGGTTGACCTGGCCCGGGACCAATTCGAGTACGTGATAGTGCTGCTGCACCTGAATCAGGTAGCGATGATTCAACTCACTGAGCAGCAGGTTTTGCGCGGTATCGACGATCTCTTCAACGCGACGGGCGATGAATTGTGCGCGGTTGTGGCAGAAGCAGCGCACTTTCAACGACGGCTGCAGCGGCCCGCGCGGCAGGTTGTTGAGGTAGTCGCGCAGGCAGTCGAGCAGGGCGTGCGGGCCGTCGAAGCGGTTGACCAGCACTTCGTTCCAGCTGTTGAGCGTGACCTGATCCAGGGTCAGCACGAGGTTTTCCCGGACCCCGGCGTAGCTCAGCGAGTCGGTGCGCTCGGTGGTCATCAGAATATTCAGGTCGCGGTGATGCTTGAGCGGATCGACGCCGACGTTGACCAGAATCAGCACTTCGCTCGGCACTGCCGCACGCAGCAACGGTGCTTCAGCCACCGTGGGCAAGGGCAGGGCGATGCACTGTTGCAGGCTGCCGAGCAGGTTGAACAGCTCGAACTCGCTCAGGTCGCTGCTGCCGGGATGCAGGGCCAGTCGGGTGCTGCTGTCGATCACGCCGTTGCGGTGGCACCAGGTCAGCAGTTCGAGCAATTCACGGCTGCGCTTGATCGGCGCGAAGTGCTCCCATTCCAGTGCGGTGAGGCTGCCGTTGTACAGGCCCCACTGGGCTTGCCCCGGTTCTTTCTTGTTGCGTGACTGCACCAGGGTCAGGGTGTCTTCGGCCAGATCCGGAGCGATCCCGGGGTTGATGAACTCGACCTTGTCGGCCTTGCGCTCGAACGCGGCGTACAGGCGGCGGCCGAGGACGTTGAGATCGCGTTTGTTGATCAGGCTGACGGTCTGCTCGGTGCGGGCAAACTGGGTCAGGAAGCGATAGCTGTAATTCAGTTCGTTGACCAGGGCACGGCGTTCGGCGCTGACCTGGCGGACTTTCCACTGGCTGCGGCTGTCGAGCAGCGCCAGTTGACGCTGATCCCAATGCCATTCGCTGGCCAGCCGTTCAAGCAGGGCGCGTTGCCAGCCCTGGCTGCGGCTGTTGCCGGTGAGCTTGCGGTTGACCTTGAGGTACAGCGCGCGGCGCACCAGTTCCAGACGCTCCGGTTCGTTGCGCGCGGTGAGGTATTCCTCGATACGCCGGTACACGACCATGTACGGGTCCAGCTCATCCAGATCCAGCTGGTTGGCGAACACCGCTTTTTTGAAGCGCAGGCTCAGGCACTGCACATGGGGGTGTTCGCTGGCATAAACCTCGGTCAGCAACAGTTTGAGCACCGACTTGTACGGTGACTCGATGCCCTTGAACAGCTGCCACAGCCCGGCGCCAATGAACTCGCCCGGCGGAATCGTCGCCAGGTGACCGAGGTCGAGGGTTTCGTCGGCACGGATAAAACGCTTGGACAACAACGTGTCGGTGTAAAGGTCGTAGGCGCTTTCCTCGTAGACCGGCACCAGCCACCAGATCGGTGTGCGCCCGGCCAGCCAGATCGCGGTGCGATAAAACTCGTCCAGCAGCAGGTAATGCTGAGTGCTGCCGCAGTTCTCGGAACTCAGTTGGGTGTCGCGTTCGCCTTTTATGAAGCGCACCGGGTCAATCAGGAAGAAATGCGCTTCGGCGCCCTGGCTCGCGGCCCAGGTTTCCAATAGCTGACATTTTTTGCTCAGCTCGGCCAATTCGCTTTCGCTCAGGTCCGGCGCGTGGCAGACCCACACGTCCATGTCGCTCTGATCGGCCTGGGCCAGCGTGCCCAGGCTGCCCATCAGGAACAGCCCGTGAATCGGCCGTGGCGGGTTGCTGCCATGGCGCGGCTTGTAGGAGAACGAGCGGGTCAGGCGCTGGGCTTCGGCGAGGGTAGTGGCGTCCGGTTCGTAGTTGGACAGGCCCGCCGGGGTACTGCCGGATACATAGCCGGGCAGCAGCGGATGATTGACGTGGAAGAACAGCGGCAACAGCGTCAGTACGCCTTGCTGGCGCGTCGACAGACCCTCCAGTGCGCGACCCAGGCGACCTGCATTGAGTTTGAGAAAGCGCGCACGCAGTTGGCTGAGCACCTTGCGGTCGATGCCTTCGTCCAGATCGGGGCGGATTTCATGGGTGCGCGTCATGTCAGCTCAAACCGGCTCGCAGGCTCGGACGAAGAGGGTCTCGGAATGGGAGGCAGTTTAGCCTCTGCGCAGCGGGACTTTTAAGCTGAATTTGTTTTTTTGACGTCAGATTTTTAGCGTGGGGTGATCAAGCGAGCCCGCGGAAATCCCGTGGCAGGAGTTCCCGTGGGCAAAGACGGGAAAATCAGGCGGTTTCCTGCTCTCTCAAAATGGTCAGTACGGTCTGCACATTTTGCGCGGCATCACGACCCAGGCTGGTCAGGTAGCCGCCATCGGGCTGGTCGGTGAGTTCTTTTTCAAAGAGGCGTTGTGCAGCAGCGATGTGTTTCGGGGCAGCGGTCTGATGAATTTTCAAACCTTCCTGGGAACTGTCCAGGTTGAAGAGTGCGAGGACTTCCAGTTCGGCAACCAGCTCAGGGGTAAGCGACATAAGGACTCCAGACTTTCTAGTAATTGGACGACAGCGCCCCTAAGGTGAACCCGCTTTTGCGGCATGTCCAGTGCTCAGATCAGGGATTTTGTCTTGAGGCGGATTCCAGTGTAGTCGGGGCCCGGGAGTTGGCTGGCTGGATACGTTACAAACATTGTAGGCCTTCGCCTGCTCGCGATAGAGGATTGCCTGTCAGCATATTCTTCACTGACATGACAGAACGCTATCGTGAGCAGGCTCAGTCCTGCACGATCGGGGGCTTACTGCTTTTCGGGCGGCAGCTCTGGCAATGCGCGCAGCGCCGCTTCGTACCATTCGGTATCGAAGGCACGGTCTTCATCGAGCATCGCGTCAATCTCGTAGGCCAGCACGTGCGCCATCAGGTTGAGGATCTCATCGCGCTCGACACCCACCAGTGTCAGCTTGTTGAAGGTCGCTTTGGCCGCTGGCGGGTTGTCGTTTTCAATCTGATTTTCGATCGCTTCAATCAAAGTGTTCTCGGCGAACTCTTCTTCGTCGTCAATCTCGATGTCTGTCGGCTCGCTCATGGCAGGCTCCTCAAGGAAAGGCGCCAGTTTACCTGCATTCAGCGAGGTGATGCTGCTGGCAGGATCGCGTCCGGCGATCTATAAACAGGGACTGCCCACCCCGCACGGCCCGGAGGCTATGTGATGCTCAAGCTCTACGGATTCTCTGTCAGCAATTATTACAACATGGTCAAACTGGCGCTGCTGGAAAAAGGCCTGCCGTTTGAAGAGGTCACGTTCTACCCGACGCCAACGCCGCAATCGCTGGCCATCAGCCCGCGCGGCAAAGTCCCGGTGCTGGGCGTTGATGCCGGTTACATCAATGAAACCGGCATCATCCTCGAATACCTGGAGCAGACCCAGAAGGGCACACCGCTGTTGCCAAGTGACCCGTTTGCGCGAGCGCAGGTGCTGGCGATTGCCAAGGAGATCGAGCTCTATATCGAGTTGCCGGGTCGCGCCTGTTACGGCGAAGCGTTCTTTGGCTCGCCGGTGCCGGAGGCGATCAAGGAGAAAACCAAAGCCGAATTGCTGCTGGGTTTTGCGGCGCTGGGGCGTCACGGCAAGTTCGCCCCGTATGTGGCGGGCGACAGTCTGAGCATCGCGGATCTGTATTTCCTCTACAGCGTGCCGCTGGCGTGCGCGGTCGGGCAGAAGCTGTTCGGAATCGATTTGCTGGCCGAGATGCCGAAAGCCAAGGTGCTGCTGGAGCGGCTTGAGCAGAGTCCGCATGTGCAGAAGATTGCGGCGGACAAAGAGGCTGCGATGCCGGCGTTTTTGGCGATGATCGCGGCGAAAAAGTAGATTTTTTAGCGTTCTGGAGTCAGTCATCGCGGGCAGGCCCGCTCCCACAGGATTTCGCGCTGAAACACCCTTGTGTGTTCGACGCAGAACGTGTGGGAGCGGGCTTGCCCGCGATGCTTTTAGCGGCTGGCGATCAACGCCTGACCGCGTACCACGGCAGCCTTGACCTGCGCCGGCGCGGTCCCGCCGATGTGGTCACGGGCATTCACCGAGCCTTCCAGGGTCAGTACGGCGAACACGTCCTGCTCGATCTGGTCGCTGAACTGACGCAGTTCTTCCAGGCTCATCTCGGCCAGATCCTTGCCAGTGTCGACGCCGTACTTCACCGCGTGACCGACGATTTCGTGGCAATCACGGAACGGCAGGCCACGGCGCACCAGGTAATCAGCCAGGTCGGTCGCGGTGGAGAATCCGCACAGCGCCGCTTCACGCATGATCGCGTGTTTCGGCTTGATTGCCGGGATCATGTCGGCGAAGGCACGCAGCGAATCGCGCAGGGTGTCGGCGGCGTCGAACAAAGGCTCTTTGTCTTCCTGGTTGTCCTTGTTGTAGGCCAGTGGCTGGCCTTTCATCAGGGTCAGCAGGCCCATCAGTGCGCCGAACACACGACCGGTCTTGCCACGTACCAGCTCCGGTACGTCAGGGTTTTTCTTTTGCGGCATGATCGAGCTGCCGGTGCAGAAACGGTCCGGCAGATCAATGAACTGGAACTGCGCGCTGGTCCACAGCACCAGCTCTTCGGAGAAGCGCGACAGGTGCATCATCGCGATGCTCGCGGCCGAGCAGAATTCGATGGCGAAATCTCGATCGGACACGTTGTCCAGCGAGTTGCCGCCTACGGCATCGAAGCCCAGCAGTTGCGCGGTGTATTCGCGGTCGATCGGGTAGGTGGTGCCGGCCAGTGCAGCGCTGCCCAGGGGCATGCGGTTAGTGCGCTTGCGGCAGTCGACCAGGCGCTCGTAGTCGCGGCTGAGCATTTCGAACCACGCCAGCATGTGGTGGCCGAAGGTCACCGGCTGCGCGGTCTGCAGGTGGGTGAAGCCCGGCATGATGCTCGCGGCTTCGCGCTCGGCTTGTTCCAGCAGGCCTTTTTGCAGGCGGGTGATTTCGGCGAGGATCAGGTCGATCTCGTCACGCAGCCACAGGCGGATGTCGGTCGCGACCTGGTCGTTGCGGCTGCGGCCGGTGTGCAGTTTTTTGCCGGTGATGCCGATGCGGTCGGTCAGGCGGGCTTCGATGTTCATGTGCACGTCTTCGAGGTCGACGCGCCAGTCGAACTGGCCGGCCTCGATTTCGCCCTGAATGGTCTTCAGGCCATCAATGATGCTGTCGCGCTCGGCATCAGTCAGCACGCCGACCTTGGCCAGCATGGTGGCGTGGGCGATCGAGCCCATGATGTCGTGGCGATACAGGCGCTGGTCGAAAGTGACGGAGGCGGTGAAGCGGGCGACGAAGGCGTCGACGGGTTCACTGAAGCGGCCGCCCCAGGACTGATTGGTCTTGTCAGTGCTCATGAATTCGCTCGTATCGGCTTGAAGAAAAGTGGCGTGAAACGCTGGCGCGGATAATAACAGGGTTGCCAATCCTGTCGCTGACACTGGTCGATACGTTTTTTTCTCATTGCGTCAGCCATAGTGGCCGCTGGTGCCGGGGGATTTGCGCAAGGATATTTTTCGATTGAGCAATATCGGCCCGGCGAGCGTCTACAGTTGGACATAAGGGTCGGTGAGCGCGGATTGTGCAAAGGTCCGGTCGCCGACTATAAGAAGTGGGGGTGGGTTATGTCCTTGGACAAAACCCGTGAGAAACGCGGGAAACAGCGGGCTTCGAGCAGTACGACCCGGACACTGGCAAATATTGCTGGCCGACGTACGGCACTTTTTGGCGCTCGGGCTAGTCTTAGCGTGGATCGCGGTGACGGACGTCACTCCACCTGTCTACGCTATCCTTGTGCGAGACTCACGCAGGAATCCAGCGCAATATGAATGTCCTGATCGTTGATGACGAACCACTGGCTCGCGAGCGCCTCAGCCGAATGGTGAGTGAGCTCGAGGGTTACACAGTCCTGGAGCCCAGCGCCACGAATGGCGAGGAGGCGTTGGCGCTGATCGACAGCCACAAGCCGGATATCGTGCTGCTCGATATTCGCATGCCTGGCCTGGATGGCCTGCAGGTCGCTGCCCGTCTGTGCGAACGAGAAACGCCGCCCGCCGTGGTGTTTTGCACCAGCCCCGATGAATTTGCCGTGGAAGCCCTGCAGGCCAGCGCCGTGGGCTATGTGGTGAAACCCGTGCGAACCGAACATCTGCATGACGCCCTGAAACGGGCTGAACGTCCCAACCGGGCCCAGCTCTCGGCCCTGACCCGTCCCGCTGCCGAAAGCGGCAACGGCCCGCGCAGTCACATCAGCGCCCGTACTCGCAAAGGGATTGAACTGATCCCGCTCGATCAGGTGGTCTACTTCATTGCCGACCACAAATACGTGACCCTGCGTCACGAGGCCGGCGAAGTGTTGCTGGACGAACCACTCAAGGCGCTCGAAGACGAATTCGGTGAGCGCTTCGTGCGTATCCACCGCAACGCACTGGTTGCCCGCGACCGCATCGAACGGCTGCAACGTACGCCGCTGGGGCATTTCCAGCTGTACCTCAAAGGCCTCAACGGTGATGCGCTGATCGTCAGCCGTCGGCACGTGGCCGGTGTGCGCAAGATGATGCAGGGCCTGTAACCCGATCGTTTCGGCGGGTTTCTGCTTTTCTTCACCGGGCATCGCAGGCCAGGGAGGCCACGTCGTTTCTGATTCAGGTCAAAGTGGATTTGGCTGAGCTGTTATTATCCGCCGTATCTATTCAGTACGGATTGATCCATGTCCTCTCGCGAAATCCGCATCGCCACCCGTAAAAGTGCGCTGGCCCTCTGGCAGGCCGAATACGTCAAAGCCCGTCTGGAGGCGGCCCATCCGGGCCTGCTGGTGACGCTGGTGCCCATGGTCAGTCGCGGCGACAAGCTGCTCGACTCGCCACTGTCGAAAATCGGCGGCAAAGGCCTGTTCGTCAAGGAACTGGAAACCGCGCTGCTGGAAAACGAAGCCGACATCGCCGTGCACTCGATGAAAGACGTGCCGATGGACTTCCCCGAAGGTCTGGGCCTGTTCTGCATCTGCGAGCGTGAAGACCCGCGCGATGCCTTCGTATCCAATACCTTTCAAAGCCTCGATGCGCTGCCTGCCGGCGCCATCGTCGGCACCTCCAGCCTGCGTCGTCAGGCCCAGTTGCTGACGCGCCGCCCGGATCTCGAGATCCGCTTCCTGCGCGGTAACGTCAACACGCGCCTGGCCAAGCTCGATGCCGGTGAGTACGACGCGATCATCCTCGCGGCGGCCGGCCTGATCCGCCTCGGTTTCGAAGACCGCATCACCTCTGCCATTAGCGTCGACGACAGCCTGCCGGCCGGTGGCCAGGGCGCCGTCGGCATCGAATGCCGCAGCGCCGACACTGAAATTCATGCCCTGTTGGCACCGCTGCATCACGCCGATACGGCTGCGCGGGTCAGCGCTGAACGCGCCCTCAACAAACATCTGAATGGCGGCTGCCAGGTGCCGATCGCCTGCTACGCCGTGCTCGAGGGTGAGCAGTTGTGGCTGCGAGGTCTGGTCGGCGAGCCGAGCGGTGGCAAGCTGCTCAGCGCCGAAGCGCGGGCGCCGCGTGCCGATGCCGAGGCGCTGGGGGTGAAGGTCGCTGAGGACTTGCTCGGCCAGGGTGCCGACGACATCCTCAAAGCGGTGTATGGCGAGGCAGGTCACGAGTGACCGGTTGGCGACTGCTGCTGACGCGCCCCGCCGAAGATTGCGCGGCGCTCGCCGAGACGTTAGCAGGGCAGGGGGTTTTCAGCAGTTGCCTGCCGCTTCTGGACATCGTGCCGCTGCCGGTCTCTGACAAAATCCGTCAGGCGATTGCGCAGCTGTCGGGCTGCAGCGCGGTGATCGTGGTCAGCAAACCGGCAGCGCGCATTGCGGTCGACCTGCTCGATGCCGGTGGCCCGCCCATGTTGGCGATGCCGTGGTTCAGCGTTGGCGCGGCGACCGCGCAGATTCTGCGCGACCGTGGCCTGGACGTGCACTGCCCGGACACTGGTGATGACAGCGAAGCGTTGCTGCAGTTGTCGCGTCTGCGCGAGGCGGTCAGCCAGTCCGGTGCGCGAGTGCTGATCCTGCGCGGCGAGGGTGGCCGCGAGTTGCTCGCCGAGCGTTTGCGCACGCTTGGTGCTAGTGTCGAGTATCTGGAATTGTATCGTCGTGAGCTGCCAGCCTATGCCGCGCAAGAATTGCCGCGGCGGATTGAAGCGGAACGCTTGAACGGGCTGGTGGTCAGCAGTGGACAGGGTTTCGAGCACCTGCGCCAGATGGCCGGCGATGCCTGGCCGGCGATAGCGCAGTTGCCGTTGTTTGTTCCAAGCCCAAGAGTCGCCGAGCTGGCACGTGCCGCCGGGGCCCAAACAGTTGTGGATTGCCGTGGCGCGAGTGCCGCGGCTTTGCTGACGGCGTTACGGGAGCATCCCGTGCCCGTTCTCTAATGCAAAGGATGGATACGTGAGCGAAACAGCCTTGCCTAAAGATGATGTCCAGCCTGTGATCGAGACTCAGGTTGAAACGCCACCGCCGGCCACCGAGCCGCGCCGAGGCAATGGATTGGCGATCGTCGCCTTGTTGCTCGGCGCCGCCGGCGTCGCGATTGGTGGCTGGGGTGTCTGGCAGGTACGTCACCTGCAGACCAACACGCAACAACAGTCGGGCCAGGTGCAGGCGTTGAACGATCAGGCACAGAGCCTGAAACTCAACGAACAGCGCCTGACCGAACGCCTCGCGCAGTTGCCGGGTGCCGATGAACTGGCTGATCGACAGCGTCTGGTGACTCAACTGCAGGGTGATCAACAGCGCCTCAATCAGCGTCTGGAAACGGTCCTTGGCGCCAGTCGCAAGGATTGGCGCCTGGCTGAGGCCGAGCACTTGCTGCGTCTGGCCAGCCTGCGTCTGTCGGCGTTGCAGGACATCAGCAGCGCACAGGCATTGGTCCAGGGCGCCGATGAAATCCTGCGTGAGCAGAACGACCCCGGATCGTTCGCCGCCCGTGAGCAAGTGGCGAAAACCCTCGTCGCCCTGCGAAGCACCGAGCAGCCGGATCGCACCGGATTGTTTCTGCGTATTGGTGCCCTGCGCGATCAGGTCATCAGCCTCACCGAGCTGGCGCCGGAGTACAAGGATCGCGGTGAGTCGCTGCTGGGCCTGACGTCCGATGGTGACGGCGCCAGTCGCTGGGCGCAGTGGTGGGATCAGATCTCGCGCTACATCCGCATTGATTTCAACGCCGACAAGAATGTGAAGCCATTGCTGGCCGGTCAGAGCCTGAGCCAGGTCCGCCTGGCCCTGAGCCTGGCGCTGGAGCAGGCGCAGTGGGCCGCGCTCAATGGTCAGGCGCCGGTTTATACCCAGGCGCTGGCCGAGGCGCGTGACGTGCTCAAGGGCAATTTCAACCCGGACAATCCGCAGAGCAAAGTGATGCTCGAGCAGGTCGCCGAGCTGAGCAAGGCACCGGTCACGGTCGCCACGCCGGATCTGGCCGGCACGTTGAGTGCGGTTCAGGCTTATCTTGAGCGGCGTAACGTCAACGCCGAAGAGTCGGTGAAACCCTTCGCCAAACCTGCTGCCAGCACTGCGCAGGAGGCCACGCCATGAAACGCCTGTATGTGATCGTGTTTCTGGTGATCGCCGCGACGGCGGCGTTGGGGCTGGCGATTGCCGAGCATTCCGGTTACGTGCTGGTCGCCTACAAGAGCTTCCGCTATGAGTCGAGCCTGTGGGCGACTCTTGCGGTGATCGCAGTGTTGTGGCTGGTGATCTGGGGGATCAAGGCACTGGTTGAACTGGTCATGACCTCCAGCGGCGTGGTCAACCCGTGGTCGCGACGCAACCGCAGCCGTCGCGTGCAAGTGGCGATCGAACATGGTCAGCTGGATCTGGCGGAAGGTCGCTGGGCCAGCGCGCAGCGTCATCTTTACCGCGCCGCCGAAGCTGAACGCCAACCGTTGCTGTACTACCTCGGCGCGGCCCGGGCGGCCAACGAGCAAGGCCATTACGAGGAGTGCGATCGCTTGCTGGAGCGGGCGCTCGAACGCCAACCTCAGGCTGAGTTGGCGATTGCCTTGAGCCATGCACAGTTGCAGACCGATCGCGGCGATACCGAGGGCGCCCTGGTGACCCTGCAAGCGATGCACGAACGTCATCCACGCAATGCGCAGACGTTGCGGCAATTGCAGCGTCTGTATCAGCAACGTGGCGAATGGTCGGCGGTGATTCGTCTGTTGCCGGAGCTGCGCAAGGACAAAGTCCTGCCGCCGTCCGAACTGGCTGAGCTGGAGCGCCGCGCCTGGGGCGAAAACCTGTCGCTGGCGGCGCACCGTGAAGAGGACGGCAGCGTGGGCCGGCAGTCGCTGCTGCGGGCCTGGGAACAGCTCACCTCTGCCCAGCGTCAGGAGCCGCCGCTGGTGCTGGCGTACGCCGAGCAGTTGCGTCAGTTGGGGGCTCAGGTCGAAGCTGAAGAAGTCCTGCGCACGGCGCTGAAGCGCAAGTACGACAGCCATCTCGCCCGGCTTTATGGTCTGGTGCGCGGCAGTGATCCTGCGCGCCAGCTGCAAACCGCCGAAGGCTGGCTCAAGGAGCATCCGGGCGACCCGAGCCTGCTGCTGACTCTGGGACGTCTCTGCCTGCAAACCAGTCTTTGGGGCAAGGCCCGGGATTATCTGGAAAGCAGCCTGCGCGTGCAGCGCAATCCGGAAACCTGTGCCGAGCTGGCCCGCCTGCTTGCGCAACTGGGCGATACCGAGCGCAGCAATCAGTTGTTTCAGGAAGGGCTTGGTCTGTTGGATGAGCGCTTGCTGGCCGCTCCGTTGCCGGCTCCGGTGCATGCCTGAAGACACGAGGGAGGCCTCTCCCTCGTTGACCGTTTACGACCGAAATTCAACTTCAGCCAGCGTCCTGGATAAAGTCCTACAGAGGGCTTCATCCTTTCCTCTTGAACCTGTCGGGTTTTCCCTACACCTCTGGTGAACTGTCGTCAGGACCTCGTCTTGAAAGGCTGACACGCTTTCCTCTACCGTTACAGCCTGTCTCCACTGTTACGGAAAAGCCATGTCGTTGGCCTGCTCACGCTCCTTGTTTTTCATGGCTTTCACTGCGGGGGCCTTTGCTCTGGGAGCTTCCTATTATCTTGAATACGCGGTCGGTCTGGCGCCGTGCAGTCTATGTCTGGTGCAGCGGTTGTTTCTTACGCTGCTGTGCGTGTGCTGCGGTCTGGCGGCGGTGCATGGCCCCAGGCGTGTTGGCTTGTGGCTTTACTGGCTGCTGGTGCTGTGCGCGAGTCTGGGCGGCACTACGGCGGCCTGGCGCCAGGTGCTGATACAAAGCGATCCGGTGCTGCAACTGGACAATTGTGCCCCGGCGGCCGAGACGCTGTTCAGTGGATTGTCGTGGATCTGCGCATTGCAACGAATGTTTAACGGCGGCACTGATTGCGCGGAAATTTCCTGGACGCTGTTCGATCTGAGTCTTCCGGAATGGAGTCTGTTGTTCTTTGTCGCGGTGTCGATTCTTGCGGTCTATCAAATGTTACGGCTGGTCTGGGGCGCTCTGCAGCGACCGCTCAGCGGCGAAGCGTCGCACCGGGGGGGGCTGCGGGATTAAACACTTGTATGAACTTTATCTCCTGCGTACCTTGAAGCCATAGGCGTGCGGGCATAATCTGGCCCGCACGTGTCATTGGATTTATGTTGCTCGATGACGCTCTGCCCGGCCGTCCCCCAAGCCAAAACCAAAAGCGGGGCGCGGGTGTAGAGCAGCATGACCCACAAGGGAAGAGAGATTGCCATGCTCGAAAGTTGTCAGAATGCTCAGGAACGTTGGGGTGGAGTTCATCTGCTGATCGACCGCTGGTTGCAGGAGCGTGAGGAGCTGATTGGCGCCTACGACAACCTCGGCGAACAGCCTGAGTCGTTGTCCGAGAGCCGTAAGCCTTTGCAGGAATTCTGCGGCGTGCTGGTTGATTACGTGTCGGCCGGACACTTCGAAATCTATGAACAGCTGACCGGCGAAGCCAAGGCGTTCGGTGATGCGCGTGGCTTGGAACTCGCCGAGACGATCTACCCGCGTATCGACGTCATCACCGAGAAGCTGCTCGCGTTCAATGATCTGTGCGATGCCGGCAAATGCGTTGCCGAGAAATTCAAGGAGCTCGGTGGCCTGCTCCACGAACGCTTTGAACTCGAAGACTGCCTGATTGAAGTGCTGCATACGGCACACAAGGAAGAGGATCCGGTTCAGGCCTGATCCGAACCCTGATCAAAAAAAGGTGCGCCCCAGGCGCACCTTTTTTTATTGCCTGATCAACTGGTCGCGCCGCGTAATTCCACTTCAAACACCAGTGGTGTAAACGGTGCGATCAAGTCGCCGGCGCCATCAGCGCCATAGGCCTGATCCGATGGAATCACCAGTCGCCATTTCGCCCCTACCGGCATGTTCTGCAACGCGGTGCGCCAACCGGCAATCACGCTGTCGAGGTTGAACCATTGCGGTTGAGTGTTCTGATCGAACACGGTGCCGTCCGGCAGTCGACCGACATACAGCACCTGCACTTTTCCATCGGGGCCGGCCTTGGCGCCAGTGCCCGGTGTCAGCTCGGTGAGCAGGATGCCGTCAGCCAGTTCCTTCACACCCGGTTTGGCTTTTTCAGCGGTGAGGAAACGTTGTTCGTTTTCCATCGCGACGTCGCTGGAGTTCTGTGAAGCGTGCTCGGCGTTTTGCGATTCATGATCGGCAAGGATCTGTTCGATGCGCGCTTCGCTCAGCGCCAGCGGCTTGCCTTGATAAGCCTGCTGCAAGCCTTCGACCAGTGCCTGAATCTGCAATTGCGGGACTTCCTGGCGTAGCCGTTCACCGAGGCTGGCACCCAGGCTGTAAGCCAGATCGTGAGCGTCATTCGCGGTGGTTTTTTCGTCAGCGTGGACTGCGGAAAAAACCAGGCAGAGGGATAAAAAAAAGTAGCGCGACATGGGCACTCTCCGTCCTGAGATGCGGTGGATTATGCCAGCGCAAACGACTGCAACGGTGAACTGCTTTTGCCTTTGCGCAGAACATTTTCGCTTCGGTGCAACGCAACGCAAACGATACTGTCAAGATGCCCTAGCGGCGGTAACTGCAGAGGTCTAGTATGAGCCGCACCCACGTCAGCCAGGAGGTAAACCATGTCGGCCACCAAGAAGCCTGTAAATACTCCGTTGCACTTACTCCAACAACTCTCGGGCAGCCTGCTCGAGCATCTGGAAAACGCTTGCTCCCAAGCCTTGGCTGATGCTGAAAAACTGCTCGCCAAACTGGAAAAGCAACGCGGCAAGGCGCAAGAAAAACTGCACAAATCCCGCACCAAATTGCAGGACGCAGCCACTGCCGGTAAAGCCAAGGCACAGAACAAAGCCAAGGCTGCGGTGAAAGAACTGGAAGACCTGCTCGATGCTTTAAAAGAGCGTCAGTCCGACACTCGCAGCTACATTCTGCAACTCAAGCGCGATGCTCAGGAAAGCCTGAAACTGGCCCAGGGTGTGGGTCGCGTCCAGGAGGCAGTGGGTAAAGTGCTGACTTCCCGTGCAGCCAAACCCGCAGCAGCACCGGCGAAGAAAACCGCAGCCAAACCTGCTGCAGCCAAACCTGCTGCAGCTAAACCTGCTGCAACCAAGGCGCCAGCGAAAACGGCTGCTGCCAAACCGGCGGCTAAAGTTGCTGCAAAAGCACCCGTGAAAGCGGCTGCCAAACCTGCTGTGAAAAAACCGGCTGCGGCCAGCGCTGCGAAGCCGGCTGCTAAAACCACCGCTGCAAAACCAGCTGCCGCTAAACCAGCCGCTGCCAAAGCCGCTCCGGCGAAAACCGCCGCTGCCAAACCGGCTGCCAAAACCGCTGCGGCAAAACCGGCTGCCAAGCCTGCCGCCAAAACTGCAGCCGCCCGTCCTGCTGCCAAAGCCGCCGCGAAACCGGCCGCGAAGCCTGCGGCAAAACCCGCGGCAAAACCCGCTGTGAAGGCCGCTGCCAAACCAGCAGCCAAGCCAACTGCTGCAGCCAAACCGGCAGCGACTGCCGCCAAGCCTGCTGCGGCTAAACCTGCTGCCAAGCCGGCCGCAAAACCAGCCGCAAAACCAGCCGCGAAAAAACCAGCTGCCGCCAAACCAGCTGCCGCCAAACCGGCCACGGCTCCAGCGGCCAAGCCTGCCGCACCGGCAACCTCGCCAGCGACCGCTGCGCCGGCCGCTACGGCCTCGACCACCACGACTGCGCCAACGCCGGCCGCTGCGTCGAGCGTCACCAGCAACCCAACCAGCGCTTCCTAAGCGCGGGTGACCGCGTCGCGCAGCACTTGCAGCGCGTCGCGGTTCGGGCTGGCGCCCATCAGGCTTTCCAGCCACTCATTCGACGCTGATAGTGCCTGCGGCCAGTTCTGAGTCACCTGCTCCAGCTGCCACAACAGATGCCGTTCGGCCTCCAGTTCCAGCGCCTTCATCTGTTCGCGCAACCCCTTGAGCACCGGATCTTCCGCCGCCAGGGTTTTCCATTGCATGCGCAATGCCCGCAGCGGTTGCACCACCTCGATATCCCAGGGACCCACCAGCATTTGCAGTTGCTGCACGCGTTGTTCGTTGCAGGCAATTGCGCGTTGTTCCAGCCACAAACCGCACAGCAGCAGGCAGACATTGGCCCCCGTCGATTGCAATTGCAGGCAAGCGTCTTCCACACCCGGGCGGGCGTAGGTGGCAAGGGAAAAGCTCCACAGGTCAGAGGACATCGTGCTACTCGCGCCAGTTGTGAGCGAAGCTGGTAGACTCCGCCGCCATTATGATCCGACTTCAGAACCTGACTTTACAGCGTGGCCCGCAACGTCTGCTAGAAGACGCCGAGCTGACCCTGCACGCCGGCCACAAAGCCGGCCTCATCGGTGCCAACGGCGCCGGCAAATCCAGCCTGTTCGCCTTGTTGCGCGGCGAGTTGCATCCGGACTCGGGCGATTGCCTGCTGCCGGCCGACTGGCGGATCGCGCACATGCGCCAGGAGGTCGACACTCTCGAGCGTCTGGCGGTCGACTATGTGCTCGATGGCGACCTGCGTCTACGCGAAGTGCAGCGTGACCTTGCCGTGGCCGAAGAGGCCCACGACGGCACCGCTCTGGCGCGTCTGCACGCCGAACTCGACAGCGCCGACGGTTATACCGCTGACGCACGCGCTCGCAAGTTGCTGGCCGGGCTCGGCTTCACCAACGAGCAGATGGATCGCCAGGTCGGCGATTTCTCCGGTGGCTGGCGGATGCGTCTGAACCTGGCGCAGGCGCTGATGTGCCCGTCGGACCTGTTACTGCTCGACGAACCGACCAACCACCTGGACCTCGACGCGATCATCTGGCTCGAAGAGTGGCTGAAAAGCTACCCGGGCACCTTGTTGCTGATTTCCCACGACCGTGACTTCCTCGACGAAGTGGTCGATCACGTGGCTCACGTCGATCAACGCAAACTGACCTTGTATCGTGGCGGCTACACCGCGTTCGAACGTGCGCGTGCCGAGCGTCTGGCCCAGCAGCAACAGGCCTACGAGAAGCAGCAGGCGCAACGTGCGCACATGGAAAGCTACATCGCCCGCTTCAAGGCCCAGGCCACCAAGGCCCGTCAGGCGCAGAGCCGGATCAAGGCACTGGAGCGCATGGAAGAACTGTCGGCGGCCCATGTCGATTCGCCGTTCGATTTCGTCTTCCGCGAGTCGACCAAGATCTCCAGCCCGCTGATCGACCTGTCCGATGCGCGTCTGGGTTATGGCGACAAAACCATCCTCGAGAAGGTCAAGCTGCAACTGACCCCGGGGGCGCGGATCGGCCTGCTCGGGCCGAACGGCGCGGGTAAATCGACTCTGATCAAGAATCTTGCCGGTGAGCTCGAGCCGCTGGCCGGGCGCCTGACCCGTGGCGAAAACACCGTGGTCGGCTACTTTGCCCAGCATCAGCTCGACTCGCTCGACGCCAAGGCCAGCCCGCTGCTGCACCTGCAGCGTCTGGCGCCGACCGAGCGCGAGCAGACCCTGCGCGACTTCCTCGGCGGTTTCGACTTCCGTGGCGCGCGCATCGACGAACCCGTACTGAATTTCTCCGGTGGCGAAAAGGCGCGTCTGGCCCTGGCGTTGATCGCCTGGGAGCGACCGAACCTGTTGCTGCTCGACGAACCGACCAACCACCTGGACCTGGAAATGCGCCTGGCGCTGACCATGGCACTGCAGGAATTCAGCGGCGCGGTGCTGGTGGTGTCTCACGATCGTCACTTGCTCAAGAGCACCACAGATAATTTCTACCTGGTCGCTGACGGCAAGGTCGAAGAGTTCGATGGTGACCTCGAAGATTATGCCCGCTGGCTGGTGGAATACCGTCAGCGCAACGCGCCGGTCAGCAACACCCCGGTCAACCCGGACAAGACCGACAAGAAGGCTCAGCGTCAGGCCGCGGCGGCGTTGCGTCAGCAACTGGCACCGCACAAGCGTGAAGCCGACAAGCTCGAAGCCGAGCTGGGCAAGCTTCACGAGAAACTCGCCAAGGTCGACGCCAGCCTCGGCGACAGCGACATCTACGAGCCGGCGCGCAAGAACGAATTGCGTGATCTGCTGGCCGAACAAGCCAAGCTGAAAGTGCGCGAAGCCGAGCTGGAAGAAGCCTGGATGGAAGCGCTCGAGACGCTGGAAAGCATGCAGGCGGAGCTGGAGGCGCTGTCCTGATGGAAGCGTTCAAACTGCCGCTGCCGGCGGAGTGGGTCGAGCCGGTCTGGTTTGGCGTGCAGATTCTGCTGATCCTGCTGGCCGGTTATCTGGCCCAGCGCTTCGTCGCCAAAGGCCTGACCCGACTGGGTGAGCGCTATCCGTTCCCGCCGCAGTTGCTGATGCCGCTGCGTGGCGCGCTGCGCTGGTTGATCATGGGCAGCGCGCTGATCTTCGTGCTGGAACGCCTCGGGGTGTCGGCCACCGTGTTGTGGACGGCCCTGTCGGGTTTCGTCGCGGTGGCGGCGGTGGCGTTCTTCGCGATGTGGAGTGTGCTGTCGAACCTGCTGTGCGCGATCCTGATCTTCACCGTCGGGCCGTTTCGCCTGGGCGATGTGGTCGAGCTGGTCGATACCACTGACAAACCAGGCGTCAAAGGCCGGGTGGTGGCGATCAATCTGCTTTACACCACGTTGATCGAGGCTGAAGAACTGGGCACCGGTAGTGCGATGGTGCAGGTGCCGAACAGCCTGTTCTTCCAGCGTTCGGTGCGGCGCTGGCGCGGCAGCGATGTGTTTCCTTCCAGCGGTTTCGAAAAATAGATTCCCCGGACATCTGATCTGAAGCCTTTGCGGGCAAGCCCGCTCCCACCGTAAAAATCGGTAGTCATCCGCCCCAAACCGCATTAGCTTTGACGTTTGTCACGAGCATGAGTCGAGGTGTGCGATGGAGCTACAAACATGGCTGGCGTTTTTCGCCGCCTGCTGGGTGATCAGCCTTTCCCCGGGTGCGGGCGCCATTGCGTCGATGTCCAGCGGTTTGCAATACGGTTTCTGGCGCGGCTACTGGAACGCCCTCGGCCTGCAAATCGGCCTGGCTGTGCAGATTGCGATTGTCGGCGCCGGTGTCGGTGCGATCCTCACTGCTTCGGCCACCGCGTTCCATGCGATCAAATGGTTCGGTGTGGCGTATCTGGTTTATCTGGCTATCAAGCAATGGCGTGCGCTGCCCATGGACATGAGCGATGACGCGGCGGTACGGCCGATCGGCCGGCCACTGGCGTTGGTGTTCCGCGGCTTTCTGGTGAACATCAGCAACCCCAAGGCCCTGGTGTTCATGCTGGCGGTGCTGCCGCAGTTCATCAATCCCCATGCGCCGTTGCTGATTCAGTATGTGGTGATTGGTGTGACGATGATCTTTGTCGACCTGATTGTCATGGCCGGTTACACCGGGCTGGCGTCGAAGGTGCTGCGCCTGTTGCGTACACCGCAGCAGCAGAAGCGCATGAACCGCACGTTTGCCGGGCTGTTCATCGGTGCAGCGGCGTTTATGGCAACGTTGCGCAAAGCGGCGGCGTAAACCTTCCAGGCAGAAAAAAGGCGACCTCGTGAGGTCGCCTTTTTCATTTCTACCGAGACATCGGGGCAAGCGAGCTTTTGTGGCGAGGGGATTTATCCCCGTTGGACTGCGCAGCAGTCCCCATCTTCTTGAATCAAGAGCGAGGGCCGCTTCGCGACCCAACGGGGATAAATCCCCTCGCCACAGAGCTCCTCGCCACAAAGGCCTCAGATCCGGCTCAGTGCAAAATCACCGGCGCGGTATCACGCGGCAGATTGTTGCGCTGTGGTGCTTCGCGCGGCTGCTCGTAGCCACCACCACCGAGCTGCATGCTCAGTTGCCCGGCCACGTCTTCCCCCAGCGCTTTCGACACCTCACGCACCACCCGAGGACGGTTCAGCGAGATCTTGATGTCGCGGCCGTTCACCAGTTTGGTGTCCTGCGCTTCACCCATCGCCGTGAAGGCCGAGGTGATCTCGTAGGTCTTGGTGTTGATCAGGCTGAAATCCGCCACCAGCGTCAGGCCCAGCACCGCCGAATAGCTGTCGGTGTGCGCCAGCTCGTTCATGTCCTGGGTGAAGTCGATGTCCGATACGGTGCCGAACAGCACATAGTCGGCACCCTTGAAGTTGCCGGCCTTGATGCGCTTGATCACGTCGTAAATGTCACCCTTGGACGACGCGGTGTACGGCGTGCCCTGCACCAGCTGGAACATGCCGGTGCGCAGGATTTCACCCTTGATGTCGCCGGTGAATTTACGCAGTTCACCCTGTTCGATGTAGCTGGTGGTCGCTTCCAGCTCGTTGTAGTTCGAAGAACCACTGGAGCTGTAATAACCCTCGCGGTAATTGCTCTGCGCTGAAACGATGTGGATGTATTGCTCCACGCGCTCCTGATACGCCAGATCCGTCACCGCGACTTTCGGGGCCGCTTGCACGCTGAACGCGCAAGCCAGGGCCATCATGCCAATCCATGTGCGCATTGATTAACGCTCCGTGGTTTTGCGGATCTCTTTTTCGTCCATCCACTCGGCCAGACCGCTTTCGACGTCGATCAGTTGCAGGCTGAATTTGTAGAAGACGTCCTTGTAGTCGCTGCTGCGCTTGACGATCGAGCTGATCGAGCCTTCGATGCGGTACTTGGCGGCAACCATGTTGCCAGTCTTGGCCACGGTGCTTTTCTTGTACAGGCCGCTCTGGTTTTGCAGCTTGAGCTGGTCAACCTGGCTCTGCATGGCGTTGTTGTCGCTGGCGAAACGGGCCACGCCGGTTTTCATCAACTGGGTCTTGATGCTGGTGGTGATCTCACGCGTGTCGATGTACTCGCTGGTCTTGTTCTTCACGTCGTAGACCTGAACCACCGGGCGACCCTGCAGGATGCCGGACTGGGCCAGGGAACGGGTCATCGACTCGGCAATCATTTGCAGGTCGGTCGAACCGAATTCGTTGGTCACGGTTTCAACCGCTTTGGTGTCGCCGTAGCTGATGTTCTTGCTGCCCAGGGTCGGCGAAGTGTTGGCGCAACCGGAGGCCAGCAGGGCGAGGACGGCGATGCAGGAAAAGCGTGCAAACATGGGAATGCTCTCTCAAACAGAAATAGGGTGGCGGACTTAAGGCGTCTTGAGTTCCAGACGGAAATCCACGGCTTTCGGCGTCGGCGCGATGCCCTGGATGAAGCTGGTCTGGGCGCCGTACATCATCTGGCTTTTCCAGACTTCTTCCTCGGCGATCGGGAAGCCTTCCGCGCCAAGCCAGGCGAAGCGGTAGTAGAAAATCTTGTTGCTGTTGAGCGTGTTGCTCAACTGCACATTGACCGTCATGAAGCCGTTTTCGCGGGCGACGCGCATGGCGCCGACGACGATGTGTTTCTGCGGCCCCATGGCCACGACTTTGCTCGCGGCGCTGCCCGGCTCCGGTGGTGGCGGGGTGGCGCAGCCGCTGGCCAGGACGGCGAGGGCGGCAACGGCGATGAGTTTGAAGCGCATGCAAAGACTCCGTTCTTAAGGTTGTTTGAGGCTGGCGACGTTGGTCGCGCCGGCGCTCGGGATCACGTGGGCGGCGATGCCACCGGCGAATACTTGATTGCCCACGGCGCGCAGGCTGATCACCTGATAACGCTGGTCGACGGTGACCTTGACCACCGAACCGCCCACGGCGCTCGGCAGGCTGACCTGGTGCTCGCCTTTCTTCAAGCGCAGACGCACCACCTGGGTGTTGTCCGGCAGGGTGCGCCACGTACGGGTATCGGCACCTTCCAGCACAGCTGAAGAGATACCCACGGCCAGACCCGCGAGCGGGTTGGTTTCGTTGATCTTCTTCTGCGCCACACCTTTGGTGATTGCGCGCACGGTGGTGCGCACGATGATCCCCGGCATGTCATCGCGCAGGGCGCGGCGGGACATGGCGGTGGTGCTGTTGAGGGCGGTCAGGTTGACTTGCTGGCCATCGACGCCGATCTGCGCGAACGGCGCAGTGGAGGTGTCAGGCTTGATGATCGGGAACGACAGCGGAGTGATCACCACGTTGTTGGAAATCGGCAATGGCAGCGGCACGCGGATCGAGTCGCGCGACGGCGCCAGGCCGCTTTGCACCACGATCAGGATGTCGCTGTCGTCAGACTTGGACGGCTTGTCGAGGTTGACCAGTGCCTGTTCCAGCAACGGTGTGTTCGGCCGCAGTTCGGCCGCTTTGCGATAGCCCGGTGCAGCCAGATCCTTTTCACCCAGGGCTTCGTAGACGAAACCGGCCAGGTAATGGCTGAACGCACTCTGGTAGCTGTTTTTCAGGCTGACCACTTCCGGCGCATCGAGGCTGGCGACCGGGTAACCCTGCAGATCCTTGTACTGGGTCTTGATCCCTTCTTTCTCGGCCTCTTCTTCGCTTTTCAGGTATTCCTTGTCGCGCAGGTCGGCGATCACCGCTTCACGTTCGTGGGTCTTCTTGATCGCGGTGCGGGCGCCGTCGAAGTCATTGACCGCCAGCAGGTTGAGGGCCATCTGCGTGGTCAGCATGACTTTTTCGTAGTCGTAGCCCTCGTAGCGACGCACTTTGTCGTTGACGATGAAGCTGCCGAACTGGGCCAGGTATTTGGCGCTGTCGAGCTTGACCGCATCTTCCCACTGCCCGACCACCTGATCGGCGCTGGTCCAGGCGTTCTGGCTGCCGGACAGGTCGCCTTTGGCGCGCAGCAATTCACCTTTCTCGAAGTAATAGAGCAGGTCCTTGTCGGGGCCGGTGTTGTTCTTTTCCAGCAGGGTCAGGGCGGCATCGACGTTGCCGCTGGCCAGTTGCTGGTTGGTCTGGGCCAGTTCCGAGTCGTAGTTGCGAAACGCTGAACAGCCGGATAGCAGGGTGATGGCGCTGAGCGCGATCAGAGTGGGGGCGCGGAATGCCATGGGGGTACTTCTTCCCTGGAGTAAATGCAGCCGCGAATGCTGGTCGGGCTGAGGTGACCCATCGACAGTGGCGCTGGCCTCCTGCCAATTCCTCATAACAAGAGGAGCTTTAATGCCTGATTGCAATAACGAAGGCGCGGCATTATAGGCGGGCGGTGCTGGCTATGTAATAGCTTTTTAATCGCACTTGTTAGTTTGGTGCCATCATTCTAAGCATTATCAATCGTCCTGCGTTCATGGCGTTTCAGGCAGGACCAGTGCGGAACCCACGAAATAGTTTTTGCCCATGAATACCCGCAGATTGAACACTTGATGGTTCTGGTCGACGCGTACCGTGAACCCGTCTTCTGCACGAAAATACGGAAAGCGCACGCGGTGCAGGCCTTTTTTCAGGCGTAGACGGGCGACCAGGGTTTTATCCGGCAGTGTGCGCCAGGTTCGTGTGTCAGCTTCCTCGAAAGGATCGTGATCGGTCACCACCAGCGAAGCCTTGGCCGGATCGCGTTCGTTCTTTTGCGCCTGGCTGATGGCGGCCATGTTGGCGCGGAACATGGCGCGGGAAATGATCGCCGGCATGTCATCGCGCAAGGTGCGCATGGCCATGTCCGTGACGCTGTTGATCATCGTCAGCGGGTATTGTTTACCGTCGACGAGCACGCTTGGAACCGGAGGTGTGAGCGTGTCGGGCACCATCACCGGGAACGAAATCGGGGCGACAATCGTCAGGTTTTCGTTCAGGCGCACCGGGATCGGCACTTGCACCGAACTGCGTGCCGGGGCGAAGCCGGCCTGGACCACGATTAGAATCTCGCTTTCATCGGCTGCCGGCCCGGGTTTGTCCAGATTGCGCAGAGCGTTTTCGAGAAACCGCAGGCCCGGGCGCAATTCGATCGCTTGTCGATAGCCGGGTGCCGCGAGCGTACGCTCGCCCAAGGCTTCATAGGTGAAGCCGGCCAGATAATGACTGAACGCACTCTGGTAGCCATTCTTCAGCGCGATGACTTGCGGAGCGTCGAGGATGGTCACCGGATAGCCTTGCAAGTCTTTGTAATGCAGCGTGATCCCTTGGCTTTTGGCTTGCTCTTCAGCTTCTTCGTATTGCCTTTCGCGCTGGCGGGCGATCAGGGTTTCGCGCTCGTGGGTTTTCTTGATGTCGGCCCGGGCACCGTCGAAATCGTTTTCCGCCAGTTGGTTGAGCGCCATCTCGGTGGTCAGCATGACTTTTTCGTAGTCGTAGCCCTCGTAGCGCAGCAGCTTGTCGTTGACCAGCATCGTGCCCATTTCGTTGCCGAAGCGGGTCAGCAGTTTGATTGGGGCTGAGGGGGTGGTCTCTTCACGCTGGAAAATCATCCGGTCGGCACTGCGCCAGGCTTCCTGGCTTTTTGGCAGGTTGGTGCCGGCGCTGAGAATCGCGCCGCGTTCCAGGTAATACAGCAGATCCTTGTCTTCCCAAGGATTGTGCAGCTCCATCAGGTAGAGCGCTTCGTTCAGATTGCCCTGCGCCATCTGGTCGATAGTCTGCTGCATTTCCTGATCGTAATTGCGATAAGCGGCGCAACCGCTCAGTTGCACGATGAGGCTGAGCAGCAGGCAGAACGGCAGACAATGGCGCATGGAGACGGGTTCTTCCTTGAACGGCAAAAGCACGGGGATGACGCATTATAGGGGCGCTTTGCTGCTGCCGGGTGGGTAAGCATTACGCTAGGCTTGCGCGCTCAGCGATCAACAAGTCGGGGACTCTCGATGAATCAACTGCAAGCCATGCGCGCCTTTTGTTGCATTGTCGAGTGTCGCGGATTCAGCGCCGCTGCCGAGCGACTCGACACCACCCACTCGACCATCTCCCGGCAGTTGCAGCAACTGGAAAGCGAACTCGGCACGCGCCTGATCAACCGCAATACCCGCCGTTTCAGCCTGACCACGGCGGGGCAGCAGTATTACGCGGCGTGCGTGGACATTCTCGAACGTCTTGATCAGGCTGCGCTGGCAGCGGGGCAGTCTCACGAAAGCCCCACCGGTGTGCTGCGCATCAGCGCGCCGATGGTCATCGGTACGCTGGAGCTGGCGCACTGGTTGCCGGTGTTTCAACAGCGCTATCCCGAGATCGAGGTGGACCTGTCCTGCGATGACCGCTTCGTCGACCTGATCGCCGAGGGCTTCGACGTGGCGTTACGCATCTGCGGGCCATTGGCCGACTCGTCATTGGTGGCGCGCCTGCTGACCGTTTCGGACATGTTGCTGGTGGCGTCACCGGGCTACGTCGCCCGTCATGGCCTGGTCCGTCAGGTGCGCGAGCTGACCGGACATCAGTTACTGGCGTTTGCCGGCGGCAGCGACTGGCTGCTGACCGATGCGCGTGGGGGCACCAGCAGCGTGCGCGCGCAAGGCCGGTTCAAGGCCGACTCGATCAGCTCGTTGCACGCTGCGGCGCTGGCCGGTGTCGGCATTGCCGCGTTCACCCGGGCTACGGTGCTGGATGACCTGCTGGCGGGGCGGCTGGTGCAGATCCTGCCCAATTGCAGCCTCGGTCAGCGCCACTATTACGCGCTCTATCCCCATGCCCGACACGTGGCGCTCAAGGTGCGGGTGTTTGTCGAATTCATGCTCGAACACTACCGAAACGCGTCGATGCCAGTGCGCTGAAGCGGTTCTCCGTCGACAAAGCTTGAGTGAAAGGCGTTCGAAGTGAACAATATGTAACTTCGCATTTCCATTTGAGAATTCTTCATGACTGCCGCGTCCCGTTTCCTGGCCTGGCTGGCGTTTCCGTTGCTTGCCTTGAGCAGCTTCAATCTGCTCGCCGATACCGTGGAAGGCGCCCCGCAGGCGCTGCACTTGCTCGATTACATCAGTGCGGACTACCCGCCGACGGTGGCGGCGGGCAAGGTTGTCGACGACGGCGAATACCGCGAACAACTGGAATTCACCCAGATGCTGCAAGGCCTGATCGCCGGCATGCCGGTCAAGCCGGAGAAGGCGGCGCTGGAGCAAGGCGTCGCGGCTCTGCACGCCGCTATCAGCGCCAAACAGGACGGCGCCGAAGTCGCCCGTCAGGCCCGGCAACTGGGGGCACAACTGGCGGTGGCGTATGAAGTCAGCCAGGCACCGATCATTACGCCGGATCCGATCCGCGGCGCGCCGCTCTACGCGCAAAACTGCTCGGTTTGCCACGGTGAAACCGGGGCCGGCGACGGCCCGGCGAGTCTCGGCATGTCGCCGGCACCGGCCAATCTGCGCGATGCCGCACGGATGGATCACCTGAGCCTGTACGCGATCTACAGCACCCTCGGTCAGGGCGTCGAAGGCACCGACATGCCGGCCTTCGCCGATCAACTGGATGACCGTCAGCGCTGGGACCTGGCGACCTACATCGCCGGCTTCAGTGCCGACCCGGCAGCGGCCAAATCCGACAAGACCTACAACATCGCCGATCTGGCCCGCCAGACCCCGGCCGAAGTACAGGCCGCCGAAGGTGCGCAAACCGCCGCAACCTTCCGCGCCCAGCGCGCGCAGCCGCCGCAGGTCAAGCGTGGCCCGGCGCAGTTGCTCGACTACACCGCTGCGACTCTGGACAAGAGTCTCGCGGCGTATCGTGCCGGCGACCACGATCAGGCGTATGACCTGTCGGTGGCGGCCTATCTGGAAGGTTTCGAGCTGGTCGAAAGCTCGCTGGATAACGTCGACGCCACTGTGCGCAAAGACACCGAAAAATCCCTGATGGCGTATCGGCAGTCGTTGCAGGACGGTTTACCGGTCGAGCAGGCCGAACAGCGTCTGGATGCCGCCAAGGCCAGGCTCAAGGAGTCCGCCGGGTTACTCGGCAGCGATGGCTTGAGCTGGTCGCTGAGCTTCATTTCCGGCCTGTTGATTCTGCTGCGCGAAGGTCTGGAAGCGATTCTGGTACTGGCGGCGATCCTCGCGTTTCTGCGTAACACCGGCCAGCAGTCGGCGGTGCGCAGCGTCAACATCGGTTGGGGCCTGGCGCTGTTGGCCGGTCTCGGCACCTGGGCGCTGGCCGCGTACGTGATTGATGTCAGCGGCTCGCAGCGTGAGTTGCTCGAGGGCGCGACGGCACTGTTCGCCAGTGTCATGGTGTTGTGGCTCGGCGTGTGGATGCATGACCGTCGCCACGCCGCAGCTTGGCAGGATTACATCAAGCAGAGTCTGGTGGGCGGCGGCGGGCGTTTCGGCTTCGCAATCCTCGCGTTCTTCTCGGTGTACCGCGAATTGTTCGAAGTGATCCTGTTCTACGAAACCCTGTGGTTGCAGGCAGGCCCCGCCGGGCATGACGCAGTGCTGGCCGGTGGTGCCACCGCGCTGGTGCTGCTGGTCGGTCTGGCCTGGGTGATCCTGCGCGGCTCGGCGAAACTGCCGCTGACGCTGTTCTTCAGCATTAACGCCGGTCTGCTCTGCGCGTTGTCGGTGGTGTTCGCCGGGCATGGCGTGAAGGCGTTGCAGGAAGCCGGGATCTTCGGCACGCGTCCGGTGGCGTTCTTCGACTTCGACTGGCTGGGCATTCATGCCGATGCCTATTCGCTGACGGCGCAGGCGCTGGCGATTCTGGCGATTGCCGTGTTGTATGGGCGGAGCCGGATGTCCGAGAAGAAGCGGATGACTGCTTAAGAGCATTCGCTGCGCTCATATTCGCGGGCAAGCCCGCTCCCAGAGGTTAGCGTTAACCTTGGGGGAGCGTGGCTTGCCCGCGATGCTTTTAAAAGAGGAAAAAAACATGCGTGTATGGATTGATGCCGACGCCTGCCCTCGGGCCGCCAAGGATCTGGTGGTGAAGTTCGCCCTCAAGCGCCAGTTCGAAGTGGTGCTGGTGGCCGGGCAACCGCAGACCAAACCGGGGCTGGCGATCGTCAAATTGATCGTGGTGCCGAGTGGCCCGGATGCGGCGGACGATTATCTGGTCGAGCACGCGGTGCCCGGTGAACTGGTGATCTGCAGCGATATTCCGCTGGCCGATCGTCTGGTGAAGAAGGGGGTGGCGGCGCTGGACCCGCGGGGCAAGGAGTTCGATGCGCAGAACATGGGCGAGCGGCTGGCGGTGCGCAACCTGTTCACCGACCTGCGCGAGCAGGGCCAGATCAGCGGCGGCCCGGCACCATTCGGCGAGCGCGAGAAGCAGGCGTTTGCCAATGCGCTGGACCGTATCCTCACGCGCCTGACCCGCAAGCCTTAAGCCCTGCACAAATCCCCTTGTAGGAGTGAGCCTGCTCGCGATAACGGTCGGTCATTCAACAGATATGTTGCCTGATACACCGCCATCGCGAGCAGGCTCACTCCGGCATCAGAACGCGTCAGGCATCATTTTCGTGGGTCAGTTCGAGGACGCGGTCGACCAGTTTATTGATCCCCGCAGCCGCTTCACTGATGTTCTGGGCCAGCATGTAAGCCGGGGTCGTCACCAGTTTGCGCGCCTTGTCTTCGATGATTTCCGTCACCGCGCAGTCTTCGTGGGTGGCGCCCATCTTGTTCATCGCGGTCGCCGTGTCGGCGTCGTTGCCGATCGTGCAGGTCACGCCCGGGCCGTAGATCTTCGCCGCCAGCGCTGGCGAGATGCACATCAGACCAACCGGTTTGCCCGCCTCGGCAAACGCCTCGGCCAGTTCCAGCACTTGCGGCTGGACGCTGCAGCCGGCGCCTTCGACGGCGAAGTTCGAGAGGTTTTTCGCCGCGCCGAAACCGCCAGGCACGATCAGCGCGTCGAAGTCATCGACGTCGGCTTCGCGGATGTCCTTGATGTTGCCCCGGGCGATCCGTGCCGACTCCACCAGGACGTTGCGCGTTTCGGGCATTTCTTCGCCGGTCAGGTGATTGATCACATGCAATTGCGCGATGTTCGGGGCGAAGCACTGCACTTGCGCGCCGCGTTGATCCAGGCGTAGCAGGGTGATGACGCTTTCATGGATCTCGGCGCCGTCGTATACGCCACTGCCGGACAGGATCACTGCAACTTTTTTGCTCATGGGGTTCTCTCCAGATTCATGGCGCTCAATGTCCACTAATTTGCCGTGCGTTGCCATAGGCTCAAGTGCGGCAGCACCTGCATGGAACGCTTACTACATGGATCGCAACAACGCCGGGGTGTTCATTATTCGGGATGGTCTGTTGCGTAAGGAGCGGCTGATTCTGGGCGTGAGAACGCCGCTGGCGAACGGCAATCCGTTACAGCAGGTGGGATGAGTGACATTCCCGACTGAAAGAGTCGTTCAGTCCGGTTGTAGCCTGTTCAGTGGTGTCGGGCTGTATGCTTGCCGCCAGTGAGTCACTCGGTTGGCGGCTTGGGTTCGGCAGCGTTGGCCTGCTCGGCCTGATGCAACTGCGCAGCTTTTGCGGCTTGCTCGTCGGCATAAACCTGCCTGGCCAGCCGCGCATTCTTGAAGCGGCGGCGCAGCCACAGGCCGACGCCCAGCAACAAGAGCGCACCCAGCACCCACAGTTCATATTTCTTGATGCTGCCGAGCATACCTTCCAGCACCGCGCCGAAGTGGTAAGCCGCCGCAGCCAGCGCGGTGGCCCAGATCGCCGCGCCAATGCCGTTGAGTAGCAGATAACGTCCCGGCGGATAACCCGACAGACCGATCGCCACCGGCATTACCGTGCGCAAGCCATACACGAAGCGGAAGCTCAGGACCCAGATGTCCGGGTGCTTGCGAATGTGCTCCAGCGCGCGGTCGCCCATCATCTGCCAGCGCGGTTTGCGCGCGAGCAATTTGCGCCCGTGCTTGCGCCCCAGGAAGTACCACAGCTGATCGCCGGCATAGCTGCCGAAGAACGCCACGACGACCACCAGGTTGATGTCCATGTATCCACGGAACGCGAGGAAGCCCGCGAGCACCAGGATGGTTTCGCCTTCGAAGAACGTGCCGAGGAACAAGGCAAAGTAGCCGAAGTCATGCAGAAATTGTTGGAGCATTGTCTGGGTGCTGGCGAAATGAACGCGCAGCCTAACCCTTCGTACACATTCAGGAAAGTGTCCAAATGTGTCTCGACGTGAACAATTCCTACACTGACAATGGAATGCGGCTACATGTCACGGGGCACGCACAACTGTAATCTGTTCGTCATAATGGCCGTCTATAACTGTCACGCTCGCCCGTTTGCGCGGGCTCAGGAGTCTGCCGTGAGCTTTACCCCTGCCAACCGTTTGTTCCCAGCCACCCGCCTGCGCCGCAATCGCCGTGATGATTTTTCGCGTCGGCTGGTGCGGGAAAATGTGCTGACGGTCGATGATCTGATCCTGCCGGTGTTCGTGCTCGACGGTGAAAACCGCCGCGAAGCCGTGGCCTCGATGCCGGGTGTGGAACGGTTGACCATCGACCTGCTGCTCGAAGAAGCGGCGAAATGGGTCGAACTGGGGATTCCGGCGCTGGCCCTGTTCCCGGTCACGCCTGCAGCACTCAAATCCCTCGACGCCGCTGAAGCCTGGAACCCTCAAGGCATCGCCCAGCGCGCCACCCGCGCCCTGCGTGAGCGCTTCCCGGAGCTGGGCGTGATCACCGACGTCGCGCTCGACCCGTTCACCACCCACGGTCAGGACGGCATCCTCGACGAAGACGGCTATGTGCAGAACGACATCACTGTCGACGCACTGGTCCGTCAGGCCCTGTCCCATGCCGAAGCCGGTGCCCAGGTGGTTGCGCCGTCGGACATGATGGACGGTCGCATTCAGGCGATCCGCGAAGCGCTGGAAGTCGCCGGCCATGTCAACGTGCGGATCATGGCCTACTCGGCCAAGTACGCCAGCGCCTATTACGGCCCGTTCCGCGATGCAGTCGGTTCGGCCTCGAACCTCGGCAAGGCGAACAAGGCTTCTTATCAGATGGACCCGGCCAACAGCGACGAAGCGCTGCACGAAGTCGGCGCCGACTTGTCTGAAGGCGCGGACATGGTCATGGTCAAACCGGGCATGCCGTACCTCGACATTCTTTTCCGGGTAAAAGATGCCTTCAAAGTGCCGACCTTCGTCTATCAGGTCAGCGGCGAATACGCCATGCACATGGCGGCGATCGAGAATGGCTGGTTGAGCGAGGCGGTGATTCTCGAATCACTGACCGCCTTTAAACGTGCCGGCGCTGATGGCATCCTGACTTACTTTGCTGTCCGCGCCGCTCAATTGTTACGAGAGCAGAAATAGCCCTCCCAGGAACATTCGATGAATACCGAAGGACTCACAGAAGTTGCAGTAAAAGAAGCTCAGCCGGTGGTGGAACAAATCACCGAAACCCCGCCGGAACTGGAGCCTGCGCCACCGGCGCCGGTCACCGAAACCGTCGCGGCGGCGCCAGTGATTGCGATCCCGGGCCTGGATGACAGCAGCCTGTATATCCACCGCGAGCTTTCGCAACTGCAGTTCAACATCCGCGTGCTGGAACAGGCGCTGGACGAGTCCTATCCGTTGCTGGAGCGGCTGAAGTTCCTGCTGATCTTTTCCAGCAACCTCGACGAATTCTTCGAAATCCGCGTCGCCGGCCTGAAGAAGCAGATCACCTTCGCCCGTGAACAGGCCGGTGCCGACGGCCTGCAGCCGCATCAGGCGCTGGCGCGGATCAGCGAACTGGTCCACGGCCACGTTGACCGTCAGTACGCGATCCTCAACGACATCCTGTTGCCGGAGCTGGAAAAGCACCAGGTGCGCTTCATCCGTCGCCGCCACTGGACGACCAAGATCAAAACCTGGGTACGTCGTTATTTCCGCGACGAGATCGCACCGATCATCACCCCGATCGGCCTCGACCCGACGCACCCGTTCCCGTTGCTGGTGAACAAGAGCCTGAACTTCATCGTTGAGCTGGAAGGTATCGACGCCTTTGGTCGCGATTCCGGTCTGGCGATCATACCGGCGCCGCGTCTGCTGCCACGGATCATCAAGGTGCCGGAAGAAGTCGGCGGCGCTGGCGACAACTATGTGTTCCTGTCGTCGATGATCCACGCCCACGCCGACGACCTGTTCCAAGGCATGAAGGTCAAGGGTTGCTACCAGTTCCGCCTGACCCGAAACGCCGACCTGTCGCTCGATTCCGAAGACGTCGAAGACCTTGCGCGCGCCCTGCGTGGCGAGCTGTTCTCGCGTCGCTATGGTGATGCGGTGCGTTTGGAAGTGGCCGACACCTGCCCGAAACACCTGTCGGACTACCTGCTCAAGCAGTTCAACCTGAGCGAGACCGAGCTGTATCAGGTCAACGGCCCGGTCAACCTGACCCGCCTGTTCAGCATCACCGGTCTGGACAGCCATCCGGAGCTGCAATACACGCCGTTCACCCCGCAGATCCCGAAACTGCTGCAGAACAGCGAGAACATTTTCAGCGTTGTCAGCAAACAGGACATCCTGCTGCTGCACCCGTTCGAGTCGTTCACCCCGGTGGTCGACCTGCTGCGTCAAGCGGCGAAAGACCCGCATGTGTTGGCGGTGCGCCAGACCCTGTACCGGTCCGGCGCCAACTCCGAGATCGTCGATGCGCTGGTGGACGCCGCGCGTAACGGCAAGGAAGTGACCGCGGTCATCGAACTGCGCGCACGCTTCGACGAAGAATCCAACCTGCAACTGGCCAGCCGTCTGCAAGCGGCCGGTGCGGTGGTGATTTACGGCGTGGTTGGCTTCAAGACCCACGCCAAGATGATGCTGATCCTGCGTCGCGAGGCCGGCGAGATTGTGCGTTACGCACACCTGGGCACCGGTAACTACCACGCCGCCAATGCCCGTCTGTACACCGACTACAGCCTGCTGACTTCCGATGACGCCCTGTGCGAAGACGTCGGCAAACTGTTCAGCCAGTTGATCGGCATGGGCAAGACGCTGCGCATGAAAAAGCTGCTGCATGCGCCGTTTACCCTGAAGAAGGGCATGCTCGACATGATCACCCGCGAGACGCAGTTTGCCCTCGACGGCAAACCGGCGCACATCATCGCCAAGTTCAACTCGCTGACCGATCCGAAGATCATCCGCGCGCTGTACAAGGCCAGCCAGTCCGGCGTGCGCATTGATCTGGTGGTGCGTGGCATGTGCTGCCTGCGGCCGGGCATCGCCGGGGTTTCGCACAACATCCACGTGCGCTCGATCATCGGCCGCTTCCTCGAGCACACCCGGGTGTTCTACTTCCTCAACGGTGGCGAGGAGCAAATGTTCCTCTCCAGTGCCGACTGGATGGAGCGCAACCTCGACAAGCGCGTCGAGACTTGCTTCCCGGTCGAAGGCAAGAAGCTGCTGACCCGCGTCAAGAAAGAGCTGGAGCTGTACCTGACCGACAACACCCACAGCTGGAGCCTGCAGTCGGATGGCCGTTACATCCGCAACACGCCAACCGGTAATCAGAACCCGCGCAGTGCGCAGGCGACGTTGCTGGAACGTCTGGGCAGCCCGATTTTGCCGGTGAGCAGTTGAGGCCTTGAAAGTCAAAAGCCCCTCACCCTAACCCTCTCCCATCGGGAGAGGGGACTGACCGAGGTGTTTCGAGCTATACGTCGACCTGAGCTACCGAGTCGAACTCAGGCCTTGAAGCCAGCGGAGATCGGCGCCCTCTCCCTCGGGAGAGGGCTGGGGTGAGGGTTAACCTCCGCCCCAAGTCGAACCGAATAAAAAAGGCGATCCAGAAGGATCGCCTTTTTTGCACCTGAGATTTAACTCAGTGAACGGTGAGGACAATCCCCACCCGCGTCAGCCACTCGGCCTCAAGCCCGAAATCCGCCTGAGTCAGCTGGTTTTCATCCAGCCAGTTTTCCGGGAATTCCACATCAAGGCTGTCGCCCTTGGCGTGCAATGCCACCTGCGGCATCGCCTGGGTGCCCCGGATGTGGTGGAACAGGATCGCAAAGCGCAGCAGCACGCAGAGGCGAATCAGCTTGTCGCCGTCGTCACCGAACTCGGCGAATTTATCCTTGGGAATGTTGCGGCGATGGCCACGTACCAGCAGGGCGAGCATTTGCTGGTCTTCGCGGGAGAACCCGGCGAGGTCCGAATGCTCGATCAGGTAAGCGCCATGTTTGTGGTACTGATAGTGAGCGATGTCGAGCCCGACTTCGTGCACTTTCGCCGCCCAGCCCAGGAGTTCGCGCCAGATACCGTCATCCAGCTCCCAGTCGGCTGCGACTTGATCGAAGGCATGCAGCGCCTTGCGCTCGACCCGCGCCGCTTGTTCCAGGTCGACGTGATAACGCTCCATCAGCGAGGTCAGGGTGCGTTCGCGCACGTCTTCGTGGTGATGGCGACCCAGCAGGTCGTAGAGCACGCCTTCGCGTAAGGCACCGTCGCAGTGATCCATGCGTTGCAGTTCGAGGGCGTCGAAGATCGCTTCGAGAATCGCCAGGCCCGCCGGGAAGATCGTCCGGCGATCAGGCTTGATGCCTTCGAAATCGATCTTGTCGACATCGCCGAGTTTGAACAGGCGGCGCTTGAGCCAGGCCAGGCCTTCGGCGTTCACTTCGCCCGTGCCATGCCCGCCGGCCTTCAGCGCCAGGCCGATGGCGCGGATGGTGCCCGAGGAGCCGATGGCTTCATCCCAGGTCAGGCGGTGCAGGGCGTGCTCGATGCTCATGATCTCCAGTCGCGCTGCGGTGTACGCCTGGGCGTAGCGGGCCGGGGTGATCTTGCCGTCCTTGAAGTAGCGTTGGGTGAAGCTGACGCAACCCATCTGCAGGCTTTCGCGCAGCAGCGGTTCGAATCTTTGCCCAATGATGAATTCGGTACTGCCGCCGCCAATGTCGGCGACCAGTCGTTTGCCCGGGGTGTCGGCGAGGGTGTGCGAGACGCCCAGATAGATCAGGCGCGCTTCTTCACGCCCGGAGATGACTTCCACCGGATGGCCGAGGATCTCTTCTGCGCGGCGGATGAATTCGCCACGGTTGCGGGCCTCACGCAGGGCGTTGGTGCCGACAATGCGCACGGCGCCCAGCGGCATACCGTTGATCAGTTGGGCAAACCGCTTGAGACAATCGAGGCCGCGCTGCATCGATTCTTCGTTGAGATGGCGCTCATCGTCGATGCCGGCGGCGAGCTGAACCTTCTCTCCGAGGCGCTCCAGGATACGGATTTCACCGTTCTGGGCCTTGGCCACGACCATGTGAAAGCTGTTGGAGCCCAGGTCGATTGCGGCGATCAGGGACAGATTCTTGGCTTGGGATTGCGGCATGGTCAGGGGGTCTCGGTCGATAACCCCGACATCGTGCCACGATCAAACGCTGGCGCCAACGCGCACGGTTCAAACCCTTGATTCAGCGCAGAAAGTCTGGAGATCGCGGCGCGGCCATTGGCGAGCAGGCTCGCTCCCACAGGTGAGCGCATTCCAATGTGGGAGCGAACTTGCTCGCGAAGAGGGCATCACTGCCTAAGAAGATCTTCAGGCTGTCGCTTCCACCGTACCAATGAAATTCGCCAACTCCGCCGTCTGCGGATTGGCAAACAACACCTTCGGATCCCCCACCTCATGCACTTTGCCGTGATGCATGAACACCAACTTATCCCCAACCTCCCGGGCAAAGCGCATTTCGTGGGTGACCATGATCAGCGTCATGCCTTCCTTGGCCAGTTGCCGCACCACGCTGAGCACTTCGTTGACCAGCTCCGGGTCCAGCGCCGACGTGATCTCATCGCACAGCAGCACCTTGGGCGACATCGCCAGCGCCCGGGCAATCGCCACGCGCTGCTGCTGACCGCCGGAGAGGCGATCCGGAAACGCATCGAACTTCTCCCCCAGGCCCACGCGTTCGAGCATCTTGCGCGCCAGTTCGGCCGCCTTGGCCTTGGGCACTTTCTGCACCACTTGCGGCGCGAGCATCACGTTCTCGCCCACAGTCAGGTGGGGGAACAGGTTGAACTGCTGGAACACCATGCCGACTTTCTGCCGCAGGCTGCGCAGGTCGGCGCGGGCAGCGTCGAGGTATTCGCCGTCGACTTCGATCACCCCGTCATTGATCGACTCCAGGCCGTTGAGTGTACGCAGCAGGGTGGATTTGCCCGAGCCGCTGCGGCCGATGATCGCCACCACCTGACCTTCTTCGACGCTGAGGTCGATGCCTTTGAGCACGTGGTGGTCGCCGTAATATTTATGCAGGGCGGAAATTCTAAGCAGAGGCATGCAGTCTCCTTTCCAGGTAGCGCGCACTGAGTGACAAGGGGTAGCAGAGCAGGAAGTAGCCGAGGGCGACGAGGCCGTAGACCATGAACGGTTCAAACGTGGCGTTGGCGAGCATGCCGCCGGTCTTGGTCAGTTCGGTGAAGCCGATAATCGAGGTCACCGCCGTGCCCTTGACCACTTGCACCGAGAAGCCCACGGTCGGCGCCACCGCGATACGAAGGGCTTGCGGCAGGATCACGTAGCGCAGTTGCTCCAGCGGATTCAACGCCAGGCTCGACGAGGCTTCCCACTGGCCATGAGGAATCGCTTCGACACAACCACGCCAGATTTCCGCCAGATAGGCACTGGTAAACAGCGTCAGGGCAATCGCCGCCGCCATCCACGGTGAAATCTCGATCCCGGCCAGTGCCACGCCGAAGAACACCAGAAACAGCTGCATCAACAGCGGCGTGCCCTGGAACAGCTCGATCCAGGTGCGGGCGATGTTGCTCGACAGCGGGCTTTTCGAAATGCGCATGACCAGAATCAGCAGCCCGACGATCCCGCCGCCGATGAAGGCCACCAGCGACAACGCCAGCGTCCACTGCAGGCCGGTGAGCAGGTTGCGCAGGATGTCCCAGAAGGTGAAGTCGCTCATTGGCTGCTCCTCGTGAGATAGCGGCGCCCCAGCCAGTTGAGCAACTGGCGGATCAGCAACGCCATGCACAGGTAGATCAGCGTGGTCAGCGCATAGGTTTCAAAGGCGCGGAAATTGCGCGACTGAATGAAGTTGGCGGCAAAGCTCAACTCTTCGGTGGCGATCTGCGAACACACCGCCGACCCGAGCATGACGATGATGATCTGGCTGCTCAGGGCCGGCCAGACCTTACCCAGCGCCGGCAGCAGGACCACGTGGCGGAACGCTTCGAAACGGCTCATGGCCAGCGCCGCTGCGGCCTCCAGTTGCCCGCGCGGGATCGCCTGGATGCCGGCGCGGATGATCTCGGTCGAATACGCACCGAGATTGATCACCATTGCCAGCACGGCTGCCTGCCATTCGGAAATCTGCACGCCGAGGGACGGCAGGCCGAAGAAGATGAAGAACAGTTGCACCAGAAACGGCGTGTTGCGGATCAACTCGACGTAGACGCCGAAAATCGCCGAGAACGGGCGGATGTTCCACGCCCGCACTAGCGCGCCGACGATGCCCACGCCGACCCCGAAGAATGCGCCAATGGCCGTCAGTTCCAGGGTAAACAAGGCGCCGCGCAACAGCAGGTCGGTGTTTTGCAGCACCGGAATGAAATCGAACTGATAAGCCATGTAGGTCTCCCGCGCAGTCGATCAGAGATCGGCCGGCAGCGGCTCTTTCAGCCAGGTCTGTGAATTCTTTTCCAGTGCGCCGTCAGCCTTGGCGGTGGTCAGGATGTCGTTGACCTTGCCCAGCAGCGCCGGCTCGTTCTTGTTCACGCCGACGTAGACCGGCGAATCCTTGAGCTTCACTTTCAGCGCCGGCACGCGTTTCGGGTTCTTTTCGCTGATCGCGACCATCACCACGTTGCCGCTGGCGATCAGGTCAACCTGGCCGGCGAGGTAGGCGGCGATGGTCGAGTTGTTGTCTTCGAAGCGCTTGATGGTCACGCCTTCGGGGGCGACTTTGCTCAGTTCGATGTCTTCGATGGCGCCACGGGTGACACTGATGGTTTTGCCTTTGAGGTCGTCGAGCGTGGTGATGGCGGCATCAGGCGGGCCGAACACGGCGAGGTAGAACGGGGCGTAGGCGCGGGAGAAGTCGATGACTTTCTCGCGATCCGGATTTTTACCGAGGCTGGAGATCACCAGATCGACCTTGCCGGTGGTGAGGAACGGGATGCGGTTGGTGCTGTTGACCGGGGTCAGTTCGAGTTTGACCTTCAGTTGATCGGCCAGCAGTTTCGCTGTGTCGATGTCCAGGCCACGGGGCTTCATGTCCGGGCCGACCGAGCCGAACGGCGGGAAGTCCTGGGGCACGGCGACTTTCAATGTGCCGCGTTTGACCACGTCATCCAGCGCGTCGGCGTGGGCGGGTATCTGGCTGAGCAACAGGCTGGAAAACAGGGCGGCGAGGAGGGCGCGGTAACGCAGGGTCATGGCAAATCTCCGGATCGGCGGGAAGTGATTTCTGCGATCGGACAGAGCATGGGGCGTGCCAATACTCGGGTTTCCCCCGCGCAGGCCGCGGTTTTGGCGGATTTGTTCGGTCTTACTGGTCTGAACAGTCAGGTTGTTTTTCGCACTCCGATAGCGCATTGGTGTACGGCGCCGAACCCTGCTGGGGCACGACTTGCCGGCGTCAGCGAATAGCTTTACAACTAGCCGCACCTTGGCCTGGTTCGTCTGGAAAACCATGAACTCGATCTCCCGTGCCGTACCCGAAGTGGCGCTGCAAGCCATCCGCAAACTGATCACCGAACAGGGTTTCGGTGCGGGCGATGCGTTGCCGTCGCAACGGGACCTGGCCTTGCAGTTGGGCGTCAGCCGGGCTTCATTGCGCGAGGCGCTGTCGTCGCTGAGTGCGCTCGGTGTGGTCAGCATTCAGCCGGGCAAGGGCGTGTTCGTTCAATCGCCGGTGGAATTGCCGCACGGCAGCCAGGCGCCAGGCTGGCCCTTTGCGGCACAGGCTTCGCCGCTGGATATCTTTCAGCTGCGCTATGCGCTGGAAGGCTTTGCCGCCGGGCTGGCGGCGGTCACGCTGAGCACGCTTGATCTGGATGCGCTGGAGGACAACGTTGCCGCGATGCGCGAGCAATTGAAGGCGGGTGATTTCGAAGCGGCGGCGAAACTCGACTTCGACTTCCACCGCCGCATCCTGCTGGCCAGCGGCAACCAGGCGATGCTGAGCATCCTCACCGCCAGCGCCGAAATCTTTCTCGAGAGCCAGAAACTACCGTTCATCCGCGCCGAACGGGCGATGGAAACCTGGCAGGAGCACCGCAAGATCCTCCGCGCCCTGGCCCGCCGGTCGTCCGCTGCCGCCCAGAAAGCCATGCAGGAGCACGTGCGCAACGCAGCCTTGCGCACCGGAATCGCCTTCATCGCCCCCGCCACGGCGTGACTTGAGCTATACCCAGACTCATGGGGCGCCATAGCAAGACTCAATCAACTGCAGCTTCCTGAACAAGGGAAGGGCGGCTATGATGGGCCACGTTTTTTTGCTTACAACCTGGAGAATTCCATGAGCAGCGATTTGATCAAACACGTTAGCGACGCCAGCTTCGAAGCCGACGTACTCAAGGCCGAAGGCGCTGTCCTGGTCGACTACTGGGCTGAATGGTGCGGCCCTTGCAAAATGATCGCTCCGGTTCTGGACGAGATTGCCGAGACTTACAAAGGCAAGCTGACCGTCGCCAAACTGAACATCGACGAAAACCAGGAAACCCCGGCCAAGCACGGCGTGCGTGGTATCCCGACGCTGATGCTGTTCAAGAACGGCAACGTTGAAGCGACCAAAGTCGGCGCCCTGTCGAAGTCGCAACTGGCTGCTTTCCTCGACGCCAACATCTAAGCGTCGCGGTAAATCGCTGAAAAAAAGCCCCGCAAATTGCGGGGCTTTTTGCGTATTCAGGGCTAGACGCTCCGAAACTCAGGTGGTACATTCGGCCCCGCACTGGTTTCTCCACTGCCCCCTGCTAGCCGTCGCCGACGCACTCCTTTTCGAACAAGTTCGCGATCCTGTCGCCTTCTCCGCGGCGCGGCCTCATTAAGCCAAAAGCTTAATTTCCCCCCTCCATAAATGATTACGTCATTCCTATATGAATCTGACTGAACTCAAGCAAAAGCCGATTACCGAACTGCTCGAATTGGCCGAACAGATGGGCATAGAAAATATGGCCCGTTCGCGCAAGCAGGACGTGATTTTCTCCCTGCTGAAAAAGCACGCGAAAAGCGGCGAGGAAATCTCCGGTGATGGCGTGCTGGAGATTCTCCAGGACGGCTTCGGCTTCCTGCGCTCCGCTGACGCTTCCTATCTCGCCGGCCCGGACGATATCTACGTCTCGCCGAGCCAGATCCGCCGTTTCAACTTGCGCACCGGTGACACCATCGTTGGCAAGATCCGCCCTCCGAAGGAAGGCGAGCGGTATTTCGCCCTGCTCAAGGTCGACACGATCAACTTCGATCGTCCAGAGAACGCGAAAAACAAGATTCTCTTCGAGAACCTGACCCCGCTGTTCCCGACCGTGCGCATGAAGATGGAAGCCGGTAACGGTTCCACCGAAGACTTGACCGGTCGTGTGATCGACCTGTGCGCCCCGATCGGTAAAGGCCAGCGTGGTCTGATCGTTGCACCGCCGAAAGCCGGCAAGACGATCATGCTGCAGAACATCGCCGCGAACATCGCCCGTAACAACCCTGAAGTTCACCTGATCGTGCTGTTGATCGACGAACGTCCGGAAGAAGTGACCGAAATGCAGCGCACCGTGCGCGGCGAAGTGGTTGCCTCGACCTTTGACGAGCCGCCGACCCGCCACGTCCAGGTGGCTGAAATGGTGATCGAGAAGGCCAAGCGCCTGGTCGAACACAAGAAGGACGTGGTGATCCTGCTCGACTCCATCACCCGTCTGGCCCGTGCCTACAACACCGTGATCCCGAGCTCCGGCAAGGTCCTGACCGGTGGTGTCGATGCTCACGCCCTGGAGAAGCCAAAGCGTTTCTTCGGTGCTGCGCGCAACATCGAAGAAGGCGGCTCGCTGACCATTATCGCCACCGCGCTGGTTGAAACCGGCTCGAAGATGGACGAAGTGATCTACGAAGAGTTCAAGGGTACCGGCAACATGGAGCTGCCTCTGGATCGCAAGATCGCCGAGAAGCGCGTGTTCCCGGCCATCAACATCAACCGTTCCGGCACCCGCCGCGAAGAGTTGCTGACCGCCGACGACGAACTGCAGCGTATGTGGATCCTGCGCAAGCTGCTGCACCCGATGGACGAAGTGGCTGCCATCGAGTTCCTGGTCGACAAGCTGAAAACGACCAAGACCAACGACGAGTTCTTCTTGTCGATGAAGCGCAAGTAATACCCCAGCTGTTTAAAAAGAAGCGCCCGGAAGGGCGCTTTTTTTTGCCTCAGATTATTTGTATATGGATTGAAATGTACGCGGCTGATAACTTTCGCGCTTTCCAGGAACTTTGTATCCAGAACGAGAAAGGTTTTTCATGCACACGTTTGGCAATCGCCGTGATATCGACGGATTACGGGCACTGGCGGTTATTCCCGTCGTACTGTTTCATTTCGGATTCACTACATTCAGCGGCGGTTTTGTCGGCGTTGATGTGTTCTTCGTCATTTCCGGCTTCCTGATCACCTCGATCCTGTTCCGCGAAATCAGCGCACAGCGTTTCAGTTTTCTCGACTTCTGGGGCCGTCGTGCCCGGCGCATTCTGCCGGCGTTGACTGTGGTTGTGGTGGTGACGCTGGCTTTAGGCTGGCTGTTGCTGACAGCCAAAGACCTGGCTGAACTCGGGCGGACGATTCGTTACCAGTCGCTGTTCATTTCCAACATTCTGTTCATGCGTGAAGACGGCTACTTTGCGCCGGCGTCGGAGCTCAAACCGCTGCTGCATACCTGGTCGCTGGCGGTGGAGGAGCAGTACTACATCTTCTTCCCGTTGATGATGGTGTTGCTGATGCGTTATGTCCGTCATTGGCGCTGGATGTTGTTCGCGGTCCTGTTGGTGTCGTTTGGCCTGAACCTCATTTATATCGAACGCCGGCCTGAATTCGCCTTCTTCGCGCTGCCGACCCGCGCCTGGGAGCTGCTCTGCGGAGCAATGCTGGCGGTGCTGCCCGCGTCGAAACACGTCGCACGGCCGTGGCTGCGCCAGTCGGTGGGCGTGGCCGGACTGGCGGCGGTGCTGCTGGCGATATTCACCTTTGACAAGTCCACGGTGTTCCCGGGCTGGGCGGCATTGCTGCCGGTATTGGGCACTACCGCGTTGATCTGGTCGGGCGCGCAAGGTGCGACGTGGGCCAGCCGTCTGTTGAGTGTCCGCGTTCTGGTGTGGGTCGGCCTGCTGTCCTACTCCCTGTATCTGTGGCACTGGCCGGTTTATGTGTATGCCAATGCAATTTCCATCGACGGCATCCAGCCGCTGGAGGCGCTTGGCTGGATGGCCCTGGCGTTGGCCCTGGCCTGGTTGAGTCTGCGTTATATCGAGCTGCCCTTTCGTGAGAAACGAGTGTTCGCCAAGCGGAATTCCATGTTGGTCGGTGGTTTGCTGTCGATCACCGTGCTGGCGATTACCGGCTCGGTGATTAACTCGTCAGACGGTGTGCCACAGCGTCTGACCGGCAAGGCGCTGGAATACGCGCAATCGCGGGAGTGGAAGGCCGGGCAAGCGGATTGCATGCAGCTGAGCACGGACAAAACGCTGGACAAGGCCTGTCGGTTGGGCGGCGATGAACAGGTCGCTCCGACCAAGATGTTCTGGGGCGACAGTCACACGGCGGCACTGTTGCCGGCCATCGCCGGCACTCTCGGTCGCGACGCGCAGCCGGTCTGGTTGTACAGCCTGACGGCTTGCCCGCCGATTGTCGAAGACCGCCTGCGCCCTCAATGCCAGGACTTCAACAAACGCAACATGGCGCTGGTGCTCAGTCGAGGGATCAAGGATGTCGTACTGGCGGCGAACTGGAGCCTGTACATTTATGGTCGCGAAGATGGCGACGGCGACAGACAGTTTCTGCTTGAGCGCAAGGACAGTCCGGCGCAAGCCGAACAGCGTCTGGCTGCCGGGCTCAAGGCGCAAGTGGCTGAGCTGCGCGCGGCTGGTGTGCAAGTCTGGCTGTTCAAGGAAGTGCCGCTGCAGCACAAGAGCTACATCGACCGCCTGACCAGCCTCGCGCGCATCGGGCGCTCGGCGCAAGGGCTCGGTCGCCCGCTCAATGAGCATCTGGCGCGCCAGCGGTTCTTCACCGAGCTGTTCGGCTCGATGAGTGCGGCGGACCCCGGCGTGCATGTTATCGACCCGACCTCGCTGATGTGCAAGGACGGCCTCTGCGCCATTGATGTCGATGGCCACTCGCAGTACAAGGATGCCGACCATCTTTCGGACGTGGGCAGTGCCAGACTGAGCCCGCTGTTTGCACCATTGCTGCTGGGTACTAGCCACAATTGAGCGATCCCGGGCGCTGACGGGCTGCTGTTTGCCCGTCAGAGCAGGTAGGATGTACGCCTATTTTGAGGGTGCCATCGTCAATGAAATTCAAGGATCTTCGGGATTTCGTGCAGCAGCTTGAGCAGCGCGGAGAGTTGAAACGCATCCAGATTCCCGTCTCGCCGGTGCTGGAAATGACCGAGGTGTGCGACCGCACGCTACGGGCCAAGGGCCCGGCGCTGCTGTTCGAGAAACCCACCGGCTACGACATTCCGGTGCTCGGCAACCTGTTCGGCACCCCCGAGCGGGTCGCCATGGGCATGGGCGCCGAGTCGGTCAGCGAGCTGCGCGAAATCGGCAAGCTGCTGGCCTTCCTCAAGGAGCCGGAGCCGCCGAAGGGCTTGAAGGACGCGTGGTCGAAACTGCCGATCTTCCGCAAGATCATCTCGATGGCGCCGAAAGTCGTTAAAGACGCGGTGTGCCAGGAAGTGGTCATCGAAGGCGACGATGTCGATCTGGCGATGCTGCCGGTGCAGACCTGCTGGCCCGGCGACGTCGGCCCGCTGATCACCTGGGGCCTGACCGTCACCAAAGGCCCGAACAAGGACCGCCAGAACCTCGGTATCTACCGTCAGCAAGTGATCGGCCGCAACAAGGTGATCATGCGCTGGCTCAGCCACCGTGGTGGCGCGCTGGACTTCCGTGAGTGGTGCGAGAAGCATCCGGGCCAGCCGTTCCCGGTGTCCGTGGCCCTCGGTGCCGATCCGGCGACCATCCTCGGTGCCGTAACGCCAGTGCCGGACAGCCTTTCCGAATACGCCTTTGCCGGCCTGCTGCGGGGTAACCGCACCGAACTGGTCAAGTGCCGCGGCAACGACCTGCAAGTCCCGGCCACCGCCGAGATCATCCTCGAAGGCGTGATCCATCCGGGCGAAATGGCCGACGAAGGCCCATACGGCGACCACACCGGCTACTACAACGAAGTCGACAGCTTCCCGGTGTTCACCGTCGAGCGCATCACCCACCGGATCAAACCGATCTACCACAGCACCTACACCGGCCGTCCGCCGGATGAGCCGGCGATCCTTGGCGTGGCGTTGAACGAAGTGTTCGTGCCGATCCTGCAGAAGCAGTTCCCGGAGATCACCGACTTCTACCTGCCGCCGGAAGGCTGCTCGTACCGCATGGCCGTGGTGACGATGAAGAAGTCGTATCCGGGGCATGCCAAGCGCGTGATGCTCGGTGTCTGGTCGTTTTTGCGACAGTTCATGTACACCAAGTTCGTTATCGTCACTGACGACGATATCAACGCCCGGGACTGGAACGACGTGATCTGGGCCATCACCACGCGCATGGACCCCAAGCGCGACACGGTGATGATCGACAACACGCCGATCGACTACCTCGACTTTGCCTCGCCGGTCTCCGGCCTGGGCTCGAAAATGGGCCTGGATGCCACCCACAAGTGGCCGGGCGAAACCACCCGCGAGTGGGGCCGCGTGATCGTCAAGGACGACGCCGTCACCCAGCGGATCGATGCCATCTGGAATCAGTTAGGAATAGATTGATGCGTGTAACCCTGCAGCCCTCCGGAGCGGTGCTTGAGATACAGCCCGGTGAGCGGATTCTCGACGGTGCGCGGCGCCTGGGCTACGACTGCCCGCAAAGCTGCCGCAATGGCAACTGCCACGTGTGTGCGGCGTTGCTGGTCGAAGGCCGGGTCGAACAGGCCGGCAAGGTGCACGACCACGGCGAGTTCTACACTTGCATAGCCGAGCCGCTGGAAGACTGCATCCTGTTGTGGGATGGCGTGCTGGCGTTGGGAGAACTGCCGGTGCGCAGCCTGTCGTGTCAGGTCATCGAATGCCGGGACGTTGGCGGTGACACCTGGCGTGTACGTCTGCGGGCGCCGGCCGGTAAACCGCCGCGCTATCACGCCGGACAGTACCTGATGATCGAGCGCGAGAGCGGCGAGAAGTCGGCGTTCTCCATGGCCTCGGCGCCGCACGGCGGGCGTGATCTGGAAATCCACGTGCTGGCGCGTGAAGCCAGTGCGCTGAGCCTGATCGAACAGTTGCAACGCAACCCGCTGGTGCGCGTCGAACTGCCGTTTGGCGACACCCACCTCGCCGAATTGCCTGACGGGCCGCTGGTGCTGATCGCCGCCGGTACCGGCATGGGCCAGATTCACAGCCTGATCGAACACTGCCGCGCCAACGGCTTCAAACACCCGGTGCATCTGTACTGGGGCGTGCGCCGTCCGGAAGATTTCTACGCCATCGAGCATTGGGACGAATGGCTGAAACTGCCCAATCTGTTCCTGCACAAAGTCGTCAGCGACCAGTGCGGTTGGGAAGGGCGCTGCGGGATGTTGCACCAGGCCGTGTGTGAAGACTTTGCGGATCTGAAGCCGCTGCACGTCTACGCCAGCGGCTCGCCGGCAATGGTTTACGGTACGCTGGATGCGCTGGTGGAAGCCGGGATGGATGCACACCAGATGCGCGCGGACGTGTTTGCCTATGCGCCGCGCTCTTGAGCCGCACGAGCGTTGAGCCCAATCCCTAGAAACGTACGCCGGTCGTCACCATCGCCGCGTTGGCGCCGAGAAACACCAGCTCGGCCGCCAGCGGGCCGTAGTGAGTACCGACGGACGGAATGATTACCGGCGCCACGCCGAAGCGGTTCAACGGGATCTTGTCCTTGTAATCACCGCGATAACCCTGCAACAGGCCGCCGGTGACTTTCAGATACACCGGATACTCCCGGCTGTCATAGCGCTTGCCGACATAGGCGTAGTTCGAGCGCTGGCTGAATGAGTTGCGAAAAGTTGCCCCGCCCAATACCCAGCCGGAAGCCTGATTGCGTTCGATGCCGATCAAGTCCTGATGATTATTGTGTTCAGGGTCGGGCGAGTAATGGCGGGTATAGACACTGGTTTGTGCGTACCAGAAGCCATCGTCTTTTTGTGAATCATTGGTGGCCAGAGCCTGGCCGGTCTGAAGCAATAACAGTGCGGCCAAAAGCCTGGGTGCGTTCATGTTGCAGCCTCGGTTAAACGGGATGGCTTGCGCCAGAAGAAGGCCGTTATACGTAGGCGTTCAGCGACTGGAAAGACATAAAGTCCGACATTCTAGTAGGAAAATTCCTGCGTTTTCTTGAACCGTTCCTGAACAAGGGAAGGCTTATGCATATTTCATTCGGGTATTTAAGATATTCCTGCAATGGTATTAGGCTATATAAAAGCCGTTAACCGGGACCGCTAATCTCGATTTAACGCTATTGAGCCAGTCATACATCCTTTAGCACTTTTCGTTTTACAGTTACTGCTATATGTTCTATCCAGCGAATTGTGCTTACATCTTGTAATACTTGCGGGGCCGAACATTTCCGTCATGACAGCCATTGAATCTGCTTTTGTGAATCTGGCTTACCCTCCGCGGCTCGATCTTGGGCCGCAGCTGACCCACGAACAACTTCTCGTCTCGATGCAATCGACCATGGCGCGCCACAAGGGCGGACCGGTGTGGCTGTTCGCTTACGGGTCGCTGATCTGGCGTCCGGAATGTACGGCAGTGGAGCGGGTGCGCGGGCGAGTCCATGGCTACCACCGCGGTTTGTACCTGTGGTCGCATGAGCATCGCGGTACGCCGGAAATGCCCGGGCTGGTGTTCGGTCTGGATCGCGGCGGTTCGTGCAGCGGCTTCGCCTATCGGTTGCCGGAAGAGAACCTCGACAGTGCGCTTTATGCGCTGTGGAAACGCGAGATGCCGTTCCCGTCCTATCGCCCGCACTGGCTCAACTGCCGGCTCGAAGATGGCAGTCAGGTTCAGGCGTTGGGGTTTGTGCTGGAGCGACACCTGCCCAGCTACGCCGGCAACCTGCCGGATCACGTGCTGAGTCAGGTGTTCGCAAGCGCTTGCGGGCGCTACGGAACCACTCGCGATTATGTCGAGCAGACCGCCCACGCCCTGCGCAGCCACGCCATGCCAGACCGGAATCTGGAGGCGCGGCTCAAGCGCTGTAAATCACAAAGCGATCAAGCGACGGCTTCGCGGCTCTGACTGGCGACTTGCTTGTGCCATAGCGTCGGGGCCAGGAAGGCCATCGACAACAGGCAAGCGCCCACCAGCAGCACAAAACCACCGTCCCAGCCGAAGTGGTCAACGGTGTAGCCCATCGCCGCACTCGCCGCGACCGAACCACCCAAGTAACCGAACAGACCGGTGAAGCCAGCTGCCGTACCGGCGGCTTTCTTCGGCGCCAGTTCCAGCGCCTGCAGACCGATCAGCATCACCGGGCCGTAGATCAGGAAGCCGATCGAGAACAGCGCAATCATGTCCACGGTCGGGTTGCCGGCCGGGTTCAGCCAGTACACCAGCGTTGCGACGGTCACCAGCGCCATGAACACCATGCCGGTCAGGCCACGGTTGCCACGGAAGATCTTGTCCGACATCCAGCCACACAGCAGCGTGCCCGGAATACCCGCCCACTCGTAGAAGAAATAGGCCCACGAGGTTTTATCCACGGTGAAACCCTTGGCTTCCTTGAGGTAGGTCGGCGCCCAGTCCAGCACGCCGTAGCGCAGCAGGTAGACGAAGACGTTGGCCAGTGCGATGTACCAGAGCATTTTGTTGCGCAGCACGTATTTGACGAAGATTTCCTTGGCGCTGAATTCGTCTTCGTGGCTGGCGTCGTAGCCTTCCGGGTAATCGTTCTTGTACTTCTCGATCGGCGGCAGGCCGACCGATTGCGGGGTGTCGCGCATGGTGATGAAGGCAAACACCGCCACGCCCAGCGCCACGGCTGCGGGCACGTAGAACGCTGCGTGCCAGTCGTTGAACAGGCCCATGCCGAGCAGGAACAGCGGACCGATCAGGCCACCGCCGACGTTATGCGCCACGTTCCACACCGAGACCACGCCGCCGCGTTCCTTCTGCGACCACCAGTGCACCATTGTGCGTCCACTCGGTGGCCAGCCCATGCCCTGGGCCCAGCCGTTGATGAACAGCAGGATGAACATCATGGTCACACTGGACGTCGCCCATGGCGCGAAACCGAAAATGAACATCACCCCGGCCGATACCAGCAGGCCGAACGGCAGGAAGTAACGCGGATTGGAACGGTCGGAGACCAGGCCCATCAGGAACTTGGACAGGCCGTAGGCAATGGCGATGGCCGACATCGCCAGACCCAGATCGCCACGGCTGTAGCCTTCGTCGATCAGGTACGGCATGGCCAGGGAGAAGTTTTTGCGCAGCAGGTAGTAACCCGCGTAACCGAAGAAGATACCGGCGAAGATCTGCCAGCGCAGGCGTCGGTAGGTGCTGTCTATTTTTTCTTCAGGCAATGGAGCCTGATGGGCGGCAGGACGAAAGAAAGCAAACATTCAAGAGCTCCAGATTTCTTGTTTTGACTGCGGATGCGAATGTTACAGTTTCGTTACCGAAAATAGCACCGGTTCGCATTGGCAAAACAGCGGAAATGTTGGAAATCGCACTTTCCTTTATGAAGCTGTCGCTCAGCTGTAAGAACAGGGCGTTTTCACCACTTCTGAACATCGGGTGGCTTAGACTCGCGGCCAGTTCAACCGATTGATCAGCCGAGATAAGAAATGCCACTGAAGGTTCGCAGATTGATGCCGAGATTTTTGGTGGCAGCGGGTCTTGCCGTTGTATTACTGACATTGATCATCACCGATCATCCGACTCATTCCGGTCTGCGCAACGCCACGGTGCTGATCATTCGACATGCGGAAAAACCGGCTGAGGGGTCGGCGCTCAATGCCCGAGGCGAACAGCGTGCGGCCGCCTACGTCGACTATTTCAATCCGCTGAAACTCGACGGCCAGACGCTCACCCCCCAGCGTCTGATCGCTGCCGGCGACGTCCCGGAGAGTTCACGTTCGCGTCTGACCCTGACCCCGCTGGCCCAGCGTCTGAACCTTGTGATTGAGCAACCCTACGTCAATGGCGATCTTCATCAACTGGTCAAACTGTTGCGCAAAAGCAATCAGGCGCAAACGGTGTTGATCGCCTGGCATCACGGCCACATCAACAAACTGCTCAAGGCCTTTGGTGGCGACCCCACAGCGTTGATGGGCCAGGAAAAATGGCCGGATGATGTGTTCGACTGGCTGATCGTCCTGCGCTTCGATGAGAACGGGCGGCTCATCCCGTCCCGTAGCGAGAAGGTGCAGGAGCAGCTGTTGCCGGGCGACGCGGCACCATCGCCCGGCGGCTGAGACACGCTACGGTTTCAGCGCACCTGCACCACCACCTTGCCCACAGCCTTGCGCTGCCCCAGATCATTGATCGCCTGCGCCGCGTTGCTCAGCGGATACACCTGCGACACCAGCGGTTTCAGCTTGCCCTCGGCGAACCAGCCGAACAGTTGCTGGAAGTTCGCCGCGTTATCCTGCGGCTGGCGCTGGGCGAAGGAGCCCCAGAACACGCCGACCACTGCCGCACCCTTGAGCAGCGCGAGGTTGACCGGGAACTCGGGGATGCGTCCGCTGGCGAAGCCGACCACCAGCAGCCGGCCGTTCCAGGCGATGGCGCGGATGGCTTGATCGAACAGGTCACCGCCCACCGGGTCGTAGATCACGTCGGCACCCTGGCCATCAGTGAGGCGTTTGATTTCGTCCTTGAGGCTGGTTTCGCTGTAATTGATCAGCTCATCGGCACCGGCAGCCTTGGCCACGGCGAGTTTCTCCGCGCTGCTGGCGGCAGCGATGACGCGGGCACCCATGGCTTTGCCGATTTCCACCGCCGCCAGCCCCACACCGCCAGACGCACCCAGCACCAGCAGGGTTTCGCCCGGTTGCAGGTTCGCCCGTTGTTTAAGGGCGTGCATCGAGGTGCCGTAGGTCATGCTGAACGCGGCGGCGGTGTTGAAATCCATCGACGGCGGGATCGGCAGGACGTTGTAGCCCGGCACCGCGACCTGTTCGGCAAAGCTGCCCCAACCGGTCAAAGCCATGACCCGGTCGCCGACCTTCAAATGGCCGACCTTTTCGCCCACGGCGCTGACCATGCCAGCCGCTTCACCGCCCGGCGAGAACGGGAAGGGCGGCTTGAACTGGTACTTGCCCTCGATGATCAGCGTGTCCGGGAAGTTGACCCCGGCGGCGTGCACCTCCAGCAGAATTTCGTTCTTCTTCGCGACAGGACTGGCGACGTCTTCCAGCACCAGCGATTCGGCAGGGCCGAAGGCTTTGCACAGCACGGCTTTCATCAGGGCTATTCCTTTGGGAGTGATGGCCGATAAGTGTAGGTGTGTCAGTCAACGGGTCAACGAGCATGCCCGACCCTGATAGTCAGCCATAAGCTTGTGCTTGCGCGGCGGGTCGTTATGCTAGGCCGCAAACCGGATAAGGAGCGAATTGTGAAAGCGTGGATCATGTTGTTGCTGGCCCTGTCTCTGCCTGTGGCAGCGCTGGCCGAAGAAGCCAAAGAAGGCGAGGCGCCGAAGGTCAACTACATCACCCTGAGCCCGCCGTTCGTGGGCAACTACGGGCTGGACGGCACGCCGAAGCTGAAGGTCTACAAGGCCGACGTGGCATTGCGCGTGACCGGTGAAGAAGCGACCAAACTGGTCAAGGCCAACGAGCCGCTGATCCGCAATCAACTGGTGGCGCTGTTTACCCAGCAGACCAGCGAGGCGATGAGCAGCATCGAAGGCAAGGAAAAACTGCGTCAGGAAGCCCTGAAGCAGACTCAGCAAGTGATGAACGACGAAACCGGCAAGCCGGTGGTTGAAGACCTGTTGTTCAACAACCTGATCATTCAGTAATCACGCTGGCGGCTGTTCAGGACGCCAGGCTCTTGCGAAAGCGTGCCAGGGCAATGAAGAAGAACAGCAGGCCGATGGCCGTCAGCGCCAGCAAGTCCGGCCAGACCACGCTCAGCCCCGCGTCGCGAAACAGAATCGCGGCGCTGAGGCTGACAAAATGCGTGGACGGCGAGCCCTGCATGACCCACTGCAGCCATTGCGGCATGCTGTCCAGCGGCGTGCTGCCGCCGGACAGCAGCAACATCGGGATGATTACTGGAATCGCCAGCAGGCCGAACTGTGGCGTCGAGCGCGCCAGGGTCGCCAGAAAAATCCCCAACGCGGTACTGGCAAACAGATAAACCGCCGTCACCAGCAAAAACAGGCCCATCGAGCCGGACAACGGCACGCCCAATGCGCCTTTGACCACCACCTCCAGCGACAGCCAGGTGCACAGCACCACCACCAGCAGGTTGCTCCAGATTTTCGCCAGCATGATTTCCAGCGCCGTCAGCGGTAGCACCAGCAAATGGTCGAGCGTGCCGTGCTCGCGTTCGCGCAGCAGCGCCGTGCCCGTCAGGATGATCGCCAGAATGGTGATGTTGTTGACGATCTGAATCACCGCCAGAAACCAGCCGCCCTCCAGGTTGGTGTTGAACAGCGCGCGGGTGGTCAGTTGAATCGGCGTCTTGCTCACGGCATCGCCCTGGCCGCCGTAGGTCTGCAATTCACGCTGGAAGATCCGGCTGATGTAGCCGGCGCCCATGAACGCCTGGCTCATCGCGGTGGCATCGACGTTGACTTGAATGGCCGGTTGCCGCGCCGCGAGCAGATCGGTTTGAAACCCTGCCGGAATGTTGATCACGAAGGTGTACTGGCCGCTGTCCATCACCTGATCGAGTTGCGTATAGGGCAACAGCACCGGCGTCTGGAACTCCGGCGGTTGCAGGGCCTGGGCCAACTGGCGCGAGAGGGCACTGTGGTCTTCGTCGACGATCGCCACGCTGGCGTTGTGCACGCCGATCACCGAGCCGGCGGCGGGCATGTAGATCGCCACGGTGAAGGCGTAGAACAGGAACAGCAGCAACACGCTGTCGTGGCGCAGGCTGGTCAGTTCCTTAAGTCCCAGGCGCAGGATGTGCGCGAACTTATGCATCAGGCCTCCTGCTTTTTCAGCATGATCAGGCTCAGCCCGGTGAACCCGACAAAGAACCCGAACAGCGCCAGGCATTGCGGCCACAGCTGCCGCAGGTCCAGCGCCTTGGTGAACGTGCCCACCGCGATGTCGAGAAAGTGTCCTGCCGGAAACAGCATGCCCATCACCGCCGCCGCCCCCTCCAGCGAAGAGCGCGGCACGATCAGCCCGGAGAACTGAATGGTCGGCAGGCTGGTGATGATCATGGTGCCGAGGATCGCGGCGATTTGCGTGCGGGTGAACGCCGAGATCAGCAGGCCCATGCTGGTGGTCGCCAGCACGTACAGCAGGCCGCCGAACGCCAGCGTCAGCAGGCTGCCCTTGAACGGCACGCCAAACAGCCAGCGGTTCATCGCCACCAGCAGCGCGAGATTGACCAGACTGACCAGTAGGTATGGCGCCTGTTTGCCCAGCAGAAACTCCAGGCGGGTCAGGGGCGTGGCGTAGAAGTTGGTGATCGAGCCGAGTTCTTTTTCGCGCACGATGCCGAGTGCGGTGAGCATCGCCGGAATGAACGCCAAAATCAGCGCCATGACTCCGGGGCCGATGGCGTTGACGCTGACCACATCCTGGTTGTAGCGAAAGCGCGTCTCGAGGCTGGCACCCGCCTGATGATTGATCACGGGGCTGCTCTGCTCGGCCAATTGTTGCAGGTTGGCCAGGTGCACGGCTTCGACATAATTGCGGCTGGTCTCGGCGCGAAACGGCATGCCGCCATCCAGCCACGCCGCCACTGCAGGCTGGCGCCCGGCGTACAGGTCACGGCCAAATCCGGGGGGGATTTCCAGCGCCAGTTTGATTTCCGAGCGTTGCAGGCGGCGGTGTAGTTCTTGAGCATCGTGGATGGCCGGGCGTTCATCGAAATAGCGTGAGCCGCGAAAGGCTTCCAGATAGGTTCGGCTCTGCGGCGTCTGGTCCTGGTCGTACACGGCAAACGCGAGGTTTTCCACGTCCAGGGAAATCCCGTAGCCGAAGATCACCATCATGAAGATCGCCCCCGCCAGGGCGAAGGCCATACGCACCTTGTCACGCAGCAGCTCCTTGCCTTCGCGACTGGCCACCGCGAGCAGACGGCCGAGGCTGAAACCGCGCTGCTTGAGTGGCGGCGCGGCGGCCGCTGGTGCGGTCGATGATTCGCTCGCGGGAGGCGTTTCGGCAGTGCCCTGGGCCTGTTCCAGGCAGGTCACGAAAGCGGCCTCCAGCGTCTCTCCACCGAACTGCTGTTGCAATGCCGCCGGGGTGTCGCACGCGAGGACTTTGCCGGCGTGCATCAGCGAGATGCGGTCGCAGCGCTGGGCTTCGTTCATGAAGTGGGTGGAGAGGAAAATCGTCACGCCCTGCTCGCGCGACAGTTCGATCAATAGCCGCCAAAAGTCATCGCGGGCTGCCGGATCGACGCCGGACGTCGGCTCATCGAGAATCAGCACTTCCGGGCGGTGCAACACCGCCACCGCCAGTGACAAACGTTGGCGCAGACCCAGCGGCAGGGCGCCGGACGGCTGATCGGCGACGCCGAGCAGGTTAAAGCGCTGAATCAACGCTTCGATGCGTTGCGCGCTTTCGACCTTGGGCAGGTCGAACAGCCGCGCATGCAGCTCAAGGTTCTGCCGCACACTGAGCTCGCCATACAGCGAAAAACTCTGGGACATGAAGCCGACCCGCTTGCGCGTGGCCAGATCCTTGGCATTCACCGGGTTACCGAGCAGCGTCGCGCTGCCCTCGCTGGCCGGCATCAGTCCGGTCAGGACTTTCATGGTGGTGGTCTTGCCGCAGCCGTTGGAGCCGAGAAAACCGAAAATTTCGCCGCGCCCGATGGCGAAGCTGACGTGATCCACGGCGGTGAAGTCGCCGAAACGCAACGTCAGGTCGTGGGCCTCGATGGCGATGTCGGTGGTGCTGTCGGTGCGTGGCGGAATCACCAGCGGCTGAGCGTCATGCTGGCGGTCGCCCTGGAAATGGGTGAAGGCCTCATCGAGTTTGCCGCTGGGGGTGACGGCCGCCAGTTCACGGCTCAGGCCGGTGGCAATCAATTTGCCGTTGTCGAGCATCAAGCAATGCTCGAACTGTTCGGCTTCCTCCATATACGCGGTGGCGACCAGCAGGGTCAGTTGCGGGCGCTGGCGCCGCACGTCGTCGACCAGTTCCCAGAACCGTCGGCGCGAGAGCGGGTCGACGCCGGTGGTCGGCTCGTCGAGGATCAACAGATCCGGTTCATGGATCAGCGCGCAGCACAGCCCGAGTTTCTGTTTCATGCCGCCGGACAATTTGCCGGCGGGGCGCTCGGCGAATTTCAGCAGGTCGGTGGCGAGCAGCAGGTTGTGCATGCGTTGCTCGCTGTCGGCCTTCGACAGACCGAACAACGTAGCAAAGAACTGAATGTTTTCGCGGATCGACAGTTCGGGATACAGGTTGCCGCCCAATCCCTGGGGCATGAAGGCGATGCGCGCATACAGTGTGTCGCGGTGGCGGCGCTGCTGGATCGGCCCGCCGAGGACGTCCAGTTGCCCTTGCTGCAAGGCTTTCACCCCGGCGATCAGCCCCAGCAGGCTGGACTTGCCCGCGCCATCGGGGCCGATCAGCCCGCAACGGGTGCCGGCGGGCAGGCTGAAGGCGATCTCGCTCAGCGCTTGCTGTTTGCCGTAGCGGTGCGCGATGCCGTTCGCCTGAACAGCGAGGCTGTTCATTGCAGATTGGCCGGCCAGGCTATCGGCGCGGTGCGTACATACCCGGCGCCGGGCATGCCGGGCTTGGCTTGCGGCACGGCGCTGGGTTGGGTCAGGCGCAGCTTGACGCGGAACACCAGTTTTTGCCGCTCGTCGCGGGTTTCGACCTCTTTCGGGGTGAACTGTGATTTGCCGGCGACGAAGCTGATTTTTGCCGGCAACGGCTTGTCGGGCAGGGCATCGAGCAGCACCCGCGCTTCATCGCCCACCGCCAGACGTCCGGCCACGGCGGCGGACAGGTAGAGGTTCATGTACTGATCATTGGGATCGATCAACAGCAGGACGCGGCCACCGGCCCCCAGCACCTCGCCGGGTTCGGCCATGCGCAACTGGATCACGCCATCAATCGGCGCGCGCAGGCTGCTGTCGTCGATTTCGCTGGTCAGTTGCGCGACCTGCGCCTGTGCAGCGCCAATCGCTGCACTGACCGCCGACACCTGAGCGCGCGCCGCCGTCACGGCTGCGTTGCCGGTGCCGATGCGCGACTGCAATTGATCGATGACCTGGGCACTGACGAAACCGTGCTTGAACAGTGATTGGGAGCGCCCGAGTTCCTGCTGGGCCAGCAATAGCTCACTCTGACGCAACTGCACGTTGGCCTGGGCGGCGTTGAGGTTTTCCCGCGCACGCACGACCTCGGCTTCGGCCTGGTTACGCTGGGCTTCAAGGGTGCGCGTGTCCATGCGCGCCAGCAATTGGCCCTGGCTGACCTTGTCGCCTTCATCGACCAGCACCTCGGCGAGGCGACCGGGGGTCTTGCTGGCGATCTGCACTTCGGTGGCTTCGAGTCGTCCGTTGCCGGCCGACAGGCCCTCGGGCAGGCGACTGCTGATTGACTTCCAGTAACCGAAGCCGCCGGCGGCCAACAGTAAGGCGATGAGCGATCCGGCAAATAAAAGTGAGGAACGGCGGTGCGTCGACATGGGGGCATCCTGCGGCTGTGGCGTCCAGTCTGACGGTTCAAGCGCGGGGGGCGCTTGATGTCAATCAAATGAGCGGCAAGCCTAGACCCTTTTGTCTGCCAGCACTGCGTGACCGGGCGGTTCTCAGCGCAGGCCGAGCACAGCGGCCCATTGTTCGGCGGTGACGGGCATCACTGACAGCCGCGAGCCCTTCTGCACCAGCGGCATTTGCGCCAGCGCGGTCTGCTGTTTCAGGTAATCGAGTTTCAAGACCCGCGCAAAGGTTTCGACGTGCGCCACGTCGATGGCGCTCCAGGCATTTTTTTCCACTGTGGCCTTTGGATCGAAGTAATGGCTCTCCGGCTCCAGTGCGGTGGGATCCGGGTACGCGGCCTGGATGATTCTGCCGATGCCGGCAATCCCCGGTTCCGGGCAGCTGGAATGGTAGAAAAAGAACTCATCGCCTACCGCCATCGCGCGCAGGAAATTGCGCGCCTGATAGTTGCGAACCCCGTCCCAGCGCGCTGTGCCGAGCTTCTCCAGGCCTTTGATCGAAAGTTCGTCGGGCTCGGATTTCATCAGCCAATAGGCCATGGTTTTTTGCTCCTGAAACGGTCATTGGGCAGGTTGTCGGGCAATTTTATGACAAACCGACAGTCGGTTGACGTCAGCGTTTGCGCGCAGGTTCACGTTGTCGCAAAATGCCGGCCTTTAAAGCTTGACGCTGCTGCACGGCCTACGAACGGAAACCGCTGCTGTCATCGTGATGATGTGCCTTGAGGGGGGCAATCGATGAAACGCAAACCGGATTTGCTATGGACTTTGGTCATTTTGTTCGGCCTGGGTGTCGTGACCACGGGTTACGCGCAAAGCCTGTGGTCCAACAAGACCGACGCGCCGATTGAAGTGGCGCAACAGGTGCAACAGTCGACAGCCTTCAAGCGCTGAAACTGCCTTCTCGACGCCGCGTTTTCGTGCGGCGTCCTACCCCGCGACATACCACGCCTTGTCAGTGACCGTGCCCTGCAGCGGTACATCCCAACTGGCTTGCGCCAATCGTTCGACCTTCTGACATTCATGGGCCAGGCCCAACAGCGTGGGCTTGCGCCAGTGCTTGCGCCGGGCCAGATACGCCAGGCTGCGGTCGTAGAAGCCGCCGCCCATCCCCAGGCGCCCGCCGACGTCATCAAATCCAACCAACGGCAACAACACCAGGTCCAGTGTCCAGATCTTGCGCTGGCGCGCCAGTTGGGCGCGCGGCTCCAGAATGCGGAAGCGATTGGGTTTGAGTTTCTCCCCGGGACGGATGCGCTGGAACACCATTTTGGTCCGTGGCCAGGCACTGAGCACCGGCAGATAAGTGGCCTTGCCCCGGCGCTGGGCTTCGCGCAGCAGCAGGCGCGGATCGATTTCGCCGTCGGTGGGCAAGTACAGGGAGATGTGTCGGGCCCGGCGAAAGTGCGGGTCTTGTGCCAGTTGGCGGAACAGGCCTTTGGCGGCCTGGCGTTGCTCACCTGGGGTCAGTGAGCGGCGCGCCTTGCGCAGCAGGCGGCGGAGTTGCGGGCGGGGCAGCAGCGCAGGTTCGGTCATGGTTCGGCTTCGGCAGGTGAGGGCGAAAACGCACGCATAAAAAATCCGATGCCGGCAAATACCGACATCGGATTCGAATCAGGCTCCCCGGATGAACCGCTGTCAACTTAGCCCTTGAACCCGAAAGTTCAAGGTGGAAGATGCAGTAGACTTTAAGGCTTTCCGTCTAGCGGACATGCACACCAGCCCAACGTGCAACTTCCAGGGTAGTGCGAATCGGCTCAGGGACATCGTCAACTGGCAAGCACCCCAGGGAGTGCGGCGAGTATACCGCAAGCGGCCGGTTGAATCAGCCCTTGCTGGTGTTCTGATCGTCGGCGAGGACCAGATCGACACGATCGAGCAAGTCGCGCACCTGTTCACGGGTCGAACCGCTGGCCTGGATGTCCGGGCGCTCTTCTTTGTGCAAGAGGTCGTGGGTGATGTTCAGCGCGGCCATCACGGCGATGCGGTCGGCGCCGATGACTTTGCCGCTGCTGCGGATCTCGCGCATCTTGCCGTCCAGGTAGCGTGCGGCACTGACCAGATTGCTGCGTTCTTCCTGCGGGCAGATGATCGAATACTCTTTGTCGAGGATCTGCACGGTGACGCTATTGCTTGAACTCATGAGTCTTGCTCCAGGGCCTTGAGGCGCGAAATCATCGATTCGACCTTACGCCGGGCGATTTCGTTTTTTTCAATGAGGTGAGCGCGTTCCTCGCGCCAGGTCTTTTCCTGAGCTAGTAAGAGTGCATTTTGACTCTTAAGTTGCTCGACTCGGGTAATCAGCAGTTCGAGTCTGGCCATCAGCGCTTGCAGGTCGGTGTCTTCCATTGTGTCCACTGGGTCGGAGTCTGTCTGATGGGATAGCTGGCGGACAGCCTTTAATAGTCTTGGCGAGTCTGTCGATGTAGGATACAAGGCCTTCATTCTAGACATAGCGCCGTCTGGCGCCTAGCTGCCCATGACCATTGCGAATTCCCCGTACCAAGCCTTTGCCACCCTGCTGACTTCCAGCGGCCACAACGTCTCGCCCGCCGAACTGCATGGCCTGCTGCTTGGCCGCAGCTGCGCCGGCGCCGGCTTCGACAACGAAGGCTGGCTGATCGACGCCGCCGAATTGCTCGAAGGCGACATCCAGGACAACGTCCGCAACGCCCTGATCGGCCTGCAAGAGATGGTCAAAGGCGAGCTGACCGGTGACGACGTCACTGTCGTTCTGCTGTTGCCGACCGATGATGCACCACTGACCGACCGCGCCGCTGCGCTGGGCCAATGGTGCCAGGGCTTCCTCAGCGGTTTCGGCCTGAACTGCCGCGACAGCAGCATGCTCAGCACTGAAGCCACCGAAGTGCTGCAGGATCTGGCCGCGATCTCCCAAGTGCAGGATGCCCTGGAAGAATCCGAAGACGGCGAAACCGACTACATGGAAGTCATGGAGTACCTGCGCGTTGCGCCGCTGCTGCTGTTCTCGGAAACCAAGAAAGCCGACGTGCCGCCAGCCGCCAAGCCGTCGCTGCATTAATCGCGTGCCAGGGAAAGCCATCTGCCCATGACCCATATCCCCAAAGCGGAATACAGCCGTCGCCGCAAGGCCCTGATGGCGCAGATGGAACCCAACAGCATCGCGATCCTGCCTGCCGCCGCGGTGGCGATCCGCAACCGCGACGTCGAGCACGTCTACCGTCAGGACAGCGACTTCCAGTACCTCAGCGGATTCCCCGAGCCGCAAGCCGTTATCGTCCTGATGCCGGGCCGCGAGCATGGCGAGTACGTGCTGTTCTGCCGTGAGCGCAATGCCGAGCGCGAGTTGTGGGACGGTCTGCGCGCAGGGCAGGAAGGTGCGATCCGCGATTACGGTGCCGACGACGCGTTCCCGATCACTGACATCGACGACATTCTTCCGGGCCTGATCGAAGGTCGCGACCGGGTGTATTCGGCGATGGGCAGCAACCCCGAATTCGACCGCCACCTGATGGACTGGATCAACGTGATCCGCTCCAAGGCGCACCTCGGCGCCCAGCCGCCGAACGAATTCGTTGCCCTGGATCATCTGCTGCACGACATGCGCCTGTATAAATCGGCGGCAGAAGTGAAGGTGATGCGTGAAGCCGCACGGATCTCGGCCCAGGCCCACATTCGTGCGATGCAGGCCAGCCGGCCGGGGTTGTACGAGTACAGCCTCGAAGCCGAACTCGATTACGAATTCCGCAAGGGCGGGGCGAAAATGCCGGCCTACGGTTCGATCGTCGCTGCCGGGCGCAACAGCTGCATCCTGCATTACCAGCAGAATGACGCGCTGCTCAAGGACGGCGATCTGGTGTTGATCGACGCCGGTTGCGAAATCGACTGCTACGCCAGCGACATAACCCGCACCTGGCCGGTCAACGGCAAGTTCTCGCCGGAGCAAAAAGCGATCTACGAGTTGGTGCTGGCCTCGCAGGAAGCCGCGTTCGCCGAAATCGCCCCGAACAAGAACTGGAATCAGGCCCACGAAGCCACGGTTCGGGTGATCACCGCAGGTCTGGTGCAGCTCGGGATATTGCAGGGCGAGGTCGACGAATTGATCGCGACGGAAGCCTATAAAGCGTTTTACATGCACCGCGCCGGCCACTGGCTGGGCATGGATGTTCACGACGTCGGCGAGTACAAGGTCGGCGGCGAATGGCGGGTGCTGGAGGTCGGCATGGCGCTGACCGTGGAACCGGGCATCTACATAGCCCCGGACAATCAGAACGTAGCGAAGAAATGGCGCGGCATTGGCGTGCGCATCGAGGACGACGTGGTAGTGACCAAGAGCGGTTGTGAAATCCTCACGGGCGGCGTGCCGAAAACCGTCGCTGACATCGAAGCGCTGATGGCGCAAGCACGGGCACACGCGGCATGAGTCGAGTCAACCTGGCAATCATCGGTGGCGGCCTGGTCGGCGCCAGTCTGGCGTTGGCCTTGCAGGCCGGGGCCAAGGCCCGTGGCTGGAAAATCGTCCTGATCGAACCGTTTGCCCCGGGCGACAGCTGGCAGCCGAGCTACGACGCCCGTTCGTCGGCGCTGTCCTTCGGTTCGCGGCAGATCTATCAGCGGTTGGGCGTGTGGCAGGAAATTTCCCGCCGCGCCGAGCCGATCAAACAGATTCACGTGTCTGACCGTGGGCGCTTCTCCACTGCCCGACTGTCGGCGATGGAAGAGGGCGTGCCGGCGCTCGGTTACGTGGTGGAGAACGCCTGGCTCGGCCAGTGCCTGTGGCAGCATCTGGATAAAGACGTGATCAGTTGGCGCTGCCCGGCGGAAGTCGCGCGCATGGAGCCGCTGCCTGACGGTTATCGCCTGACCCTCAACGATGAAAGCACCGTCGAGTGCGATCTGGCAGTGCTCGCCGATGGCGGTCGCTCCGGGCTGCGCGAGCAGTTGGGCATCAACGTGCGCAAGCGTCCGTACAACCAGAGCGCACTCATTGCCAACATCACCCCGAGCGAAGCGCACAACGGCATGGCCTTCGAGCGCTTCACCGACGAAGGCCCGATGGCCTTGCTGCCATTGCCGGAAAACCGCTGCGCGCTGGTCTGGACCCGTCTGGGCATGGACGCGCAACGTTTGGCCGACCTCAGCGAGCGCGATTTCCTCAGCGAACTGCAAGGCGTGTTCGGTTACCGTCTCGGTACCCTGAAGCAGGTGGGAGCACGCCATCTGTATCCGCTGTCGCTGGTCGAGGCCGAAGAGCAAGTGCGTTCGCATCTGGCCGTGCTCGGCAACGCCGCACACAGCCTGCACCCGATTGCCGGGCAGGGCTTCAACCTGTCGTTGCGCGATGCCGATGCCCTGGCCGCCGCGTTGCTCGCCAGCGACAAACCGCTGGGCGACTTCGCCACGTTGCAGGCGTATCGCGAGCGCCAGCGCCTGGATCAAGACCTCACTGTGGGCTTCTCGGATCAGGTCACGCGATTGTTCGGCAGCACCCAGCCGCTGGTCTCGCTGGGGCGCAACATTGGTTTGCTCGGCCTCGATCTGCTGCCTCCCGCCAAGCGCTGGTTTGCCCGCCAGGCCATGGGGCTGGGGACGCGGCCGGATGCTTGAGCGGCTGGCCGGCACTTTCACTTTCAGGAGCGCGCCGCCCACCGGCGCGCTCGGTAAAACCCTTTACGGGCGGCGCACGCCGCCAGCGAGACAGGCTTAAAGCATGGAAATGCGCGCAGATCTGCTGATTGTCGGGGCCGGAATGGTCGGCAGCGCCTTGGCGCTGGCGCTACAGGACAGCGGGCTGGAAGTCCTGCTGCTTGACGGCAGCCCGTTGAGCGTCAAACCGTTCGCCGTCGACGCTCCGTTCGAACCGCGGGTGAGTGCGCTGTCGGCGGCCAGCCAGCGGATTCTCGAACGCCTCGGCGTGTGGGACGGCATCGCCAGCCGGCGCAGCAGCCCGTACACCGACATGCACGTGTGGGACGGCAGTGGCACCGGCCAGATTCATTTCTCGGCGAGCAGTGTGCACGCCGAGGTGCTGGGGCATATCGTCGAAAACCGCGTGGTTCAGGATGCCTTGCTCGATCGTTTGCACGACTGCGATCTGGGCATGCTGGCCAACGCCCGACTGGAGCAGATGCGCCGCTCCGGCGATGACTGGCTGCTGACCCTGGCCGATGGTCGCCAGTTGCGCGCGCCGTTGGTGATTGCCGCTGACGGCGCCAATTCAGCCGTTCGCCGGCTGACCGGCGTGGCGACGCGCGAGTGGGATTACCTGCACCACGCGATTGTCACCAGCGTGCGCAGCAGCAAGCCGCACCGGATGACCGCGTGGCAGCGCTTTACCGATCACGGACCGCTGGCGTTTCTGCCACTTGAGCGCGACGGGCAGCAGGATTGGTGCTCGATTGTCTGGTCGACCACCCCGAGCGAGGCCGAGCGCTTGATGGCACTGGATGAGGCGGCTTTCTGCCAGGCGCTGGAGCGCGCCTTTGAAGGTCGCCTGGGCGAAGTCATCAGCGCTGATCCGCGCCTTTGCGTGCCGCTGCGTCAGCGCCATGCCAAACGTTATGTGGCCGAAGGTCTGGCGCTGATCGGTGACGCGGCGCACACCATTCACCCGTTGGCCGGGCAGGGCGTGAACCTGGGTTTCCTCGATGCGGCGGTGCTGGCTGAAGTGCTGTTGCAAGCCAATGAGCGTGGCCAGCGTCTGGCCGATGTGAAGGTGCTGAGCCGTTACGAGCGCCGGCGCATGCCCCACAACCTTGCGCTGATGGCGGCGATGGAGGGCTTCGAACGTTTGTTCCAGGCCGATCCGCTGCCAGTGCGCTGGCTGCGCAATGCCGGGTTGAAGATTGTTGAGCAGATGCCGGAGGCGAAGGCGCTGTTTGTGCGTGAAGCCCTTGGTTTGACGGGCGATCTACCGGCCCTCGCCAAGCCTTGATCTTTTCGTTGTTGCTGATGGCCACATCGCGAGCAGGCTCACTCCTACAGCGGAACGTATTCCAACGGTAGGAGGAGTCGTGCAACATCTGGTAACTCCTTGGAAAAGTGTTCGATTGAGAACCTAAATGTGAGTCCTTATCATTTGGCCCACATTTTCCGACCGAGAGATCACTCCCATGTTGGCACCCAAGCGTCTCCTGACCGCCCTGGCCCTGACCCTGATCGGCAGCACCACCGCCCAGGCCGCCGACGAGGTGGTGGTCTACTCCTCGCGTATTGATGAGCTGATCAAACCGGTGTTCGACGCCTACACCGCGAAGACCGGGGTGAAGATCAAGTTCATCACCGACAAGGAAGCGCCGCTCATGCAGCGGATCAAGGCCGAGGGCGAAAACGCCACCGCCGACCTGCTGCTCACTGTCGATGCCGGTAACCTCTGGCAGGCCGAGCAGATGGGCATTCTGCAGCCGTTCACCTCGAAGACCATCGACGCCAACATCCCGCCGCAATATCGCTCTTCGACCCATGCCTGGACCGGCCTGAGCTTGCGCGCGCGGACCATCGCCTATTCCACCCAGCGGGTAAAACCGGGCGAGTTGACCACCTACGAAGCACTGGCCGACAAGAACTGGGAAGGGCGCCTGTGCCTGCGCACGGCGAAGAAGGTCTATAACCAGTCGCTGACCGCGACCATGATCGAAGTGCACGGTGCCGAGAAGACCGAGAAAATCCTCAAGGGCTGGGTCAACAACCTGTCCACCGACGTATTCTCCGACGACGTGGCGGTGCTGGAGGCGATCAATGCCGGCCAGTGCGACGTCGGCATCGTCAACACCTACTACTACGGTCGCCTGCACAAGCAGATGCCGGAGCTGCCGGTGAAACTGTTCTGGCCGAACCAGGCCGATCGCGGCGTACACGTCAACCTGTCGGGTATCGGCCTGACCAAACACGCGCCGCACCCGGAAGCCGCCAAGGCGCTGGTCGAGTGGATGACCACGCCTGAAGCGCAGAAGATCTTTGCCGATGTGAACCAGGAGTTCCCGGCCAACCCGGCGGTGGCGCCTTCGGAAGAAGTGGCGGCATGGGGCAAGTTCATCGCCGACACTCTGCCGGTGGAAGTGGCGGGCAAGCGCCAGGCCGAAGCGATCCGCATGATGGATCGGGCGGGCTGGAACTGAGGCTTTTCGTATAACGGTTCATCGTTCAAGATCGCTCCCTCACCCCAGCCCTCTCCCGGAGGGAGAGGGAGCCGACTTGTAGTGTTTTCGAAACCTGAGTCCGACTCGATGTTTCGGGGCGATGTAGCTACCTCACCCTAGGCCTCTCCCGGGAGGGTGAGGGCAACAATCTCAACCTGAAACCCTAATCCCAAGAACACCCCCTATCCCTCCAGAGTCCAAAAAGTGGCCCACCCCGCCCAACGCCGCTGGTACCCCATCGTTTTCGCCATCGCCGCGTTGGTGCTGTTGCCCCTGAGTGTCCTGTTGCTGTCGTGGCAAACCATCGATCAGCAGATCTGGTCGCACCTGTGGGAAACCCAGATGCCGCGCTTGCTGGGCAACACCCTGACCCTGGTGCTTGGCGTGGGCGTCGGTGTGACGCTGCTCGGCGTCAGTCTGGCGTGGCTCACCAGCCTCTGTGAATTCCCCGGCAGGCGCTGGCTCGACTGGGCGCTGATGTTGCCCTTCGCCATCCCGGCTTATGTGCTGGCGTTCGTCTTCGTCGGTCTGCTGGACTTTGCCGGGCCCGTGCAAACGCTGTTGCGCGAGTGGTTCGGCAGCGGGTTACGCCTGCCGCGGGTGCGCTCCACCGGCGGGGTGATTGTGGTGTTGGTGCTGGTGTTTTATCCCTACGTTTACCTGCTGGCGCGCACCGCGTTTCTCGCGCAGGGCAAAGGCCTGATGGAAGCGGCGCGGGTGCTCGGGCAATCGCCCTGGCAGGCGTTCTGGCGGGTGGCATTGCCCATGGCGCGGCCGGCGATCGGTGCCGGGGTGGCGCTGGCACTGATGGAAACCCTGGCGGATTTCGGTGCGGTGTCGGTGTTCAACTTCGACACCTTCACCACCGCGATCTACAAGACCTGGTACGGCTTCTTCAGCCTGCCCAGCGCGGCGCAACTGGCGAGCCTGTTGTTGCTGGTGGTGATGCTGGTGCTCTACGGCGAACGGCGGGCACGTGGTGCCAACCGGGCAAGCAACGAGCGACCACGGGTCAAGGCGCTGTATCACCTGCGCGGGCTCAAGGCGTTCGCAGCGACAGGCTGGTGCACGTTGGTGTTCGCCTGTGCGTTCGTGATTCCGCTGCTGCAGTTGCTCGTCTGGTTCTGGCAGCGCGGGCGCTTCGATCTCGATGAGCGTTACGCCGGGTTGATCCTGCACACCCTCTACCTGGGCGGCATGGCGGCGTTGATCACCGTCAGCGTCGCGTTGCTGCTGGCCTTCGCCCGACGGCTGGCGCCAACCCGGGCGATTCGCTCCGGCGTCAGCCTGGCCAATCTCGGATATGCGTTGCCGGGCTCGGTGCTGGCGGTGTCGATCATGCTCGCCTTCAGCTACCTCGACCGCGAACTGGTGATTCCGCTGTCGGGCTGGCTCGGCGGCGCCGGCAAGCCGCTGTTGCTCGGCAGTCTGGCGGCGTTGCTGATGGCTTATCTGGTGCGCTTCATTGCGGTGGCCTACGGGCCGCTGGAGAACAGTCTGGCGCGTATACGGCCTTCATTGCCCGAAGCGGCACGTAGTCTGGGTGTCAGTGGGCCGCGACTGTTTTTCAAAGTGTATCTGCCGCTGTTGCTGCCCGGCACGTTGAGCGCGGCGTTGCTGGTGTTCGTCGATGTGCTCAAGGAAATGCCCGCCACCCTGCTGATGCGCCCGTTTGGCTGGGACACGCTGGCGGTGCGCATCTTTGAAATGACCAGCGAAGGCGAATGGGCGAGGGCGTCGCTGCCGGCGCTGACGCTGGTATTGGTCGGTTTATTGCCGGTCATCGGCCTGATCCGCCGCTCGGCGCACCGAAACACTTAGTCGTCAGTCCTGAATCATGCGGCTACAATGCGCGGCATTCGGTGCGGTTCGTCTGACAGATCGGTACGCTGAAATCGGCTGAGAGCCTTATATTTCAAGGCTTTCAACTGTGCAGCGGCTGTCCGCGCCTTCGCCACGCCCGGAAGGAGAAACCCATGGGACAGCGTACGCCTCTGTATGACCTGCATCTCGCCCTTGGCGCGAAAATGGTCGATTTTGGCGGTTGGGACATGCCTCTGCATTACGGCTCGCAGGTCGAGGAGCACCACGAAGTGCGCCGCGATTGCGGGGTCTTCGATGTATCCCACATGACCGTTATCGACGTTACCGGCAACCAGGCCAAGGCCTGGCTCCAGCATTTGCTGGCCAATGATGTCGAACGCCTGCACCGCCCCGGTCGGGCGTTGTACAGCACCATGCTCAACGAGCGTGGCGGCATCGTCGACGACATGATCGTCTATCGCCTCGAAGACCGTTATCGGCTGGTGGTCAACGCCTCCACCCGTGATCAGGATCTGGCCTGGATGCACGCACAACTGGCCGGGTTCGACGTGCAACTGCACGAGCGCACCGAGCTGGCGATGCTCGCCATCCAGGGCCCGCAGGCCCGGCACAGGATCGCCGAACTGGTCACCCAGTCCCGCGCCACGCTGATCCAGCACCTCAAACCGTTCGAAGCCGAAGTCGATGGCGACTGGTTCATCGCGCGCACCGGTTACACCGGTGAGGACGGGCTGGAAATCGCCTTGCCGGCCGAACAGGCGCCGGGATTTTTCAACGATCTGGTCGGTGCTGGCATTTCGCCGATTGGCCTCGGCGCCCGCGACACGCTGCGGGTTGAGGCGGGGATGAACCTCTACGGCCAGGACATTCATCAAGATGTCTCGCCGCTGGCGTCCAATATGGCCTGGAGCATTGCCTGGGAACCGGCCTCGCGGCAGTTCATCGGGCGGGCGGCACTGGCGGCGGAAAAAACCGCCGGCGTTGCGCACAAACTGGTGGGCCTGGTGCTTGAGGAGCGGGGTGTTTTACGCGCCCATCAGGTGGTTCGTATCGCCGATGTTGGCGAAGGAGAGATCACCAGTGGTAGTTTCTCTCCTACGCTGAGCAAATCGATTGCCCTGGCGCGTGTACCGATGGCCACAGCCGACCGCGCCGAAGTGGAAATCCGTGGCAAGTGGTATCCGGTACGGGTGGTCAAACCGACCTTCGTGCGCCATGGCAAAACCTTGATCTAACCTTTTCCGGCGGGCCTGACCGCTGACAATTTCTTGAGGACACCGAGCATGAGCAATATCCCCGCTGAACTGCGTTTTGCCGAAAGTCATGAGTGGGCACGTCTGGAAGCCGACGGCACCGTTACCGTGGGCATCAGCGATCACGCGCAGGAAGCGCTGGGCGATGTGGTGTTCGTCGAGTTGACCGAAGTGGGCAACAAATATGCGGCTAAAGATCAGGCCGGTGTGGTCGAGTCGGTGAAAGCCGCTTCCGACATCTACTCGCCGATTGCCGGTGAAGTGACCGCCGTCAACGAAGAGCTGAGCGCTTCGCCGGAACTGCTGAACTCCGACCCGTACGGTGCGTGGATCTTCAAGCTCAAGCCCGATAACGCGGCTGATCTGGACAAGCTGCTCGACGCTGCCGGCTACAAGGCGGCCATCGGCGAATAAGCAGACTGTAATACTTCAAAAGCCCCGATTTCTCGGGGCTTTTTTGTGGGCGTCAATCAGGCGTCGCGCAATACCGCTTTCACCGCCGCCACCGAACGCTCGACATCGTCCTTGGTCATGGTGGTGAACATCGGCAACGACACGATCAGCCGTCCGACCCGCTCCGCCACCGGCAACATGCCTTCCTTGAAGCCGCGCTCGCGGTACAGGCTCAGCAAGTGAATCGGCGGGTAGTGATAACCGATGCCGATGCCGCGTGCCTGCATCTGCTCCATGAATGTCGCTCGCGCCGGCAAGCCATCCTTGCGTTCCGGCAGGACCAGTTGGAACAGGTGCCAGTTGCTGTGGGTGAAGTCCGCAGGCGGCAGTTGCGCGCCATAGGTCGCTTCAAAGTCATCGCCAAAACATTTGAAGTAGTGTCGGGCCAGTTCCTGACGATGGGCGGTCAGCGCCTCGATATGCGCGAACTGACCCAGGCCAATGGTGGCGGCGACATCGGTCATGTTGAACTTGCCACCGAGCACGTCGACGTCCAGACCATCGAAGCCGTTGCGCGTCACGCCCTGCAAACGGTACTTCTCCGCCAGCCGCGCTTCTTCCGGGGTGTTCAGCACCAGGCAGCCACCCTCGGAGCAGGTAACGTTCTTGTTGGCCTGGAAACTGAACGACACGAAATCGCCGGTGGCGCCGATGCGCTGGCCGTTCCAGCTCGAACCCAACGCTTGGGCGGCGTCTTCAACAATGCGCAGATTGTGTTTGCGGGCGATGGCGTACAAGCGCTGCATGTCCACCGGCAGACCGGCGAGGTACACCGGAATCAGCGCTTTGGTGCGCGGGGTGATCGCCGCTTCCAGTTGGTCCAGATCAATGTTGCGGGTCACCGGGTCGATGTCGGCAAACACCGGGGTGGCGCCCACTTCGAGGATCACGTTGGCGGTGGCGACCCAGGAAATCGGGGTGGTGATCACTTCGTCACCCGGGCCGATGCCGGCGATGCGCAGGGCGATTTCCATGGTGCAGGTGCCGGAGTTGAACGTGCGCACCGGGCGCCCGCCGAAGTATTCCGACAGCTGTGCTTCGAAGGCCTGGACCTTCGGCCCGCTGGTGATCCAGCCGGAGCGCAGCACATCGCCGACGGCGGCAATCGTGGCTTCATCAATGACGGGTTTGGAAAACGGCAGGAACGGCAGTTGGCTCATGGGGACTGGATCATCCGAAAGTTGGACGCCTGATGCAGGCGCTACAGCATGCCCCGGAACCCCTCTGCCGCCAAGCCGTGCGCGTCGGTATCGGCTGCTATGCTGGTTTGACCGTGTTGCATTGACGCCGAGCGCCAGCCAAGAGAGAGCCCGTCATGTCCCAGTTGCCATCCTTGAGCCAGTTACGCGACCCCGAAGCCTTCCTGCGCCGCCATTTGGGGCCCGACGCTGCCGAACAGCAGGCGATGCTCGATAGCCTTGGCCTCGGCAGCCGGGCCGAACTGATCGAGCAGACGGTGCCGCCGGGCATTCGTCTGAATCGGGCGCTGGATTTGCCGCCGGCCCTCGACGAACAGGCGGCGCTCGCCAAGTTGCGCGGTTATGCCGAGCAGAACCAGGTGTGGACCAGCCTGATCGGCATGGGTTACCACGGCACGCTGACGCCGACGGTCATTCTGCGCAACGTGCTGGAAAATCCCGGCTGGTGCACCGCGTACACCCCGTATCAACCGGAGATCGCCCAAGGCCGTCTCGAAGCGTTGCTGAATTTCCAGCAACTGACCATCGACCTCACCGGCCTTGAACTGGCCAACGCTTCGTTACTCGACGAAGCCACCGCCGCTGCGGAAGCCATGGCTTTGGCCAAACGCGTGGCGAAGTCGAAGAGCAATCTGTTTTTTGTCGACGAGAACTGTCATCCGCAGACGATTTCCGTGGTGCAGACCCGCGCCGAAGGTTTCGGCTTCGAGCTGATCATCGACGCTGTGGATAACTTGAAGCAGCACCAGGTGTTCGGTGCGTTGCTGCAGTATCCCGACACCCATGGCGAGATTCGCGATCTGCGCCCGGTCATTGATCAGTTGCACGCGCAGCAGGCGCTGGCCTGCGTTGCAACGGACCTGTTGAGCCTGTTGTTGCTGACGCCGCCGGGTGAGCTGGGCGCGGATGTGGTGTTCGGCTCGTCCCAGCGCTTTGGCGTGCCCATGGGATACGGTGGCCCGCACGCGGCGTTTTTCGCCAGCCGCGATGAATACAAACGGGCGATTCCGGGGCGGATCATCGGCGTGTCGAAAGACGCTCGAGGCAATGTGGCGTTGCGCATGGCCCTGCAAACCCGTGAGCAACACATTCGTCGCGAGAAGGCCAACTCGAACATCTGCACCGCGCAGGTACTGCTGGCCAACATCGCCGGTTGCTACGCGGTGTATCACGGGCCGCAAGGCTTGAAACGCATCGCCCAGCGCGTGCATCGGCTGACCTGCATTCTGGCGGCGGGCCTTGAGCGCCACGGGATGCAACGGGTCAACGGGCAGTTTTTCGACACCCTGACCCTCGACGTCGGCGGCGCGCAGAGCGCGATCATCGACAGCGCCAGGGCAGCGCAGATCAACCTGCGGATTCTCGGGCGCGGTCGAGTGGGGCTGAGCCTCGATGAAACCAGCGATGAAAGCACAGTGGCCAGGCTGTTCGATGTACTGCTGGGTGCTGATCATGGGCTGAACGTCGAGCAACTGGACGCAGAAACCCTGGTGTCTGGCATCCCCGACACCCTCCAGCGCAAGACGCCTTACCTGCGCCATCCGGTGTTCAATGCTCATCACAGCGAAACCGAGATGCTGCGCTACCTCAAACAACTGGAGAACAAGGATCTGGCGCTCAACCAGTCGATGATCCCGCTGGGCTCCTGCACCATGAAACTCAACGCCACCAGCGAGATGATCCCGATCACCTGGCCGCAATTTGCCAACCTGCACCCGTTCGCGCCGCGGGAGCAGGCGGTCGGTTACACCTTGATGATCGAAGAACTGGAGCGCTGGCTGTGCGCGATCACCGGGTTCGAGGCGATCTGCATGCAGCCCAACTCCGGGGCTCAGGGCGAGTACGCCGGGCTGCTGGCGATTCGCAAATATCACGAGAGCCGGCAGCAGGGCGCGCGGGATGTCTGCCTGATTCCGTCGTCGGCTCACGGCACCAATCCGGCTTCGGCGCAGATGGCCGGGATGCGCGTGGTGATCGTCGAGTGCGACGAGGCGGGCAACGTCGATCTCGAGGATTTGAAGGCGAAAGCGGCGGAGGCCGGGGACAAGTTGTCGTGCCTGATGGCGACCTATCCATCGACCCACGGAGTGTACGAAGAGGGCATCAGCGAGATCTGTGAAGTTATCCACAGGCACGGCGGCCAGGTGTACATGGACGGGGCCAACCTCAATGCACAGGTCGGGCTGACGCGACCGGCGGACATCGGCGCCGATGTGTCGCACATGAACCTGCACAAGACATTCTGCATTCCTCACGGTGGCGGTGGACCGGGCATGGGACCGATCGGCATCCGTGCGCATCTGGCACCGTTCGTCGCCAATCACCCGGTGGTGCCCATCGACGGGCCGCTGGCGCAGAACGGCGCGGTCAGCGCAGCACCGTGGGGCAGTGCGAGCATTCTGCCGATCAGCTGGATGTACATCGCGATGATGGGGCCGCAATTGGCGGATGCCAGCGAAGTGGCGATTCTGGCGGCGAACTACCTGGCGCAACATTTATCTGGCGCCTTCCCGGTGCTCTACACCGGGCGCAACGGCCGCGTGGCCCATGAATGCATTCTCGATTTGCGGCCGTTGAAGGCGCAGACCGGGATCAGCGAAGAAGACGTTGCCAAGCGCTTGATGGACTACGGCTTCCACGCGCCAACCATGTCGTTTCCGGTGCCGGGGACGTTGATGGTCGAGCCGACCGAGAGCGAATCGAAAGCGGAGCTGGACCGCTTTATCGGCGCGATGCTGAGTATTCGCGCGGAAATCACCGAAGTGCAGAACGGCAACTGGCCGGCGGAAGACAACCCGCTCAAGCGCGCACCGCATACCCTGGCGGATGTCACCGGGGTGTGGGAGCGGCCTTACAGCCTCGAACAGGGCATCACCCCCGATGCGCACACCAAGGCGCATAAATACTGGCCGGCGGTGAACCGGGTGGACAACGTTTATGGCGATCGCAATCTGTTTTGCGCCTGTGTTCCGGTGGACGATTACCGCTGATCTCCCTGTGCCCCCCGCTTCATTGCAGGCTCACTCCTGCAGAGCTTGTGTGGTGAACAGGGAATTACAGGCAAAAAAATGCCGCTCAATCGAGCGGCATTTCTATCGGCGCCAGGCTTACTCGGACGCCACCGCATTCTTCGCCAGAATCGCGTTCGCCAGTTCCATGTCCGTGGCCTGCAGGCCCGGGTTGTCGGCGCGGACTTTCTGCATCGCGGCTTCCAGGTACGGCCCGCGGATACCGCCATCGCTGGCGACGAAACTGCCGGCATCGTCCTGCGCGGCGATGATCAGCTTGTGATCCTTGAAGGTCAGGTAGGTCGAGCCGGTGGTGGCACCGGACGAGATGACGTTACGCCAAAAGCTGTCCGCCATGGCCGAACCAACGGGAAGGGACAGCAAGGCCAGCGTGGCAACAGCAAGTTTGAGACGCATGATTAGGTGACTCCTGGGGGTTAACTACGGCGTTGGATCGTTGTTCCCCGATCCGGTTCCGTGGCGGGTTATTTCTGCTCGCTCTGGGGGGTCACCCGCAGCACTTCCTCGATGGTCGTCAGGCCGGCCGCGACTTTCTGCGCGCCGGACAACCGCAAGCTGCGCATGCCTTCCTTGAAGGCCTGGCGACGAATCGCGGTGAGGTCGGTGTCCGGGGTGATGAAGGCTTTGAGGCTGTCGCTCAATTGCATGATCTCGTAGACCCCGGCGCGGCCGTGATAACCGGTGTCGCGGCATTCCAGGCAACCGATGGCGCACTGCGCATTAGCCGGCAGCGGCGCTTGCCAGGGCCGAGTCAGGGTTTGCCAGTCTTCCTCGGCGAGTGTCAGTGGCGCCTTGCAGTGTGGGCACAAGGTGCGCACCAGACGCTGCGCCATGACCCCGAGCACCGTGGCTTTGATCAGGTAGTGCGGCACGCCGAGCTCAAGCAATCGACTGATGGCGCTGGGCGCGTCGTTGGTGTGCAGGGTCGACAGCACCAGATGCCCGGTCAGTGCGGCCTGAATGGCCATTTCGGCGGTTTCCAGATCGCGGATCTCGCCAATCATGATGATGTCCGGGTCCTGCCGCATCAGCGCACGCACCCCGGCGGCGAAGCTCAGGTCGATGTTGTGCTGCACCTGCATCTGGTTGAACGCCGGCTCGACCATCTCGATCGGGTCTTCGATGGTGCACAGGTTGACCTCCGGCGTCGCCAGTTTTTTCAGGGTGGTGTAGAGCGTGGTGGTCTTGCCCGAACCGGTCGGTCCGGTGACCAGAATGATGCCGTTGGGCTGGCGGGTCATGTCTTGCCAGCGGCGCAGGTCGTCGGCGGAAAAGCCAAGCTGATCAAAGTCCTTGAGCAGCACCTCCGGGTCAAAAATACGCATGACCATTTTTTCGCCGAACGCGGTGGGCAGGGTCGACAGGCGCAGCTCGACCTCGCCGCCGTCCGGGGTCTTGGTCTTGACCCGGCCGTCCTGGGGTTTGCGCTTCTCGGCGACGTTCATCCGCCCGAGGCTTTTCAGGCGGCTGACGATGGCCATGGTCACCTGCGGCGGGAATTGATAGACGTTGTGCAGGACACCGTCGATGCGAAAACGCACCGTGCCCTGTTCGCGGCGCGGTTCGATGTGGATATCGCTGGCGCGCTGCTGGAAGGCGTACTGGAACAGCCAGTCGACGATATTGACGATGTGCGCATCGTTGGCGTCCGGCTCCTGATCGCTGGCGCCGAGGTTGAGCAGTTGTTCGAAGTTGCCGAGGTTGCCGCCTTGCTGATCGGCATTGCTGGCACCGCTGACCGATTTGGCCAGGCGGAAAAACTCGACGCTGAAGCGCTGGATGTCCGCCGGGTTGGCCACCACCCGTTTGATCGGCAGCTTCAGAACGTGAGTCAGGTCAGCTTCCCAGCCATTCACGTAGGGCTGGGCGCTGGCCACGGTCACCGAATCGCGATCGACCGCCACGGCGAGGATCCTGTGCCGCTGGGCGAACGCGTAGGACATCAGCGGGGTGATGGCGGCGACGTTGATTTTCAGCGGATCAATGCGCAAGTACGGCTGGCCGGCCTGTTGCGCCAGCCACAGGGTCAGGCTTTCCAGGTCCAGGTGTTTGCCCGGACGGCTGAGGTCGTCCAGTTGCTGGCTGGCAATGAACTCCAGTGGATGCATCTGACCCTGAGCGGCGTGGCGACGGCGCGCGTTCAGCGCCTGCTCCGCCGAGTCCTGGCTGATAAACCCTTGGGCGACCAGTTCACGCAAGACATCGTTGAGTTCCAGCCAGCGGTCCTGAGTGGCGAGTTGAACGGACATGCGGGCTCCTTTTGAACGTCAGTTCGCAAAGGATAGCCGTGGCCCCGCAGACCGTTGGGCCACTACCTGACCAAGCCGTTGCCGGATTTGTCAGCCAGCCGCCTGTGCGGGCGCATCCCACGCCCCGTCGGTGTTTTGCAGATTCACCGAGTACACGCTGATCAGGTTACGAAGTTTTTCCCCGATCACCTGGGCGCGATGCCAGCTCAGGCCACCCATGACGATGTCGATCGACAGCAGATCGTCGAGCCGCTGCACGTTGACCTGTTCGGGCGTTAGAAACTGCAGCGCGAACAGGTTCAGCACACGCACCAACAGATCCGGCTCGGCTTCGGCAAGCAGTTGGTAGTGCGCCAGGCAGTGGGCGTTGTTGACATGCCAGACGTCGGCACGGGTGGGGAGGCTGTTGACGGCTTCGAGGTGCGGCATGGCGGGGCTCCAGAATCAGTGGAGGAATTTTTACATTCGGCGCCGGGCATTTCTTGGCTAAGATCGGTGTTATTGATGATTGATCGACCTGATCAATTCGCAAAATCTTATATCTGAGGTTTTTCTATGCGCAGCGAGCTGGACGCCTACGACCGCAAGATACTCGCGTTGCTGCAAGAGGACGCTTCGCTGTCCAGCGCGCAGATCGCCGAGCAGGTGGGGCTGTCGCAGTCGCCATGCTGGCGAAGGATCCAACGGATGAAGGAGGAGGGGATCATTCGTGGCCAGGTGACCTTGCTCGACCGCAAGAAGATCGGGCTGAACACGCAGATTTTCGCCGAGATCAAACTCAACGCACATGGGCGTTCCAACTTCACCGAGTTTACCGAGGCGATTCGCGGTTTTCCGGAAGTGCTGGAGTGTTATGTGCTGATGGGCGCGGTGGACTTTCTGTTGCGCATTGTTGCGGCGGATATCGAAGCGTATGAGCGATTCTTTTTCGAGAAGCTGTCGCTGGTGCCGGGGATTCAGGAAGTGAACTCGATTGTGGCGTTGTCGGAGATCAAGTCCACGACCAGCTTGCCGGTTTGAGATTGAGCGGTTGTTTGGCTGGCCTCATCGCTGGCAAGCCAGCTCCCACAAGGTTCAGTGTTGGAATGCAGATAGCGTTTCAACACAAGACCTGTTGGAGCTGGCTTGCCAGCGATGGCGGACTTACATGCGCAGCAGCATTTTCCAGGCACGATTCTGGTAAACCGCAATCGCCTGCTGCTTGCGCGCATCGAGCAGTTCGTCAGTGATCGTCGGCTCGTTGGCCAGTTGCGCCAGTTTGTTCAACTCGCCGTACAGGCGATCCATTTCCGGGATCTCCAGCACGTTACGCGCGTGGTGCAGCCAGACCTGGATGCGCTCGATGCGCGGCAGTTGCTCGGCCAGATCTTCCGGCTGTTGCTGATAGCGCTGCAGTTGCAGGGCCGTGGCTTCTTCGCCCAACAGGCGCGGCAGCCAGCTGTGCAACTGAGCGCCACCCTGACGGTTGCCACGAACGTTGCGCTCGGCGGTCCAGGTGCGGGCCAGCAGCCAGCGCGAGGTGGTCAGCGAGAACAGGCCCCAGCGTGGGTCTTCCAGCTCTTCGAGGAATTGTTCCGGCGCCGCTTTGCGCACGTCTTCGTCTTCGATACCGACCTGAACCAGCGGGCGCCAGTCTTCGAGCAACGCATCCAGCGCCACGCGCAGGTCGTGCGTCGACGGTCGCGGCGCAGCCTGGCCGAGGCTGCTCAGCAGGGCACGCATTTCCGCGAGGTTTTCGACCCAGTCCTGCAGCAGGCGCCAGTGGCCGTTGAAGCGATACTGTTCAGCCAGACGCTGACTGCTGCCAAGCAGATGCCAGCAAAGTGCGGCGAAGGCATCGTCGAGTTGGGTTTCCGGGGTCAGTTGCGGCGCCGGCAGGCTCAGCGAGTAGCTGTTGGCGTCGTACAGGCGGTAGCCGCGTTCGGCCTTGCTGATGTCGCACGGCATCAGGGCCAGGGTTTCGGCCAGTTCGGCGGCCAGTTCCAGCAGCGCGGCAGGCTTGCCTTCGCGCAGTTCCAGTTCCAGCTCGCAGATTTCTTCTTTCTGTTTGCCGACCACCACATGACCGAGGTCCAGCGCGGCTTCGATGACCACTTTGGCCTTGCCGCGGCCCCAGGCGATTTCCGCGCGCTCGCGGACGAAATCGGTGGTGAAGATCGGTTTCAGGGTTTTCTTGTCCAGCTCGGCCAGCGACTCGGGCCAGCATTCGCCGTCGAGTTTTTTCACATCGAGCTTGGCTTTGGGCAACTTCCAGTCGTACTCGTTACGCTCGGACAGACCGGCGATGCTCTGGCCGCGCGTCTTGAGGGTCTGAATCACTTCGTCACCGTCCTTGCGCAGGCGCAGGGCGACTTTGGCCTGGGCCAGGTCGCGCTCGGGGGTGTCGAAGTACTGGTTCATCAACTCACGGCGTTCCCAGCCATTTTTGTTGCGTTTTTTCAGTAGCGGGTGCTCGCGCAGGGCGGCGAGGGTTTCGCGGCTGACGCGGAGTTTGATTTCGGTTTCTTTCTGCATGGCCGGAAAATCCAGGATCGGGAGCGCAGCCGGGGGAATGTGTGGCTGCCAAGGTCGTGCAGTGTACAGGACTCAAACTTCCTACGCCCTGCGGCGGTTTATTCCTGGCGCCGGATGGCTCTATGATGGACTTCAATTCGGGAGTTGGAGTCAGCGATGCCTTTGCCGTCCATGAAAGACCAGTTCGCCGCGCTGATTGCCGCGCCGTCGGTCAGCTGTACCCAACCGAACCTGGACCAGTCCAACCGGGCGGTGATCGACTTGCTCGCCGGATGGCTGGGCGAGCTGGGGTTCAGTTGCGATATCCAGCAGGTCAGCCCCGGAAAATTCAATCTGCTCGCCAGTTTCGGCAGCGGCCCGGGCGGACTGGTGCTGGCCGGGCACAGCGACACGGTGCCGTATGACGATGCGCTGTGGCAGACCGATCCGTTGAAACTCACCGAAGTCGATGGCCGCTGGGTCGGGCTGGGCAGCTGCGACATGAAGGGCTTCTTCGCCCTGATCATCGAAGCCGTGCAGCCGTTGCTCGACCAGCCGTTCCGGCAACCGCTGCTGATTCTCGCCACTTGCGATGAAGAAAGCTCGATGTCCGGCGCCCGTGCGCTGGCCGAGGCCGGGCATCCCATCGGGCGCGCGGCGGTGATCGGCGAGCCGACCGGGCTCAAGCCGATCCGCATGCACAAGGGCATCATGATGGAGCGCATCGACATCCTCGGGCAGAGCGGCCATTCGTCGGATCCGCGCCTGGGGCACAGCGCCCTTGAGGCTATGCACGATGCCATCGGCGAACTGCGTGGCCTGCGTCTGTTGTGGCAGCGTGAATTCAACAACCCGCAGTTCAGCGTGCCGCAACCGACGCTGAACTTTGGCTGTATTCATGGCGGCGACAACCCGAATCGCATCTGCGGCCAGTGTTCGCTGGAGTTCGACCTGCGCCCGCTGCCGGGCATGGACCCGAAAGTCCTGCGTGCGGAGATTCTGCGCAAGCTCAATCCGGTGGCCGAACGGCATCAGGTGAAGATCGACTACAAGCCGTTGTTCCCGGAAGTGCCTTCATTCGAGCAGGCTGCAGACGCCGAACTGGTGCGCATCGCGGAAAAGCTTACCGGTCACAGTGCCGAAGCAGTAGCGTTCGGCACCGAAGCGCCTTATCTTCAGCGCCTTGGTTGCGAAACCATCGTGCTCGGCCCCGGCGACATCGCCTGTGCGCACCAGCCCGGCGAATACCTTGAAATGTCACGTTTGCAGCCTACCGTGCATCTACTGCGGCAGTTGATTGAACATTACTGCCTGACAACGGGTACAGCTTCGCAGGAATGAAAGTGAACACTTGTAGGAGTGAGCCTGCTCGCGACAGCGGTGAGTCAGTCACCGAAGATATTGACTGAAACTCCGCTATCGCGAGCAGGCTCACTCCTACAAGGGATTGTGTTTTGCCTGATCAAACGCTGTAAATTGCCTGCACCCCAACCCGTATTCATGAGGAGAGCGCGCGTGTCGCCAAGCCTGTTCCGACGATAACCATCAGCCCGCTGTGCGTTTTCCGTTTCGCCCCTATTTCCGGCTGCTATTTATTACAGGCCCAGGTTCATGCCCGAATACGTCAATTGGCTTCGCCACGCGTCTCCTTATATCAATGCCCACCGCGATTGCACTTTCGTCGTCATGCTGCCCGGCGACGGCGTGGAGCATCCGAATTTCGGCAACATCGTCCACGATATTGTCCTGCTGCACAGCCTTGGTGTGCGTCTGGTGCTTGTGCACGGTTCGCGCCCGCAGATTGAAACCCGCCTCGCCGCCCGTGGCCTGACCCCGCATTACCATCACGGCATGCGCATCACCGATGCGGCGACCCTGGAGTGCGTGATCGACGCGGTCGGCCAGTTGCGCATCGCCATCGAAGCGCGCTTGTCGATGGACATGGCTTCTTCGCCAATGCAGGGCTCGCGCTTGCGCGTGGCCAGCGGCAACCTCGTGACCGCGCGGCCGATCGGCGTGCTCGAAGGTGTCGATTATCACCACACCGGTGAAGTGCGCCGGGTCGACCGCAAAGGCATCAACCGCCTGCTCGACGAGCGCTCGATCGTGCTGCTGTCGCCGCTGGGCTATTCGCCGACCGGCGAGATCTTCAACCTGGCCTGCGAAGACGTCGCCACCCGCGCCGCGATCGACCTGGGCGCTGACAAACTGCTGCTGTTCGGCGCCGACCTCGGTCTGATTGACGAGAACGGCAAACTGGTGCGCGAACTGCGCCCGCAACAGGTGCCGGCGCATCTGGCGCGGCTGGGCAACAACTATCAGGCCGAACTGCTGGATGCCGCCGCCGAGGCTTGCCGTGGCGGGGTGGCGCGCAGCCATATCGTCAGCTATGCCGAAGACGGCGCGCTGCTGACCGAGCTGTTCACCCGTGACGGTGGCGGCACGCTGGTCGCGCAAGAGCAATTCGAACTGGTGCGCGAGGCGGCGATTGAAGACGTAGGCGGCCTGCTCGACCTGATCAGTCCGCTGGAAGAGCAGGGGATTCTGGTGCGCCGTTCCCGTGAAGTGCTGGAGCGTGAGATCGAGCAGTTCAGCGTGGTCGAGCGTGAAGGCATGATCATCGCTTGTGCGGCGCTGTATCAGATCGCCGATTCGGATGCCGGCGAGCTGGCGTGCCTGGCGGTGAACCCGGAGTACCGCCATGGCGGTCGCGGTGACGAGTTGCTGGAGCGCATCGAAACCCGTGCCCGGGCGCAAGGCCTGAAAACCCTGTTCGTCCTCACCACCCGCACCGCGCACTGGTTCCGCGAGCGTGGTTTTGAGCCAAGCAGCGTTGAACGCCTGCCAGCGGCGCGGGCGTCGCTGTACAACTATCAGCGCAACTCGAAGATCTTCGAAAAGACCCTCTGATTCATCAGGAATGGCGAGTGGGGGAGCGCGCTACAGGCTCCCCACATCGCTGCACCTGTTGTGCGAATGGATGGGCTGTCGGCAATCGGCAGAATAACCCGCCAATCTGAAACGCTCCTTCTGATTCCCGTCACTGCAAACATTGTCTGAAAAGGCTGGGTTCATTCCGGCAATGACGGCGGCCTCGCTGTGCATGAAAAAAAACCCATCGACACACAAACTGTAACAATTGATCCGGATAGTGCGCTGGGTTGACGGTTGGAGTGATGGAATTGTTTCCGGATTGCTTCAGTGCAAATCACCATAAACAGAGCGGTTTAATACTCTTCAGGAATTGACCGGGGCGTTAGCGTGGGGAGCGCCAGAGCTTGTAAATACGGGGTTTAAATTCCTAAAGGGTATTAGAAAAGAAGGTATCCATTCTTTTCAGTGTCATGACGAATTCATGAACCTGCATGGACCAAAAAACCGGAGATTAGACTATGGTCGTAGACACATAAGGTTACGATTGACTTGTGGGTCACGCTCTGGCGCTAATCGCTTACCTTCGAGACCCGGGCATCGATTCGGGCCAGGTAACAATAATTAGAAACGAGAGGAGCTTAACAATGAATAAGTCCACCTTGGCCGTGGCTGTGGCCTTTGGGGTATTGGCGCAGCAGGCAGGTGCCGCGGGTTTCATCGAAGACAGCAAGGCTTCCCTTAGTTCCCGCACCATGTATTTCAACAACGACAACCGCGATGGCGGCGCAGATCAGCGAGAAGCCGCGCAGGGTTTCAAGTTTGATTACCTGTCCGGTTTCACTCAAGGTACGGTCGGTTTTGGCCTTGATGTGCAGGCGCTCAGCGGTATTCACCTGGATGGTGGTCGTGGGCACCACCCGGACAATAACTCGTTCAATCCAAGTGACTCCGACGGTTCGGCCACGCAGTCCTGGAGCCGCATAGCGGGTAACGTCAAGGCACGTCTGTCCAAGACCGAAGCGCACCTGGGTGGCGCGCTGCAACCGAGCTTGCCGATTCTGGTCGCGAACGATAGCCGCCTGCTGCCTCAAACCTTCGAGGGTGGCACGATCACCTCCAAGGAAATCGACAACGTCACCTTCAACGCCGGTCAGCTTGAGCATGCCGTGGGCCGTGCCTCGTCAAACAGTACCGGCCTGGCAGTGGCCGGCGGTACCCAAGACAGCAATCAGTTCCGTTATGCCGGTGCTGACTGGAAGGTCACCAAAGACCTGACGCTGCAGTACTACCACTCGAACCTGCAGGACTATTACAAGCAGAACTTCTTCGGCCTGGTGCACGTCTTTCCGATCGACACCAATCAGTCGTTCAAGACCGATATCCGCTATTTTGACAGCAGCTCCGATGGCAAGAACGGGGACGCAGGCTACCGGTTCAATAACAACGGTGGTTATGCCAAGACCCCGGGCGAGGTCGACAACAAGACCTGGAGCGCCATGTTCACGTATACCTTGGGTGGCAACGCCTTCTTGCTCGGCCATCAACGCGTCAACGATGACGGTGGTTTCGTCTACCTGAACCAGGGCAACGTGGTCGATGGCAACGGTCGCCCTGAAGGTGCCGGCGGCGCCAGTTTCTACCTGTTCACCGACTCCATGATTAACGGTTTCGTCCGAGCGGGTGAAAACACCACTTTCGGTCAGTACTCCTATGACTTCGCAGGTCTGGGTGTACCGGGTCTCAAAGCCTCGATCGCTTACCTGCATGGTGACAACATCAAGGCAACGAATGGCACCGGTAGCGATATGTCCGAGTGGGAACGCGACATGCGGATTGATTACACCGTTCAACAGGGCACGCTCAAAGGTTTTGGTGTGACCCTGCGTAACGGTGTTTATCGCGGCAGCCAAATCAATATTGCCGATCAGGACCAGACCCGTCTGATCTTCAACTACACCTACAGCTTCCTGTAACACGTCATTAAAAAAACCTTGCCGCTCGGCAAGGTTTTTTTTGCGCATTTTTTTATATTCCAAAATATAAGCTCTAGCGCATTTTTTATTCTTTTTATGTTCTCCGACGAATGCTTAAAGTAGACCCGTTCAGCGTTCAAAAGACGCTGCGGTGTTTTGGCATTTTCGTCCCTCGACAATTTGACGGGTTCAGGAATCGGTGTTGAAGCCGATACCTCCAGTCTGAGGTGCCTTCTATATGTCTTCGGGTTCTGAAAAAGAATGAAACAATTCTTTTGGGGACTATGCCGGGGTATCCTTTCGCGGCTTTGACTGGGGGTAAAGGGTCCGCCGCGATCAAGCGTTCAGGATTTCGGGCAATCGATCCGAAACCGACAGTAAAAAAAGCAAAAGAATTAGAAACGAGAGGAGCGATACATGAACAAGTCCACCTTGGCCCTGGCTGTGGCCGTAGGGGTTATGGCGCAGCAGGCAGGCGCCGCCGGTTTCATCGAAGACAGCAAAGCTACTTTGGGGCTGCGTAACTTCTACATCAACACTGATAACCGCGACTCCGGTGCTCACTCCACCCAGAGCAAAGCTGAAGAATGGGGCCAAGGCTTCGATCTGCGCTTCATCTCCGGTTATACCCAAGGCACTGTCGGCTTCGGTATCGACGCCATCGGCCTGTTGGGCGTACGTCTGGATTCGGGTGGCGGCACCAATGGGGCAACCAGCAGCACTTCGTACGGCGGCACGGTTTTCCCAAGTGAGTCCAATGGCAAAGCGGTTAACAACTTCTCCAGCCTGGGCCTGACTGCCAAAGCCAAGATCTCCCAGACTGAACTGAAGCTCGGCACCCTGCAGCCAAAGCTGCCAGTTATCGTGACCAACGATGGCCGTCTGCTGCCGCAAACCTTTCAAGGTGGCCAGATCACGTCCAACGAGATCAAAGACCTGACTCTGATTGGCGGTCAGATCGAAGCTGTGAAGGGGCGTAACTCCAGCAATAACGAGAACATGGCCATTGGCGGTGCAAGTGCTCGTACGGCTAACAGCAACAAGTTCATCTACGCCGGTGGTGATTACAAAATCACCAAAGACCTGACTGCCCAGTACTACTACGGCAATCTGGAAGACTTCTACAAACAGCACTTCCTGGGCCTGGTTCACAACTGGGCAATCGGCCCTGGCGTGTTGAAATCGGACTTCCGTTATTTCAACAGCTCCGATGACGGCTTGAACGGCCACGACTCGGCTTATTTCAGCAACGGTAATTACACCGGTTTCAATGCTGGCAAGGGCAAAGTCGACAACAACCTTTACAGCGGCTTGTTCCTGTATAGCGTTGAAGGTCATACCTTCGGCGGCGGCTACCAGGTCAGCAACGGCAGCAGTGACTTCCCTTGGCTGAACCAGGGTGACGGCTCTTCGGCTTACATCACCACCGACATGCAGATCGCCAAGTTTGCCCGTGCAGGCGAACGTACCTGGCAGGCTCGCTACTCCTATGATTTCGCCAAGGTTGGCGTGCCTGGCCTGACCGCCGGTGTTGTTTACCTGCGTGGCGACAATATCGACACCGTGGGTAAAAATGGTCTTGAAAACGGCCATGGCAACTCCGAGTGGGAACGTGACCTGACCATCGGTTACGTTGTGCCAGAAGGCCCGCTGAAAAACGTTGGCGTGATGTGGAAAAACGCTATGTGGCGCAACGACATCCCGGGTCAACGCGACCAGGATGAAAACCGCCTGATCGTCAGCTACTCGATCCCGCTGCTGTAATAGCGCGCTCCTGCACCTGATGTAAAAAAGCCCCGTCCGGCATCGCGCCGGACGGGGCTTTTGCGTTTTCGAGTCAGGCCCACCCCCGTAGGCCTTTCCCGAAATTTCCCTCTTTACAGCAACTCAAGGCCTTCTCGAACCTTGCGACCGATGTTCGTCGGGTTGCCGTCGAGCGTCCAGTGAACAGAAGTTTAATATTCACTAATGATCTAGATATCTAGTTATTTATTCTTTTTCATGATGTCGAATCCCGAGCTACAGTTGAGTTCTCCAACAACTCATCAGGAGCAGCATCATGAGCCTCAGACTCGGCGACATCGCCCCCGACTTCGAACAGGATTCCAGCGCCGGCAAGATTCGTTTCCACGAGTGGCTGGGCGATAGCTGGGGTGTGCTGTTCTCCCACCCGGCCGACTTCACCCCGGTGTGCACCACCGAACTGGGCTTCACCGCCAAGCTCAAGGATGAGTTCGCCCAGCGTGGCGTCAAAGCCATCGCGCTGTCGGTCGACCCGGTGGACTCGCACCACAAGTGGATCGAAGACATCAACGAAACCCAGAACACCATCGTCAACTTCCCGATCCTGGCTGATGCCGATCGCAAGGTGTCTGATCTTTACGACCTGATCCACCCGAACGCCAACGACACGCTGACCGTGCGTTCGCTGTTCGTGATCGATCCGAACAAGAAGATTCGCCTGACCATCACCTACCCGGCGAGCACCGGCCGCAACTTCCACGAGATCCTGCGGGTGATCGACTCGCTGCAGCTCACCGACAACTACAAGGTGGCCACCCCGGCCAACTGGCAGGACGGTGAAGAGGTAGTGATCGTGCCGTCGCTCAAGGATGAAGATGAAATCAAACGACGCTTTCCAAAAGGCTATCGCGCGGTGAAGCCGTACCTGCGCCTGACGCCGCAGCCGAACAAGTGAGTCAGTGAGATTTGCGGTGTGGCCATAGTCCAGTCACCACGAAACCACGATGCAGGGGATTCAGGCCGTTTCGACGGCCTTTTTTTTTTGCCTGGAAGAAGGCTGAATACATATCTCCAAAACGCATAACCAAATGAATAAATATGATTTATGGATATATAAATCAGCTGGTAAGGTCACTTCCATCGAAGCGAGATCGCAACCTGCGAATCGCCTGTAACGCTTAAGGAATAGTCTCAATGCTGGTCGTATCACTCGGTGGCAGTCCCAGCCTGCGCTCCCGTTCCGGAGTGTTGCTGGAACGCTCGCAACGCTGGTTGCAACAGCAAGGGGTGGAAGTGGTGAGTTATCAGGTGCGGGACTTCCCGGCCGAAGACTTGCTTCACGCCCGCTTCGACAGCCCGAAGGTGCTCGACCTGCTGCAACAGATCGAAAACGCCGACGGCCTGCTGATCGCCACACCGGTGTACAAGGCTTCGTTTTCCGGCGCGTTGAAGACGTTGCTGGATCTGCTCCCGGAGCGCGCCTTGAACCACAAGATTGTCTTGCCGATGGCCACTGGCGGCAGCATCGCTCACATGCTGGTGGTCGATTACGCGCTAAAACCGGTGCTGTCGGCGTTGAAAGCCCAGGAAATGCTGCAAGGCATTTTCGCCGAGGACAGCCAGATCGCCTACGGCGAAGGCAGTGCCGCCGCACAACTGGCACCAGCGCTGGAGCAGCGTCTGCACGAAGCGCTGGATCAGTTTGTCAGTGCCATGGCCCGCCGGCCGAAACCGCTGGAGCCGGGCTTGTTGAATGAACGTTTATTGAGTGCTCGCTGGAGCATTTAAGCCTCACCGGAACTTGATGTAACTCACCTTACTCAGCCGCTAACGGTTAAGCAGGTGCAGCCAAAACCCAACAGCAAAATAGGAGAGCGCTATGCGCACTGTATTTTTGCGTCGTGGTCTGGTCGCTCTGTTTGCTGCGGCTGTCACCTTCGGCGCCATCACTCAAGCTCAGGCCGAGACGCTGCGAATCGGTTATCAGAAGTACGGCACGCTGGTGCTGCTCAAGGCCAAAGGCACGCTGGAAAAACGTCTGGCCGCGCAAGGCGTGGACGTGCAATGGACCGAGTTCCCCGGTGGCCCGCAACTGCTTGAAGGCCTGAACGTCGGTTCGATCGACTTCGGCGTCACCGGCGAAACCCCACCGGTATTCGCCCAGGCCGCCGGCGCTGATCTGCTCTACGTCGCCTACGAACCGCCAGCGCCGAACAGCGAAGCGATCCTTGTGCCAAAAGACTCGCCGATCAAATCGGTGGCCGATCTCAAGGGCAAGAAAGTCGCCCTGAACAAAGGCTCCAACGTCCATTACCTGCTGGTGCGCGCGCTGGAAGACGCCGGCCTCAAATACTCCGATATTCAAACCGTATTCCTGCCGCCCGCCGATGCCCGCGCCGCGTTCGAGCGTGGCAGCGTCGATGCCTGGGTCATCTGGGATCCGTACCAGGCCGCTGCCGAGAAACAACTGCAAGCGCACACCCTGCGCGATGGCAAAGGCATCGTCGACAACCACCAGTTCTATCTCGCGACCAAGCCCTACGCACAGAAAAATCCTGAGGTGATCAAGACCCTCGTCGAAGAAGTGCGCGCCGTCGGCGAATGGTCGAAGGCCAATCCTGAAGACGTGACTCAACAAGTCGCGCCACTGCTTGGTCTGCCGGCGGACATCACCCTGACCTCGGTGAAACGCCAGGGTTACGGCGCACTATTCCTGACCCCGGAAGTGGTCGCTGCGCAACAGAAAATCGCTGACACGTTCTTCCAGCTCAAGCTGATTCCCAAGCCGCTGAGCATCAAGGATGTGATCTGGACACCACCGGCCGCTGTGGCCAAGGCGCAGTAATTCGAATCCCCAAGGAGACCACTCCATGAGCCTCAATATCTTCTGGTTCCTGCCTACCCACGGCGACGGCCATTACCTTGGCACCGCCGAAGGCGCCCGCGCCGTCGACCACGGTTATCTGCAACAGGTCGCGCAGGCGGCGGATCGTCTGGGCTTCGGCGGCGTGCTGATTCCCACCGGCCGTTCCTGCGAAGACTCGTGGCTGGTGGCAGCATCGCTGATACCGGTGACACAGCGCCTGAAGTTCCTCGTTGCCCTGCGCCCCGGGATCATTTCCCCGACGGTGGCAGCGCGCCAGGCCGCCACGCTGGATCGTCTGTCCGGCGGTCGTGCGCTGTTCAACCTGGTGACCGGCGGTGACCCGGAGGAGTTGGCCGGCGACGGTCTGTTTCTCGATCACGAGGCGCGCTATCAGGCCTCGGTGGAGTTCACCCGGATCTGGCGTCGGGTGCTGGAAGGCGAGACCGTCGATTACGACGGTGAACACATCAGCGTGAAGGGTGCCAAGCTGCTCTATCCGCCGATCCAGCAGCCGCGTCCGCCGCTGTACTTCGGTGGCTCGTCGGAAGCGGCGCAGGACCTGGCCGCCGAACAGGTCGAGATGGTCCTGACCTGGGGCGAGCCGCCAGCAGCCGTCGCCGAGAAGATTGCGCAGGTGCGCGCCAAAGCCGCCAAGCTCGGACGCACCGTGCGCTTCGGTATTCGTCTGCATGTGATCGTGCGGGAAACCAACGCTGAAGCGTGGCAAGCGGCGGATCGCCTGATCTCGCATCTGGACGACGATACCATCAAGCGCGCGCAGGCATCGCTGGCGCGCTTCGATTCGGTCGGTCAGCAACGCATGGCCGCGCTGCACGGCGGCAGCCGCGACAACCTCGAAGTCAGCCCGAACCTGTGGGCCGGCGTCGGTCTGGTGCGCGGCGGTGCCGGTACGGCGCTGGTCGGCGATGGCCCGACCGTGGCGGCGCGAGTGAAGGAATATGCGGATCTGGGTATCGACACCTTTATCTTCTCCGGTTATCCACACCTCGAAGAGTCGTACCGCGTCGCTGAACTGCTGTTCCCGCACCTCGACATCGAGCGTCCGGAACAGCCGAAAAGCGCCGGTTATGTCAGCCCGTTCGGCGAGATGGTCGCCAACGACATTCTTCCCAAAGCCGCGTCGCAGAGCTGAGGCGCGCCATGAAGAAAATTATCCACAGCCTCGCGCCTTGGGCGTTGCCGGTGTTGTTGCTGGCGGTGTGGCAGTTGTCGGTGTCGGCTGGTTGGTTGTCGACGCGGATCCTGCCGGCGCCGGTGGCGGTGATCGAAGCCGGCGTCAGTCTGGTGCGCAGCGGCGAGATCTGGACGCACCTGGCCATCAGCGGCTGGCGCGCTGCGCTGGGCTTCACCATCGGTGGCAGCATCGGCCTGGTGCTGGGCTTCATCACTGGCCTGTCGAAGTGGGGCGAGCGTCTGCTCGACAGCTCGGTGCAGATGATCCGCAACGTGCCGCACCTGGCGCTGATTCCGCTGGTGATTCTGTGGTTCGGGATTGACGAGTCGGCGAAGATTTTCCTGGTGGCATTGGGCACGTTGTTCCCGATCTACCTCAACACGTATCACGGCATCCGCAACGTCGACCCGGCGCTGGTGGAGATGGCGCGCAGCTATGGCTTGAGCGGTTTCAGCCTGTTCTGGCAGGTGATTCTGCCGGGTGCACTGCCTTCGATTCTGGTCGGCGTGCGCTTCGCGCTGGGCTTCATGTGGCTGACGCTGATCGTCGCGGAAACCATTTCCGCCAGCTCCGGCATCGGTTATCTGGCGATGAATGCCCGCGAGTTTTTGCAGACCGACGTGGTGGTGCTGGCGATCCTGCTTTACGCCGTGCTCGGCAAACTCGCCGACCTCGCCGCCCGTGGACTCGAACGTGTGTGGCTGCGCTGGCATCCGGCCTATCAGGTTGCCAAGGGAGGTGCGGCATGACGGCTCAACAACCTCCACGCCTGCTGCGCGGGATTCCGCTGGTGGTGCGCAACCTGCAGAAAACCTTCGGTGCGCGGCAGGTGCTGCGTGACATCGACCTGCACATTCCGGCGGGGCAATTCGTCGCCGTGGTCGGGCGCAGCGGTTGCGGCAAGAGCACCTTGCTGCGCTTGCTCGCCGGCCTCGACCAGCCGACTGGCGGCGACTTGCTGGCCGGCGCCGCACCGCTCAGCGATGCGCGGGATGACACGCGGCTGATGTTTCAGGAAGCGCGGCTGCTGCCGTGGAAAAAGATCATCGACAACGTCGGCCTCGGCCTCAAAGGCAACTGGCGCCCGCAGGCGCTGGCAGCGCTGGAGGCGGTCGGTCTGGCCGATCGCGCCAACGAGTGGCCGGCGGCCCTATCCGGCGGGCAGAAGCAGCGTGTTGCGCTGGCCCGGGCGTTGATCCACCAACCGCGCCTGCTGCTGCTCGACGAACCGCTCGGTGCGCTGGACGCCCTGACCCGGATCGAGATGCAGCAATTGATCGAGCGCTTGTGGCAGCAGCACGGCTTCACCGTATTGCTGGTGACCCACGACGTCAGCGAGGCGGTAGCGATTGCCGACCGGGTGATTCTGATCGAGGACGGCGAAGTCGGCCTCGACCTGCAAGTTGAATTGCCGCGTCCGCGAGTGCGCGGATCGCACCGGCTGGCGGCGCTGGAAACCGAAGTGCTCAACCGAGTTTTGTCCCTGCCTGGCGAGCCGCCAGAGCCGGAACCCGTTTCACCCCTGCCTACGCAATTGCGTTGGGCGCAATGAAGCAGCTTCAAGCGGCAAGCTACAAGCTGCAAGTAAAAGCGCTGTGCTTTTGCTTGCCGCTTGAAACTCGCAACTTGCAGCTTATTTCGACCCCAGGAGAAATATCATGACTATCAAAGCCATCAACGTGCGCAACCAGTTCAAAGGCTCGATCAAGGAGATCGTTCTCGGCGACGTGCTGTCGGAAATCGACGTGCAGACCGCCTCCGGCATCGTCACTTCGGTGATCACCACCCGTTCGGTCAAAGAGCTCGAACTGGCGGTGGGCAGCGAAGTCATTGCCTTTGTGAAATCCACCGAGGTGTCGATCGCCAAGTTGTAAGCCTGTGAGTAAAAAACAACCCCGGAGGGCGTGAGCCCTTCGGGGTTTTTTGTGCCTGATCTGAAAACTGCGGCGCGGCCTTCGCGAGCAAGCTCGCTCCCACAGGTTCGGTGTCGTTCACAGATGTTGTGTTCACTACAAATCACTGTGGGGGCGAGCTTGCTCGCGAAGGGGTCGGTGAGGGCGCTAGAGATTTCTTTTGGGCAGATAAGGCGGCAGATACAACCCGATATAGGCATCAAACACCCGCATCCCTTCCTCGGCCATGCGCGGCGTGATCTGCCCGTGCTGCTGCACCGAGCGCGCATACACGCGGTCGCCGAGCTCCATCGCCAGCGCAAACACATCGACATCCTCCGGCAGCCTTGGCAATTCGAAGTGATGATCGAACAGCTTGTGCATCAGGTCGCCCAGTTCGATGTCGTGCTGGCGGTCGGCCTGGGTCACTTCGGTCAGGCCATGTTGCGCCAGGATCAACTGGCGGGCGGCGGCGTCTTCGTCGTAGATCTCCAGCATCCGCTGTTCGATCAGCCGCGACAGGTCACGCCAGTCGCGCAGGGCCTGGTGATCGATCGGTGCTTGCAGGCAGGCGCGAAAGGCCGCGTGCACATCGGCGGTCAGCGCTTCGAGCAGCGCCGGGACGCTGGCGAAGAAGTGGTACACGGAGGAGGGCGGAATCTGTGCGCGCTCGGCGACGCTGTAGATCGACAGACTGGCCACGCCTTCGGCCGCCAGCAGTGTGCGCGCGGCGTCGAGAATCGAATCGATCCGCGCCTGGCTGCGGGCACGGGGTTTGCGGACGGGGGCGGGACGCGTCATGGAAGTCTCCTGCGGGGCAGGGGGCATTGTACGAGCCGGGTTCCGTGTTGTCTTGTCGACCGCCATCGCTGGCAAGCCAGCTCCCACAATGATCTGTGTAGAACACACATTTTGAGTACCCAACAGAACCCTGTGGGAGCTGCGGTGCGACGATTCGACTTGCCAGCGATCCGCCGCAGGCGGCCATCCACCCCATCAACAGAGATGGCTGGTTGGTCATAAAAAAACGCCGTGGGCTGCAGGAGCCGACGGCGTTTTATCTGGTTCGCAATCCGTTTAAACGGTATGCAGGTACCAGTTGTACTCGAGGTCGGAAATGGAGTGTTCGAACTCCTCCAGCTCGCTCTCTTTACAGGCGACGAAGATATCGATGTATTTCGGATCGATGTACTTGGCCATCACCTCGCTGTCGTCCAGCTCACGCAGTGCATCGCGCAGGTTGTTCGGCAGGCTTTGTTCGTTCTGCTCGTAACTGTTGCCTTCGACCGGAGCGCCCGGTTCGATCTTGTTCACCAGACCGTGATGCACACCCGCCAGGACCGAAGCCATCAGCAGGTACGGGTTGGCGTCGGCGCCGGCCACGCGGTGTTCGATACGCACGGCATCGGCAGAACCGGTCGGAACGCGGATCGCCACGGTGCGGTTGTCCAGGCCCCAGCACGGCGAGTTCGGTACATAGAACTGCGCGCCGAAGCGACGGTACGAGTTGACGTTCGGGCAGAGGAAAGCCATCTGCGCCGGCAGGGTCTCGAGCACACCGCCGATCGCGTGACGCAGCGCGGCGTTCTGCTCGGGATCCTCGCTGGCAAAAATGTTTTTGCCATCTTTGTCGAGTACCGAAATGTGCACATGCAGACCATTGCCTGCCTGGCCTGGGTACGGCTTGGCCATGAAGGTGGTGTCCATTTCATGGTCGTAGGCGATGTTCTTGATCAGACGCTTGAGCAGTACCGCGTAGTCGCACGCCTTGATCGGGTCGGCGACGTGGTGCAGGTTCACTTCGAACTGCGCCGGGGCACTTTCCTTGACGATGGCATCGGCCGGAATGCCTTGCTCTTTGGCGCCTTCCAGAATGTCCTGGAGGCAGTCGACGTATTCGTCGAGGTCGTCGATCAGGTAGACCTGAGTCGAGTGTGGGCGTTTGCCGGAGATAGGCGAGCGTGGCGGCTGTGGACGGCCGTTCACGTTTTCCTGGTCGATCAGGTAGAACTCGAGTTCGAACGCGGCGCAGATGGTCAAGCCCATCTCGTCAAATTTTGCAACAACTTGACGGAGCACTTCGCGCGGATCGGCGAAGAACGGATCGCCTTCGAGTTCGTGCATGGTCATCAACAGTTGCGCGGTAGGGCGCTTCTGCCATGGCTCGTTGCACAGGGTGTCGGGGATTGGATAGCAGATCCGGTCGGCGTCGCCGATGTCCAGGCCCAGGCCGGTGCTTTCCACCGTAGAGCCATTGATATCCAGAGCAAATAGAGAGGCCGGCAGGTTGATGCCTTTCTCGTAAACCTTGTGGAGGCTGGTGCGTTCGATGCGCTTGCCGCGCACCACACCATTCATATCCGCAATCAGAAGGTCAACGTACAGAACCTCAGGATGTTCCTTAAGGAACGCGTTCGCTTCGTTAAGCTGAACGGCACGCGGGGGTACCGACATGATGCAACACCTTTGTTGTTAAAAATATCAATCATTGATCTTTTCTGGTTTCAGTCAACCCGAACGGCCTGCCGAAGTCAAGCGAGGCCTTTTTTGCCCTAAAAAAGCGCTGCGAGGGCATTTATGGGGCACTTTGGGGCGGTTTTTTATCCTTGGGACGCTTGGCACCCGCAGGCTTGAGCAGGCCGTGTTGTATTTTTTACGGGGGTGTTGTGTAAAAAAATGAACAAGGCTAAGCTCGGATCAAACCCATAACAGCAATAATACCGGGGTGCTTCATGTCTCGCCTGCCGTTAATCGGCATCACCGACTGCTCGCAACAGTCCGGTCTGCATGCTCATCACATCAGTGGCGATCAATCCGTCCGTAGCGCAGCCAGCAAGGCTTGCGGGCTGTCTACGCCGGTCTCGTCGGCAGCAGCCAGAACGGTCGCGTCCGTTATTCTGGACGTACGGCAAGGCATCCTGTTTATGGCGTCTCCTTTCACTATAGATCCCTTTGAGTCCCAAAGCCTGTGCCGCTCTTCGAGCCGTGCTCATGATTCTGCACGCCTTGAATGTGCACAGGAAATGCAACGCCAGCGTAAAGGGCAGGTAAGCTCCTCTTTCATTGTTGATGCGCGGTGCCAGGCGTAAGCCGGCACTGCGCGCAAGCAAGCACCCTTTAACGCGACGTCACGGCGTCAAACTTTGCCTGACACCCCTGTCAGGAGACTCAGCCCAGAGGCATTTATGAGTAACAACCTCGACCAGCTCACCGATTGGTTGAAAGACCACAAGATCACAGAAGTCGAATGCATGATCGGCGACTTGACCGGTATCACCCGCGGCAAGATCTCGCCGACCAACAAGTTCATCGCCGAAAAAGGCATGCGCCTGCCAGAGAGTGTGTTGCTGCAGACCGTGACCGGCGACTACGTTGAAGACGACATCTATTACGAACTGCTCGACCCGGCCGACATCGACATGATCTGCCGCCCCGACCAGAACGCCGTGTACCTGGTGCCGTGGGCGATCGAGCCGACCGCCCAAGTGATCCACGACACCTACGACAAGCAAGGCAACCCGATCGAGCTGTCGCCGCGCAACGTGCTCAAGAAAGTCCTGAAACTCTACGCCGACAAGGGCTGGCAGCCGATCGTGGCGCCGGAAATGGAGTTTTACCTGACCAAGCGCAGCGACGACCCTGACTATCCGTTGCAGCCGCCGATTGGCCGTTCGGGCCGTCCGGAAATCGGTCGTCAGTCGTTCTCCATCGAAGCGGCGAACGAATTCGACCCGCTGTTCGAAGACGTCTACGACTGGTGCGAACTGCAGGAGCTGGACCTCGACACGCTGATCCACGAAGACGGCACGGCGCAGATGGAAATCAACTTCCGTCATGGCGACGCCCTGTCGCTGGCCGACCAGATCCTGGTGTTCAAACGCACCATGCGCGAAGCCGCGCTCAAGCACGACGTGGCCGCCACCTTCATGGCCAAGCCGATGACCGGTGAGCCGGGCAGTGCGATGCACTTGCACCAGAGCATCATCGACATCGAGACCGGCAAGAACGTGTTCTCCAATGAAGACGGGACCATGAGCCAGCTGTTCCTGCACCACATCGGTGGCCTGCAGAAACTGATCCCGGAATTGCTGCCGCTGTTCGCGCCGAACGTCAACTCGTTCCGCCGCTTCCTGCCGGACACCTCGGCGCCGGTGAACGTGGAGTGGGGCGAAGAGAACCGCACCGTGGGCCTGCGCGTTCCGGATGCCGGGCCGCAGAATCGCCGTGTGGAAAACCGCCTGCCGGGCGCCGACGCCAACCCGTACCTGGCGATTGCCGCAAGCCTGCTCTGCGGCTACATCGGCATGGTCGAGGGCCTCAACCCGAGCGCGCCAGTCGTTGGCCGTGGCTATGAACGCCGCAACCTGCGCCTGCCGCTGACCATCGAAGACGCCCTCGAGCGCATGGAAAACAGCGCGACCATCGAGAAATACCTGGGCAAAACCTTCATCACTGGCTACGTCGCGGTTAAACGGGCCGAGCATGAAAACTTCAAGCGCGTGATCAGTTCCTGGGAGCGTGAGTACCTGCTCTTCGCCGTCTGATACGCCGGGCACGGCTGGCAGCAGCCGTGCCTTCACCGATAACAAGGAGAATTGGCATGACCAGCAACAACCCGCAAACCCGTGAGTGGCAAGCCCTGAGCAGCGATCACCACCTGGCCCCGTTCAGCGACTTCAAGCAGCTGAAAGAGAAGGGCCCACGGATCATCACCAACGCCAAGGGCGTGTACCTGTGGGACAGCGAGGGCAACAAGATCCTCGATGGCATGGCGGGTCTGTGGTGCGTGGCGATCGGTTATGGCCGCGATGAGCTGGCTGACGCGGCTGCCAAGCAAATGCGCGAACTGCCTTACTACAACCTGTTCTTCCAGACCGCGCACCCGCCGGCACTGGAACTGGCCAAGGCCATCGCCGACGTGGCACCTGAAGGCATGAACCACGTGTTCTTCACCGGCTCCGGCTCCGAAGGCAACGACACCATGCTGCGCATGGTTCGCCACTACTGGGCGATCAAGGGCCAGCCGAACAAGAAAGTCATCATCAGCCGCAAGAACGGCTATCACGGGTCCACCGTGGCCGGCGCGAGCCTGGGTGGCATGACCTATATGCACGAGCAGGGCGACTTGCCGATTCCGGGCATCGTCCACATCGCTCAGCCGTACTGGTTCGCCGAGGGCGGCGACATGTCGCCGGAAGAGTTCGGCCTCTGGGCGGCCAACCAACTGGAAGAGAAAATTCTCGAAGTCGGCGTGGACAACGTCGGTGCCTTTATTGCCGAGCCGATTCAGGGCGCAGGTGGCGTGATTATTCCGCCCGACAGCTACTGGCCGCGCATCAAGGAAATCCTCGCCAAGTACGACATTCTGTTCGTGGCGGATGAAGTGATCTGCGGTTTCGGCCGTACCGGTCAGTGGTTCGGTTCGGATTTCTACGACCTGAAACCGGACATGATGACCATCGCCAAAGGCCTGACCTCCGGCTACATCCCGATGGGTGGCCTGATCGTTCGCGACGAAGTGGTGAAGGTGCTCAACGAAGGCGGTGATTTCAACCACGGCTTCACCTACTCCGGACATCCGGTGGCAGCAGCGGTGGGTCTGGAAAATATCCGGATTTTGCGCGACGAGAAAATTATCGAGAACGTGCGCAACGAAACGGCACCGTATTTGCAGAAACGTCTGCGCGAACTCAACGATCACCCGTTGGTGGGTGAAGTGCGCGGGGTCGGTCTGCTCGGGGCGATCGAGCTGGTGCAGGACAAGGCCTCTCGCAAGCGTTACGAAGGTCGGGGCGTGGGCATGATCTGCCGGCAGTTCTGCTTCGATAACGGCCTGATCATGCGCGCTGTGGGCGACACCATGATCATTGCGCCGCCGCTGGTGATCAGCAAGGCGGAGATCGACGAGCTGGTTACAAAGGCACGCAAGTGTCTGGACCTGACCCTCAGTGCGTTGCAGGCCTAAGTGCTAGGCTTCGAGCGAGGGAGCTGCGGCGCTCTCGCTCGATGGTGTCAGAAAGGTCGGCCTTTTGTTGAAAGACCGCCTCCGATCTTGCCAGACTAGCCGCGGTTCCAGTTGTCCGGGTTCGGCCGCTGAACAGAGTGGTTCAAAAAAGAAAAATTTGGAGCATGACGCATGAAGGCATTAGGTAAAAAGCTTGCTGGCAAGACTCTTCTCGCTTTGTCCGTAGCGGGCATGATGGCGGGTGCGGTTCACGCGGACGACAATGTGCTGCACGTCTACAACTGGTCCGACTACATCGCCCCGGACACCATCGCCAACTTCGAGAAGGAGTCGGGGATCAAGGTTGTCTACGACGTATTCGACAGCAACGAAACCCTGGAAGCCAAACTGCTGGCGGGCAAGTCCGGTTACGACGTCGTTGTGCCGTCGAACAACTTCCTGGCCAAGCAGATCAAGGCCGGCGTTTATCAGGAACTGGACCAGTCCAAGCTGCCTAACTGGAAGAACCTGAACCAGGACCTGCTCAAGGCCGTATCGGTCAGCGACCCGGGCAACAAGCACGCCTTCCCGTACATGTGGGGCTCGATCGGCATCGGCTACAACCCTGAGAAGGTCAAGGCTGCGCTGGGCGTCGACACCATCGACTCGTGGGACGTGCTGCTCAAGCCGGAAAACATCGCCAAGCTCAAGGGCTGTGGTGTGAGCTTCCTCGATTCGCCGACCGAAATGCTGCCGGTCGCGCTGCACTACCTGGGCCTGCCAACCGACAGCCAGAAGAAAGAAGACATCAAGAAGGCCGAGGAACTGTTCCTCAAGATTCGTCCTTCGATCACCTACTTCCACTCCTCCAAGTACATCTCGGACCTGGCCAACGGCAACATCTGCGTAGCGGTCGGCTACTCGGGTGATGTGCAGCAGGCCAAGTCCCGTGCTGCCGAGGCCGGTGACAAGGTCAAAGTCAGCTACGCCATTCCGAAGGAAGGCGCGGGCAGCTTCTTCGACATGGTCGCGATTCCGAAGGATGCCGAAAACGTTGAAGGCGCCTACAAGTTCATGACCTTCCTGCAGAAGCCTGAAGTCATGGCCGGCATCACCAACGCCGTACGTTTCCCGAACGGTAACGCTGCTGCAACGCCACTGGTGAATAAAGACATCACCAGCGATCCAGGCATCTACCCGCCAGCCGATGTGCAGGCCAAGTTGTATGCCATCGCCGATCTGCCAGCGGCGACCCAGCGTGAATTGACCCGCAGCTGGACCAAGATCAAATCCGGTAAATAAGCCGGTTTGAAGCCGTAACCGCTGGCCGTCGTCGTTTGTGAGGGCGGTCAGCGGATCAATTAAATGACAGGAAGTTTTGCAGGAACGGTTTTTCGAGGGTAAGTTGCGCGCCGGTTTTGTTTCCGGGCAGCCATGGCTGTCATGTAACGCGGGGCAACTTGGGCCCAATTAAATTAGAGGACCTCCACTTGCCTATTTTTTCTTCTTTGCGCAAAGCCCTGCTGGCCACTGCCGGCCTGACCATTGCTGTCGGAGCCCAGGCCGCCGGTACGGTGCATATTTATAACTGGTCGGACTACATCGGCGAGACGACCCTGGCTGACTTCCAGAAAGCCACCGGGATCACACCGGTCTACGACGTGTTCGATTCCAACGAAACCCTGGAAGGCAAGCTGCTGGCCGGGCGTACCGGTTACGACGTGGTCGTGCCGTCGAACCACTTCCTCGGCAAGCAGATCAAGGCGGGCGCGTTTCAGAAGCTCGACAAGGCGCAATTGCCGAACTATTCCAACCTCGACCCGGTGCTGCTCAAGCGCCTGGAACAGAACGATCCCGGCAACCAGTACGCCGTGCCGTACCTGTGGGGTACCAACGGCATCGGTTACAACGTCGACAAGGTCAAGGAAGTGCTCGGTGTCGACAAGATCGACTCCTGGAGCGTGCTGTTCGAGCCCGAGAACATCAAGAAACTGCACAGCTGCGGCGTCGCGTTCCTCGATTCGGCGGATGAAATGATGCCGACCGTGCTCAACTACATGGGCCTGAACGCCAACAGCACCAACCCCAAGGATTACGAAAAAGCCACCGACAAGTTGCTCGCGGTGCGTCCTTACGTGACCTACTTCCACTCGTCCAAATACATCGGCGACCTGGCCAACGGCGACATCTGCGTGGCCATCGGTTTTTCCGGTGACATGTTCCAGGCCAAACATCGCGCCGAGGAAGCCAAGAAAGGCGTGAACATCGCGTACTCGATTCCAAAAGAAGGCGGCGCGCTGTGGTTCGACATGCTGGCGATTCCGAAGGACTCGTCCAACGCCAAGGAGGCGCACGCCTTCATCAACTATTTGCTGAAACCTGAGGTCATCGCCCAGGTCAGTGATTACGTCGGTTACGCCAACCCCAACCCGGGGGCGGACAAGCTGATGGAACAGTCCATCCGCACCGATGCAGCGGTTTATCCACCGCAGGCCGTTCTCGACAAGACTTACGTGTCGGTCGAGTTGCCACCCAATATTCAGCGTTTGATGACCCGTAGCTGGACCAAGGTCAAGTCGGGCAAGTAAGGCACAAACTATCCTGGGTTCGTCTGCATTGGGCGAACTGCACTGTTTTTTTCTGGGAGTTTCGTAAATGGCAGTTGCCTCCGGCGCCTATAAGAAAGCCCTCGAGGGCGACCAGACACCTAAACAGGTGTTGGTCAAAATCGACCGGGTCACGAAGAAGTTCGACGAGACGATTGCCGTGGACGATGTGTCCCTGGAAATCAAGAAGGGTGAGATCTTCGCCCTGCTCGGCGGTTCGGGATCGGGCAAATCCACCCTGCTGCGGATGCTGGCAGGGTTCGAACGGCCCACGGAGGGGCGCATTTTCCTCGACGGCGTCGACATCACCGACATGCCGCCGTACGAGCGACCGATCAACATGATGTTCCAGTCGTACGCCCTGTTCCCGCACATGACTGTGGCGCAGAACATCGCGTTCGGCCTGCAGCAGGACAAGATTCCCAAGGCCGAGGTCGACGCCCGCGTGGCCGAGATGCTCAAGCTGGTGCAGATGAGCCAGTACGCCAAGCGCAAGCCGCATCAACTGTCCGGCGGTCAGCGGCAGCGCGTGGCGCTGGCGCGTTCCCTGGCCAAGCGGCCGAAGCTGCTGTTGCTCGATGAGCCGATGGGCGCACTGGACAAAAAACTGCGGTCGCAGATGCAACTGGAGCTGGTGGAGATCATCGAGCGCGTGGGCGTGACCTGCGTGATGGTGACCCACGACCAGGAAGAGGCCATGACCATGGCCGAGCGCATCGCGATCATGCACCTGGGCTGGATCGCCCAGATCGGCAGCCCGATCGACATCTACGAAACCCCGACCAGCCGTCTGGTCTGCGAATTCATCGGCAACGTGAACATCTTCGAAGGCGAAGTGATCGACGACGCCGAAGGCCACGCGACCATCACCTGCAAGGACCTCGACCGGCAGATCTACGTCGGCCACGGCATCAGCACGTCGGTGCAGGACAAGTCGGTCACCTACGCGATCCGTCCGGAGAAACTGCTGGTCACCGCCGACCAGCCGACCTGCGAATACAACTGGTCGAGCGGCAAGGTGCATGACATCGCCTACCTGGGCGGTCACTCGGTGTTCTACGTCGAGTTGCCGAGCGGCAAGCTGGTGCAATCGTTCGTCGCCAACGCCGAACGCCGCGGCGCCCGCCCGACCTGGGGTGACCAGGTTTACGTGTGGTGGGAAGACGACAGCGGCGTGGTACTTCGCTCATGAACATGCGCAAATTCAAACGCCGCCTCAATCGAATAATTCCCGGTGGCCGCCAACTGGTCATCGGGGTCCCGTTCATCTGGCTGTTTCTGTTCTTCATGCTGCCGTTCTTCATCGTGCTGAAGATCAGTTTCGCCGAAGCCGACGTGGCCATCCCGCCGTACACCCAGATCTACACCTTCGCCGAGCAGAAGCTGCAGTTGCTGCTGAACCTGGGCAACTACGCGATGCTCGGCGACGACGAGTTGTACATTGCCGCGTACCTCGGCTCGCTGAAGATGGCGTTTTTCAGCACCCTTCTCTGCCTGCTGATCGGCTACCCGATGGCCTACGCCATCGCCAGTGCCCGTAAAGAGCTGCAAACGGTGCTGGTGCTGCTGATCATGATGCCGACCTGGACCGCGATCCTGATCCGCGTTTACGCGTGGATGGGCATCCTCAGCAACAACGGCCTGCTCAACGGGTTCCTGATGAGCATGGGCCTGATCGACGAGCCGCTGCAGATCCTCAATACCAACCTCGCCGTGTACATAGGTGTGGTCTATTCGTATCTGCCGTTCATGATCCTGCCGCTATACGCCAACCTCGTCAAACACGACACCAGTCTGCTGGAAGCGGCGTCGGACCTCGGTTCGAGCACCTTCAACAGCTTCTGGAAAATCACCGTGCCGCTGTCGAAAAACGGCATCATCGCCGGCTGCATGCTGGTGTTCATCCCGGTGGTGGGTGAGTTCGTGATCCCGGAACTGCTTGGCGGCCCGGAAACCCTGATGATCGGTAAAGTGCTCTGGCAAGAGTTCTTCAACAACCGTGACTGGCCGGTGGCGTCCGCCCTGGCGGTGGTGATGCTGGCGATCCTGATTGTCCCGATCATCCTGTTCAACCGCAGTCAGGCCAAGGAAATGGAGGGTAAAGAATGAAGCGCTTCCGTTTCTCCAGCCTGATGCTGGTTCTGGGTTTGTTGTTCATCTACCTGCCGATGCTGATCCTGGTGATCTACTCGTTCAACGCCTCGAAACTGGTGACAGTGTGGGGCGGCTGGTCGATCAAGTGGTACGTCGGCCTGCTCGACAACACGCAATTGATGGGCTCGGTGTTGCGTTCGCTGGAAATCGCCTGCTACACCGCGGTCGCCGCGGTGGCGCTGGGCACGCTGGCAGCGTTCGTGCTGACCCGCATCACCCGCTTCAAGGGCCGCACGCTGTTCGGTGGCCTGGTCACCGCGCCGTTGGTGATGCCGGAAGTGATCACCGGTCTGTCGCTGTTGCTGCTGTTCGTGGCGATGGCGCAGATGATCGGCTGGCCGCAGGAACGTGGCATCGTCACTATCTGGATCGCCCACACGACGTTCTGTGCGGCTTATGTGGCGGTGGTGGTGTCGGCGCGTCTGCGTGAGCTGGACCTGTCGATCGAAGAAGCGGCCATGGACCTCGGTGCACGGCCGTGGAAGGTGTTCTTCCTGATCACCATCCCGATGATTGCGCCGTCGCTGGCAGCGGGCGGCATGATGTCGTTTGCTCTGTCGCTGGACGACCTGGTGCTGGCGAGCTTCGTCTCCGGGCCGGGCTCGACGACCCTGCCGATGGAAGTGTTCTCGGCGGTGCGTCTGGGCGTGAAGCCGGAGATCAACGCCGTGGCCAGCCTGATTCTGCTGGCGGTATCGCTGGTGACCTTCATGGTCTGGTTCTTCAGCCGCCGTGCCGAAGAGGCGCGCAAGAAAGCCATCCAGCAAGCCATCGAAGAAGGCGCCGCCGATTCGTGGAAACAACCGGACGTACGTCGCGCACCGGCTCCAGAAGCGGCGTAAGCCAATGGGGTTGATTACAGATCTGTGATCAACCCCAATCCCTGTGGGAGCGAGCTTGCTCGCGAAGAGGGCGTGTCAGTCGATGGAAATGTTGCCTGACCCACCGCATTCGCGAGCAAGCTCGCTCCCACAGTTTGTTTCTGGTGATCTTCAAATCCAGGGAGAGTTACGGATGACCTCGACAAAGTTCATCGGCTTGAACCCCGGCTCCTGATCTTTCAATACATCGGTCTTCACATTGCCGAACGTGGTCTGCGGACGATGGCGCAAGCCGTCGGCAAACGCGCAGATGATGCACTCCTTGAACCCTTCTCCGCGCGGATGCGCATGCACCACCGCCTCACGCTGCACGGTGCTGAACGCGGCGTAATCCATGCCCAGCACATCCATCTCGACGCCAGCGGTGACCAGCGCCACCGTCGGGCGCAGATACTTCGGCACGCCTGGCGTGGTGTGCAGGGCAATCGACAGCCAGACCTGCTCGATGTCGTCATCGCTGAGCCCGTACGGTTTGAGAAACGCCGCTGCCGCGTTGGCGCCGTCCACTTCGAAACGCTCGTCATCACTGCGGTGACCTTCGACCAGACCGAGGTCATGGAACATTGCGCCGACGTACAGCAGCTCCGGGTTGTAAGCCAGTTGCTGGCGCTCGCCGCTCAACGCGCCGAATAGAAAGACCCGGCGCGAGTGGTGGTAGAGCAGGTCGGATTCGATGTCGCGGATGTATTCGGTGCTGGCCCGAGCGAGGGCGCTGTCGGGAATTTTGATGCCGGCGATGGTCGTGGTCATGGCAGGTTTCCTCACTGAAACGCCGTTGTGGCGCTGATGGGGAAAGTCTGTTCCCGGCGCTGGAAGCGAACAATCGACCCATGGCTGCGATCCTTGCCAATCCACCTGCAAATCGTGCCAACTCGGATCAGAGACCCAAAGGAGCTTTGCCGCCATGACCAAAACCGTCGCCATCGTCGTGTTCGCCGGCGTGCAGTCGCTGGACGTCAGTGGCCCGATGGATGTGTTCGCCGAGGCAAATCGCTTCCTGGCGCCCGAGGATCACTATCGGCTCGAAGTGATCGGCGTCGAACGCGGCCCGATGGCCTGCTCCAACGGTTTGACCCTGAATGCCCATCGGCATTTCAGCGAAGCACTCGACGCCTACGATCTGCTGCTGGTCGCTGGCGGCCCGCAACTGCCCTTCATGGATTTCGGCGCGACGTTCGACGAGTGGCTGCGCGAGGCGTGTGCACGGGCGCAGCGCTTCGGTTCGATCTGCAACGGCGCGTTCATGCTGGCGCGCGCCGGAATGCTGGAAGGGCGCACCGTCACCACGCACTGGAACGATGCCGAGGCGTTGGCCCGGCTGTGCCCGACCACACAGGTTGAGGCGGATCGTCTGTACGTCGAGGACGGCGCGCTCTACACCTCGGCCGGGGTGACGGCGGGGATCGATCTGTCGTTGTACCTGCTGGCGCGTGATCACGGTGCTGAAGTGGCGCTGAGCGTGGCCAAGCGCTTGGTGGTGTTCACTCAGCGCTCCGGTGGCCAGTCGCAGTTCAGTCCGTTCCTGACGCCGCACGCGGAGCCGACGTCGGTGGTGGCAATGGTGCAGCTTTATGTATTGGCCAATCTGACTGGTGATCTGACGATCGCTGATCTGGCCAATGCGGCGAACATGAGCGCGCGCAATTTCTCTCGGGTGTTTGCGCGCGAAGCCAAGGTCACGCCAGCGGAGTTCGTCGAGCGGGCGCGAGTGGATGCGGCGCGGGTGATGCTGGAAAGTACGGCGGCGCCGTTGAAGACTGTGGCGTATCAGTGTGGTTTTCGCGATGCGCAACACATGCGCAGTGTGTTCAATCGCCGGCTTGGCGTGACGCCGCAGCAGTTTCGGCTGAATTTTGCGGTGGCGCTTTAACCCTCACCCCAGCCCTCTCCCGGAGGGAGAGGGGGCCGACCGCGGTGTCTGGCGTTTTACATCGACCTGAAAGACCTTATCGATTATGGATTCGGCAAAGCAGGGTCAGGACGGTGTAAGCCATGAGCATCCCCCCGCTCAGTCCCCTCTACCTCTGGGAGAGGGCCAGGGTGAGGGGCTTTTAAGGTGCTGCCCGCGCAGGCAACAGCTTCAACGTACTGCGCGTATTCGCCGTCACCTCTTCGGCATTGAAATGTGCCTGCACATACATCCCGTCGACATACGCTTCAGCCTGATCGTCATAGTGACTGTCGAACGGCACGCCGCTTTGACCGACCGGGTTGATGGTCAGGCTGTGCGCCGGGTCGGCGAAGTCCACCAGACGTCGTGTCGAGGGCCCGTACGTGACCGGCCATGGCGCCGGGCCGATTCTCGCCGACAGGTTATTCGGCACTTCATGGCTACCTGGCGCGGCGAATGGCCCGACATTGAAAATCCGCTCCAGTGGCTTCTGCTGACCCAGCGGATGACCATGGGTCAGGGTGTGCGCCATGCCCCATTTCCAGGCCTTCGTGTCGTCACCGAGGGTCTGTTTCAGGTGCGCCATGCTCGCCTGCCACGCCGCTTTGACGATGTCGGCTCGAGTCTCCTTGTTCGGCGTGTTGCGGTTGTCCCACCACGGTGAGTCGGCGTTCGCCGCCAGGCGCGGCAGGGCGGCATCGATCACGCGGGTCGACAGCAGCGTGTCGAAGAAATCATTGCCTAGCTCATCACGCATTGCCGCATCGGCCAGGTCGTAGAGGAACTGGTTGAACACCGTGGCACTGACCGAATCCAGCGGATAGTCGCCTTGCCATTGCGCCAGTTGCTCGACCAGCTTCAGTTGCGCCGGATCACTCACCACTTCACGCAGTACCGGCAGCAACGGCGCCAGCGTGCGCGGGCCGTAGGCGGTGGTGGTGCCCAGTTGCAGTTTCTGGTTGGCCTCGTTGCTCCACTTCACGCTTTTGTCGCTGAGCTGGCGGTTGAGCTGTTGGCCCCTGTCAGCCAGGTTGTAGTAACCGGGAATCTCCATGCCGGTCGGCGACAGTGGCTGGAAGTTGGCCGAGACGATGTAACCGCGCGCCGGGTTCTCCTCCTGCGGGTTGGCGCTGAACGGGTAGTAACCGTCCTTGTCCGCCTGACCGCTGCTGCCGTCGAGAATGAAGCCCGGTTTCACCCCGGCCGGCCGCTTGGGCAGCAACGCCGATGCCCACCAGGCGATATCGCCCTTGGCGTTGGCATACACCAGGTTCAGTCCGGGTGCCTGCACCTTGGCTGCGGCGGCGCGGGCCTTGGCCAGGGTGTCGGCGCGATTGAGCTGGTAGAAACCTTCGAGGATCGGGTTCGGCGTTTCGAGGAACGCCCACCACATGGCGATCGGTGTCTTGCCCGCCGCCGTGCCGAGGGCGTCGTTGACGATCGGGCCGTGGGGTGACTGACGCAAGGTCAGGGTCACCGGTGTCTGGCCCTTCACCTTGATCTGTTGTTCGCTGGTGACCATGTCGGTCCATCGGCCGTGGTACCAGACCTGATTCGGATTATCCGGATTGACCTTCTCGGCGATCAGGTCCAGATCGTCGTTCTGAAACATGGTCAGGCTCCAGCCGAAATCCAGGTTGTGCCCCAGAAATGCAAACGGCACCAGCGCCTGATGATGGCCGTACAACTCGAAGCCCGGCGCCGACAACTGTGCCTCGTACCACACCGACGGCACCGAAAAGCGGATGTGCGGGTCGCCGGCCAGCAGCGGTTTGCCGCTCTGGCTGCGGCTGCCGGCGATCACCCAGGCGTTGCTGCCTTCGAACTGAGGCAGGCCGTTGTCGAGCAAGGCCTGCTCGCTGAGGCGGGCGAGGGCGTTGAGGTCTTTCCAGTCAGCTGCCGCAAGGCCCGGGGTGGCTTTCGCGTGCCCCTTGGCCAGCACGCCTTTGGGCTGCCAGTCGAGGTCGAAGACATTCAGGTAATCGGCGCCGAGCTGGTCGCGCACGTAGGTCAGCAGCGGTTCGGTGCGAAACGCGGCAGCAAAGCTGTAGGCCATGTAACCGGCGACGCTGATGCTGTCCTCAGCCGTGAACGGCCGCTTGGGGATGCCCAGCACGTCGAACTCCACCGGCGCGGCGTGGCTGTCCTGATATTGGTTGATGCCGTCCAGATAAGCTTGCAGGGCCTTCCACGCCGGTGACTGCTTATCGAGACTGGCGACATAACTGGCGGCGCGTTCGCGGATGCGCAGGCTGCGGAACAGTTTGTCGGTGTCGAGCAGCTTCGGCCCGAGCACTTCGGCCAGCTCGCCGCGGGCGAGGCGGCGCATGGCTTCCATCTGGAACAGGCGGTCCTGGGCATGTACGTAGCCGAGGGCGCGATAGAGGTCGGTTTCGTTCTCGGCACGAATGTGCGGCACGCCGCGCTCGTCGTAACGCACGGTCACCGAACCTTGCAGGTTGCGCAACTCCACCTGGCCCTGACGTGTGGGTTGTTTGCTGTAGACGTACCAGCCGGCGCCGGCGAGCAACACTAAGATGAGCAAGGCAACAACGGTGAACACGCGTTTCATGGTGACTCCTTGTGCATGCGGGATTGCCGCCCGTCGGGCTGCAAACAATTAGCACAGACCTTCCGTGCCGTGCATCGCTGTCCTCGAAAAGTCCGGAATGCCTTACTGCGTCACCACCGGCCACGGGCAATAACAACCGACCGCCAGGGTGTGCGTGGCGTTGACCTGGCGATCTTGCGTCAGGGCATTGAGGATCGGTTCAATAAAACTGTTGCTGGAGTTGCAGGTCAGGCCTTCGCTGTAGGGGCCGAAGTACGCCAGTTTGCCGTTGCGGTCCCAGATCGCTACCGCCGGACTGGCGGGGATCTGCTCGGAGCCGGGTAAAACGGTGATGGTTTTCAGGCTGCCGAGGGTGGCGGGTAACTGGCCGTGGCTGCCGGCCTTCTGCACGGCAAAGAACTCGACGCCTTTGCTGCCGAAGTGCTCGACCATCTCGGTCAGGTGTTGCTGATTGCCGACGTTGCACGGGCAGGCCGGGTCCCAGAAATGCACCAGGCGAATCGGCCCCGGGCCGGCCAGTTCATCCGGCAGGCGCAACGGGTCGCCGGAAAACACCGCCGTGTGTTCGCTGAACGCGCGCAGATAACGCCCCTGAAACCAGTCGTACGCCGCCCACAGCACGCCGGCGCAGACCAGGGCGAGCAGGCTGGCAAACAGTGCGGTGCGGTAGGGCGGGCGCATGGTTTTCGATCCTCGAAAGGTCGGCTAGCTTGCCATGTCTGCCACTACAGATGAATATCGCAGGCCGATAAAGTCTGTTTACCGCTCTGGAATGACTGCATGCCTGACACTTTCGATCCCGATCATTTACGCGCGAGCCTCAAGCCCTTGGTCGAGTGGCAGCCGTTGTCGGACGAGGCCAAGGCCTATCAGCGCTTTTACAAAACCGACTTCCCCGAGCGTGATGTGTGGCGTGGCATGGGCCGTTTCGAGGTCGATGGCTATGAACTGGTCAGCCACTGCTGGTGGCCGGAGAAGGTCAAGGCGACGCTGTTTCTGTTGCACGGTTACTACGATCACACCGGTCTCTATCGGCATGTGATCGAGTGGGCGCTGGATCAGGATTTCGCGGTGATCGCCTGCGACTTGCCAGGGCACGGCCTGTCGAGCGGGCCACGGGCGAGCATTCGCGATTTCTCTGAGTACCAGGATATGTTGCAGGCGTTGTTCGCCGAGGCGCGTTCGATTGCGTTGCCGCAGCCGTGGCATCTGTGCGGGCAAAGCACCGGCGGGGCGATTGTGGTCGATCACGTGCTCAACCATGGCGAGGGCAGCCCGGCGCAAGGTCAGCTGATTCTGTTGGCGCCGCTGGTGCGCCCGCGCGCGTGGGGCTGGTCGCAGCTCAGTTATTACCTGCTGAGGCCTTTCGTGCGGGGCGTCACCCGGCGCTTCAGCGAAAATTCCAACGACCCGGCCTTCCTGCCGTTCCTGCAGACCGATCCGTTACAGCCCAAACGCTTGCCGACGGCGTGGGTCGGCGCACTGTCGCGCTGGATCATCCGTGTAGAACACGCGAAAAAAAGCCCGCGACGGCCACTGATCATTCAGGGGCAGGCGGACATGACCGTGGACTGGCAGCACAATCTGCAGGTGTTGAAGTGGAAGTTTGATCGACCGCAGATCTTGCTGCTGCCGGAGGCGCGGCATCACCTGGCCAATGAAACGGCGGAGATGCGCGAGGAGTATTTCGAGTTTCTGAGCAAGCGGATCAGAGGGCGTAATCTTCAGTAACCTTACTGACCTCATCGCTGGCAAGCCAGCTCCCACGGATTCTCAAGTGTCCACAAATCCTGCGTTCACTAAAGATCCCTGTGGGAGCTGGCTTGCCAGCGATGGCGGTCTGACAGGCTTTAACGATTACTGGCTGAGGCTCGACGCGCTTTGCCCTACCGCCAGCCCCGCCCGAATCGCTGCCAGCGCCGCCTGATAATAAGCCTTGCCCTCGGCGGACTCGGCAAAGGTCGCGAACTGCTCCAGTTCGTCATCCGACAGATCACGATAAACGTAGAGCAGGGTGTTGTTCATGTCGGCGCCAATCTGCTCCATCAAGCGCTGGCGCTGCCCGTTCAACATACCTTGCGCCTGGCCGCCACCGAGCAGGCCGGGGATCATCGAACTCAAGCTGTCGGCCGCCACACCGGCAATCGCCAGGCTCACTTCAGCGCCGGCTTCACGGGCCGGCAACGCCTGGGCCAGGTGGCCAATGATCAGCAGGCGATTGTCACTGGCCGGCATCTTCGGCAGGCCTTTGGCATTCTTCGCCAGTTGATCGCGGCGGGTCGCGAGCAATTCGGCGGCGACGATTTTCCTGCCCAGCGGCGATTGGAAGAAGGCCAGGGCCGGTTTCGGGTCGGCGAGGTGCTGCCGCAGCTGGGCTTCGGCGCGTTGATCCATGGCCTGGGGAGCGAAGCGCTGGTTGCTGTTGTTGACCAACGCCTGAAACACGGCGGGTGGCAGGCTGTTCTGATAGCGCTGCTGTGCGGCACTGAGGGCGTCATTGAAGTGCGCACGTTGATCTGGCCAGCCGGCGATCTTGTACAACTGATCGTGGCCGTCCGCCCAGGCGGGCAAAACGCAGAACATCAACAGTGAAAAAAGCAAACGGCGCATAGGGACTCCTGTCAGCAGCGGACTATTCTCCGTGCGGTGCCGGTACTTGTCGAGAATTCGTAGCAAGCCGCTGCGTGGCTCTGTCGGATTTCCTGCCGCCGACATACTATGCGCGCCATGCAAATATCCTCTGAACACCCACTGCTGTTACGCATCGTCGATGACCTGGCCGAACATGGCTGGTCGCAGCAGAACATATTCCTGCCCGCCGGTTTGACCCGCGAGCTGGCGGCCGAGTGCCGTAAACGTGAAGCCGAGGGTGAACTGGCGCCGGCGGCGGTCGGGCGTGGGCCGTTTTCAGAGATTCGCGAGGGGATTCGCGGCGACCACATTCAGTGGATCGATCCGGGCCAGGCCGATTCTAGCGACCGCTACCTGAATCTGATGGAGAGCCTGCGCGAGGCGCTTAACCGAGGCTTGTTTCTTGGTCTTGAGGACTTTGAATGCCATTTCGCGCTGTATCCGCCGGGTGCTTTTTATCGCAAGCACGTCGACCGCTTTCGCGACGACGACAAGCGCATGGTCTCGGTGGTGGTCTACCTCAATGACGCGTGGCTGCCGGAGGATGGCGGGCAACTGCGCATGTACCTGAGCGACGATCGCGTGCACGACGTGCAGCCAACTGGCGGTTGTCTGGTGGTGTTTCTCTCCGGCGAAGTGCCCCACGAAGTGCTGCCGGCGAACCGCGAGCGCCTGTCGCTGACCGGCTGGTTCCGCCGCCGTGGCAACGAGCCGTTCTGACATGGACAAGATTCTGGTCAGTCGCTGCCTGTTGGGCCACCGCGTGCGTTACGACGGTGGTGCGAGCGGGCCGTTTGATTTGCTCGAACAGTGGATCGCCGAAGGGCGCGTAGTGCCGCTGTGTCCGGAAGTCGCCGGTGGTTTGCCGACGCCACGGGCGGCGGCGGAGATTCCGGGCGGGCAGGGTGGTGAAGTGCTTGATGGCGTCGCGGCGGTAATCACTACCGAGGGCGAGGATGTCAGTGCGCAGTTTCTCGACGGAGCACGCCAGGCGCTGGCGTTGGTGCAGAAGCATGGCATTCGGGTGGCGGTGCTCAAGGCCAACAGTCCTTCTTGCGGCAATCTGCTGACTTACGACGGGACGTTCAGCGGAGTGAAAGTCTCAGGCGAAGGCGTAACGGCCGCGTTGCTCAAGCGCCATGGCGTGCAGGTTTTCAGTGAACTCGAACTGCCCCTGGCGGCGGTGGCTCTGGCGGCTTTGGACTGATCCGGAATCGTTGCCCTCACCCCAGCCCTCTCCCCGAGGGAGAGGGGGCCGACCGCGGGGTCTGGCGTCTTGCATCGACCTGAAAGACCTTACCTATTATGGATTCGACAAAGCCATGCCCCGTCGATTTCGGATTCGGTATAGCAATCCCAAGTCGATTATGGATTCGACAAAGCCATGATCAGTCGATTTCGGATTCGGTATTGCAATCCCAAGTCGGCGTATCTCTGAAGGTCCCCCAATCAGCCCCCTCTCCCCGAGGGAGAGGGGGCCGACCGCGGGGTCTGGCGTCTTGCATCGACCTGAAAGACCTTACCGATTATGGATTCGACAAAGCCATGCCCCGTCGATTTTGGATTCGGTATAGCAATCCCAAGTCGATTATTGATTCGACAAAGCCATGATCAGTCGATTTCGGATTCGGTATAGCAATCCCAAGTCGGCGTATCTCTGAAGCATCCCCCAATCAGTCCCCTCTCCCTCTGGGAGAGGGTTAGGGTGAGGGGCTTTTAAGGCTTAAACCACTTCTCGGTCAGCGCCGCCAGGCGCCCGTCCGCCTTGATCCGCTGCAGCGCACCCGCAAGGCTGGCCTGAAACGCCGGATTGCCCTTCTGAAACGGAATCGCCAACTCGACCGGTGCCGCCGCTTTTGGCTTCTCTTCCGTCAATGCCTGCACCAGCACCATCGGCCGTGGCTGCTCATCCTTCTTCGCCAGCAACTGCGCATCGGCCTTGCCGTAAGACTCACTGAAATCGAAACGATCCTTGAGTTCCGGTGTCAGTGCCATGTGGTTGAGCGCAACATCGTACTTGCCGCTTTCAACGCCCTGGAGCAGGTCGGCTTCGTCAGTGACGATGAATTCGGCGCGCACGTCCAGCTCGTTGGCCAGCAGTTGTCCCAGCTCGACCTCGAACCCTGTGAGTTTGTCGCCATCGTCCTTGTAATTGAAGGGCGGTGTATTAGCCTCAAGGGCTATGCGCAGCTCGCCACGGTCGTTGACGTCATCAATCAGTTCGGCGTGAGCCAGAGGGCTCAAAAGGGGTAGCAGGCAGATCAGGCCAGGCAGAAAACGCATGGTCACTCCTTTGAAATCATTATCGCGACGCTCTGATTCAGGCTCGCTTTGCTATGGTTGTCGAGTGCCTTCGACAACGAATGGTCATGAAGTTGTCATGACCACGCGGATTTTACGGAAAAACTGGAGAATAGAATGAAAACGTTTATGTCACGAGCAGCCTTGGCTGGCCTGTTGATGGGTGTTTCAGTGCTGGCCAGTGCAGCGACTCCGGCCCCCAAGGGCGCTGAAGTGTTCATCGTTTCTCCCGAGGACGGGGCCACGGTTTCCCAGGAATTCAAAGTCAAGTTCGGTACCAAGGATGTCGCGTTGGCGCCGGCCGGTGATGTCACCAAAAACACCGGGCACCACCACCTGCTGATCGACGTCGACAAGCTGCCGGCGGCAGGCGCGCCGATTCCGAATGATGCGAACCACATGCACTTCGGCAAGGCGCAGACCGAGGCCACGATCAAACTGGCACCGGGCAAGCACACCCTGCAACTGGAGCTGGGCGACAGCGGCCACATGCCGTTCGATCCGCCAATCGTCTCGAAGAAAATCACCGTTAACGTCGAATAAAAAAAAGGGAGCCCTTCGGGGCTCCCTTTTTTTACAGCTGCAAGCTTCAAGCTGAAAGCCTCAAGTCAAAGCAAAAGCGAACATCACTTGCCGCTTGTAACTTGAGGCTTGTAGCTGCTCTTAGAAGAGCACACGGCTACGGATGGTGCCGTTGACGTGTTGCAGCTTCTCTTGCGCCAGCTCCGAGTACTCGGCGTCGACGTCGATTACCACGTAACCGACTTTCTCGTTGGTCTGCAGGAACTGACCGGAGATGTTGATGCCGTTTTCGGCGAAGACCTTGTTGATCTCGCTCATCACACCCGGGATGTTCTCGTGGATGTGCAGCAGGCGGTGCTTGCCAGGGTGAGCCGGCAGGGCCACTTCCGGGAAGTTCACCGACGAAACGGACGTACCGTTGTCGCTGTACTTGACCAGTTTTTCTGCCACTTCCAGACCGATGTTGGCTTGCGCTTCGGCGGTCGAACCACCGATGTGCGGGGTCAGGATCACGTTGTCCAGGCCACGCAGCGGGCTTTCGAACTCTTCGTCGTTGGAGCGTGGCTCCACCGGGAATACGTCGATGGCTGCGCCGATCAGGTGCTTGTCCTTGATCGCGTCCGCCAGGGCGTCCAGCTCGACCACGGTGCCGCGCGCGGCGTTGATCAGGATGCCGCCCTTCTTGATGGCGCGGATTTCCTTCTCGCCGATCATCCACTGGGTCGCAGCGGTTTCCGGCACGTGCAGGGTGACGATATCGGACATGCCCAGCAGCTCGTGCAGGTTGCCGACCTGAGTGGCGTTGCCCAGCGGCAGCTTGGTCACGGTGTCATAGAAGAACACCTGCATGCCCAAGCCTTCCGCCAGAACCGACAGCTGCGTACCGATCGAGCCGTAGCCGACGATGCCCAGTTTCTTGCCACGGATCTCGAAGGAGTTGGCTGCGGACTTGATCCAGCCGCCACGGTGGCAGGAAGCGTTCTTCTCCGGGATGCCGCGCAGCAGCAGGATCGCTTCGGCCAGTACCAGCTCGGCAACGGAGCGGGTGTTGGAGTACGGCGCGTTGAACACGGCGATACCGCGCTCGCGGGCAGCACTCAGGTCAACCTGGTTGGTGCCGATGCAGAAACAGCCGACTGCCACCAGCTTCTTCGCGTGATCGAAGATCTCTTCGGTCAGTTGGGTGCGCGAACGAATGCCGATGAAGTGAGCGTCAGCGATCTTTTCCTTGAGCTCGGCTTCCGGCAAGGAGCCTGTCAGGTATTCGATGCTGGTGTAGCCCGCCGCCTTGAGGACGTCGACAGCCGATTGGTGGACGCCTTCGAGAAGAAGGAACTTGATCTTGCTCTTATCGAGAGAAGTCTTGCTCATCTGCGTAAACCTGTATCCCGGAGAAAAATGGCAGGAAATGGTCAACAGACATTGACCTGGACGACAAGAAAGCCGTCACCGCAGAACTGGCCTTGGGCACTGGCCTGCGGGGTCGGTATGCTAGCATAGCCACCCCGCGAAACACTCATTCCTGCGACGTGAAGCGTCTTCAGGATGACCATGAATTGTTCGAGAGTTCTGTCGATGACCAATCCTGCCCTGATTGATGAACTGAAGACCCTGGTCGAGCCTGGCAAGGTCCTGACCGATGCCGACTCCCTGAACACGTACGGCAAGGACTGGACCAAGCACTTCGCCCCGGCGCCAAGTGCCATCGTGTTTCCCAAGACTATCGAGCAGGTGCAGGCCATCGTCCGTTGGGCCAACACCCACAAGGTGGCGCTGGTGCCATCCGGCGGGCGCACCGGGCTTTCTGCCGCCGCCGTGGCCGCCAATGGCGAAGTGGTGGTGTCGTTCGACTACATGAACCAGATTCTCGACGTGAACCTCACCGACCGCACCGCCGTGTGTCAGCCGGGCGTGGTCACCGAGCACTTGCAGAACGTCGCCGAAGAAAACGGCCTGTACTACCCGGTGGACTTCGCTTCGGCCGGTTCCAGCCAGATTGGCGGTAATATCGGCACCAATGCCGGCGGGATCAAGGTGATTCGCTACGGCATGACCCGCAACTGGGTCGCCGGCATGAAGGTGGTGACCGGCAAGGGCGATGTGCTGGAGCTGAACAAAGACCTGATCAAGAACGCCACCGGTTATGACCTGCGCCAATTGTTCATCGGCGCCGAAGGCACTCTTGGTTTCGTGGTGGAAGCGACCATGCGTCTGGATCGCGCGCCGAAAAACCTCACCGCGATGGTCCTTGGCACTGCCGATTTCGATTCGATCATGCCGGTGCTGCACGCTTTCCAGGGCAAACTCGACCTGACCGCGTTCGAATTCTTCTCCGACAAGGCTCTGGCCAAAGTGCTGGGCCGTGGCGATGTGCCGGCGCCCTTCGAAACCGACTGCCCGTTCTACGCGCTGCTGGAATTTGAAGCGACTACTGAAGAAGTGGCCAACAGCGCGCTGGAAACCTTCGAGCACTGCGTCGAGCAGGGCTGGGTGCTGGACGGCGTGATGAGCCAGAGCGAAACCCAGCTGCAGAACCTGTGGAAGCTGCGCGAATACATCTCCGAAACCATCTCGCACTGGACGCCGTACAAGAACGACATCTCGGTCACCGTGTCGAAAGTGCCGGCATTCCTGCAGGAAATCGACGCGATCGTCGGCGAACACTATCCAGACTTCGAAATCGTCTGGTTCGGCCACATCGGCGACGGCAACTTGCACCTGAACATCCTCAAGCCGGATAACCTGAGCAAGGACGAGTTTTTCGCCAAGTGCGCAACCGTCAACAAGTGGGTGTTCGAAACCGTCGAGAAGTACAACGGCTCGATCTCCGCCGAACACGGTGTCGGCATGACCAAGCGCGATTACTTGACCTACAGCCGCTCCCCGGTCGAGATCGAGTACATGAAAGCGGTCAAGGCGGTGTTCGACCCGAACGGCATCATGAACCCGGGCAAGATCTTCGCGGTTTGATGGGCAATCTTTGATGAATCAATGAAGGCAGGAGTCGGTAAATGAGCTATCAGCACCAGTATGTCGACGGCACGCGCATTCACTTCCCGATCGGGAAAGTCGTGTGCATTGGCCGTAATTACGCCGAACACGCCAAGGAACTGGACAACCCGGTCCCGACCGAACCGTTGCTGTTCATCAAGCCGGGCAGTTGTGTGGTGCCGCTGGAAGGCGGGTTCAGCATTCCGACCGAGCGCGGTTCGGTGCACTACGAAGCGGAAATCGCTGTGCTGATCGGCAAGCCGCTGTCGACCAAGCCGAGCCGCGAAGAGGTGCTCGACGCGATCTCCGGTTTCGCCCCGGCGCTGGACCTGACCCTGCGCGACAAGCAGGCCGAGCTCAAGTCCAAGGGCCTGCCGTGGGAAATCGCCAAGTCGTTCGACGGCGCAGCGGTGATCGCCCCGTTCGTGGTCGGCAGCACCTTCGCTGACCTGACCGACATCGGCATACGCCTGACCATCAACGGTGAAGTGCGCCAGGACGGCAACAGCAGCGCGATGCTCAACCCGATCGTGCCGATGATTCAGCACATGGCCGGCTGCTTCTCGCTACAGGCCGGCGACGTGATTCTCACCGGCACCCCGGTGGGCGTCGGTCCGCTGAATGTCGGCGACGACATCGTGCTCGAACTGGTCGGCGCGAGCCGCTTCACCAGCAGCGTACGCTAACCGCAACACTGCAAATCCCCTGTGGGAGCGAGCTTGCTCGCGAAGACGGAGTGTCAGGCAACGATGATGTCGACTGACCTGGCGCCTTCGCGAGCAAGCTCGCTCCCACATTGTTTTGTGGGGCCCTGCAGATCGCTGGCAACACACGACAATCCCGCCGTTTACCGTTTTTTTCACATCCTGTCCGGATAATTCCTCTCATTCTGGCGTCTGAGCCGGCCTCTTTGTGCTATTACCCATAGCCTGAATATTCGGAATGCGTCCCTGATGTCTGCTCAAACTCAGCTCGATTCTCCTCGTCGTTCACGTTTTGCCCTGCGTTGGTATGTCTGGCTGTTGCTGGTGCTTGCCGCCGCTTATGGTCTGGCGTTTGCCATGCATTGGGATGACCGTGGCCTGCTCTGGGTGCGCGAGCGTTTCGAGAGCCAGGCCGAGCAGAAAGCCAGCGTCTGGTTGCCGGACTATCGGGTGGTCATCGACGGCAAACTGCTGCCGGGCATGGAAAAGGACGAGGCCTCGGACCTCGCCTACAATCCACAGACCAAGACCCTGTTTTCGGTGATGGGCAAAAATCCGTTCCTGGTCGAACTCACCCTGCACGGCGATGTGCTGCGCAAAATGCCGCTGGTGGGCTGGAGCAATCCGGAAGGCCTGACGGTCATGGAGAACGGCCTGATGGCCATTGTCGATGAGCGTCAGCACATGCTCTCGATCGTCAAGGTCGATGCCGACACTCGCGAATTGAACATCGCCGACTTCCCCAAGTACGATCTCGGCCCGTCGAAAGATCAGAACAAAGCCTTCGAAGCGATTACCTGGGACCCGCACAACCAGCAACTGCTGTTGGGCGAAGAGCGTCCGCCGGCGCTGTTCACCTGGAAAAGCGACGGCAGCCAGACCCTCAAGGGTGACAAGCAGAAGCTTGCCAATGATGAGCTGGATATCCGCAACCTCTCGGCCCTGGCGATTGACCCGCGCACCCAGCACACTCTGGTGCTGTCTGCCGATTCGCACCTGTTGCTGGAGCTGGACGAGAAAGGCGGACAGGTCAGCTTCATGACCCTGCTGGGCGGCTTCAACGGTCTGAAAAACACCATTCCCCGTGCCGAAGGCGTGACCATGGACGAGGCCGGTACGCTGTACATGGTCAGTGAACCCAACCTGTTTTACCGCTTCGAAAAACACAAATAGCCCCTGCTTCCGGGGTTGTCTTGTGGTTTAAGGCAAGTGGCCATTAAGCTTCAATTCAGACGGGCGTGATATTTCATCCGCCTGTTTTGAATCCGAGCCCGCCCGAATGCGTCGACTTGCCCGCCCCAAGCCCCTGTTCGTCACCCTGTCGGTGATTGCCCTGATCGCGTTGATTGCGATCGGCCAATACCTGCGCCTGTTCGAGCGCGCCTGGTTCAATCTGCACACGCTGTGGCAACCGCAGAGTAGCGAGTCGATTGGGCTGGATCAGTATCGGGTCGAGATTGAAGCGCGGGTGATTGACGGGCTGGACGACGATGTTTCGGCGCTCACCTTCGATCCGGTGCGCAAAAGCCTGTTCACCGTAACCAACAAGAATTCCGAACTGGTCGAACTGTCGCTCGAAGGCAAGATCCTGCGGCGCATTGCCCTGATTGGTTTTGGCGATCCCGAAGCCGTCGAGTACATCAGCGCCGACACCTACGTGATCACGGATGAGCGTCAGCAGCGGCTGATCAAGATTCACTTGGAGGCAGACACCACATTCCTCGACGCGGCGGACGCCGAGCAGATGACCCTAGGCGTGCATATGGCCAGCAACAAAGGTTTTGAAGGCCTGGCGTATGACTCGGTAGGCAAGCGCTTGTTTGTTGCGAAGGAACGCAACCCGATGCTGATCTACGAAGTGCACGGTTTTCCGCACTTCAATCCGGAGAAGTCCTACGCGGTGCACGTGATCAACGATCCCAAGCGCGATGCCGGGATGTTTGTGCGCGATCTGTCGAGCCTGCAATACGACGAGCGCAGCGGGCATTTGCTGGCGCTGTCGGATGAGTCACGGTTGATTCTGGAGCTGGATGTCGGCGGGCGGCCGTTGAGCACGATGTCGATCAGTGGCGGGCGCCAGGGTTTGAAGAAAACCGTGCCGCAGGCGGAGGGGATTGCGATGGATGATGACGGCACGTTGTATCTGGTGAGTGAGCCGAATCTGTTTTACGTCTTCAAAAAACCAACACTGAACTAATCAACACCACAAAACACTGTGGGAGCGAGCTTGCTCGCGAATGCGGTGGATCAGCCAACATCTTCATTGGCTGACCCGGCGCCTTCGCGAGCAAGCTCGCTCCCACAGGTTCATTTGTCTGCCCATAAATTTCGGGCAGTCTGGGCTTACTCAGCCTTGAGGGTTTTCACGCCTTCGCTGGTGCCCAGCAACAACAGGTCCGCCGGACGCGCCGCGAACAGGCCGTTGGTGACCACGCCGACGATCGCATTGATCTGCGCTTCCAGCTCCACCGGGTTGGTGATCTGCAGGTTGAACACGTCGAGAATGATGTTGCCGTTGTCGGTCAGCACGCCTTCGCGGTACACCGGGTCGCCGCCCAGTTTCACCAGTTGGCGGGCAACGTGGCTGCGGGCCATCGGGATCACTTCGACCGGCAGCGGGAATTCACCCAGCACCGGCACCAGTTTGCTGGCGTCGGCGATGCAGATGAAGGTCTTGGCCACGGCGGCGACGATCTTCTCGCGGGTCAGGGCTGCGCCGCCGCCCTTGATCAGGTTCAGGTGCGCGTCGCTTTCATCGGCGCCGTCGACGTAGAACTCCAGGTCGCTGACGGTGTTCAGCTCATACACTGGAATACCGTGGCCCTTGAGGCGCGCAGCGGTGGCTTCGGAGCTGGCGACCGCGCCATCGAACGCGCCCTTGTGCTGGGCCAGGGCGTCGATGAAGCAGTTGGCGGTGGAGCCGGTGCCGACCCCGACGATGCTCTTGTCGTCGAGTTTCGGAAGGATGAAGTCGACGGCGGCCTGCGCCACTGCCTGTTTGAGTTGATCCTGGGTCATGCGGGCTCCGGAAGCGGGCAAGGTGAGAACGGAAAGGCCGGCATTATAGCCGCAAGCGCGGCTAAAACCTCTGGATTCGTGTGGTCGTCCGGGCAAAAGCCGGGTTAGACTCCTTGGCCCTGCCCAACCCGCTCAGTGATGCTTTCCGATGCTCGAACAGTACGTCAAAAAGATCCTCACCTCGCGCGTTTATGACGTTGCCGTAGAAACCCCGCTGCAGAACGCTCGCCAGCTCTCCGAGCGGCTGGGCAATGACATCTGGCTCAAGCGTGAAGACTTGCAGCCGGTGTTCTCGTTCAAGATTCGCGGCGCCTACAACAAATTGACCCAGTTGACCGACGAAGAGCGCGCCCGTGGCGTGGTCACTGCATCGGCGGGTAACCATGCGCAGGGTCTGGCCCTGGCGGCGAAAGTGCTGGGCGTCAAAGCCACTATCGTCATGCCCAAGACCACCCCGGAGATCAAGGTCGAGGGCGTGCGCTCGCGTGGCGGCAAAGTGGTGCTGCACGGCGATTCGTTCCCGGAGGCACTGGCCTATTCGCTGAAACTGGTCGACGAAAAGGGCTACGTCTACATCCACCCGTACGACGATCCGCACACCATTGCCGGGCAGGGCACCGTGGCGATGGAAATTCTGCGTCAGCACCCGCAACCGCTGGACGCGATCTTCGTGCCGGTCGGCGGCGGCGGTCTGATCGCCGGCATCGCAGCGTATGTGAAATACCTGCGCCCGGACATCAAGGTCATCGGTGTCGAGCCGGACGACTCCAATTGCCTGCAAGCGGCCATGGCCGCGGGTGAGCGCGTGGTATTGCCGACCGTGGGCATCTTCGCCGACGGCGTGGCGGTGGCGCAGATCGGCCAGCACACCTTCGACATCTGCAAGGATTACGTCGACGAAGTGATCACCGTCAGCACGGACGAAATCTGCGCCGCCATCAAGGATATCTACGACGATACCCGCTCGATCACCGAACCTGCCGGCGCTTTGGGCGTGGCCGGGATCAAGAAGTATGTCGAGTTGCGCGGCGTCAGCGGCCAGACCTTCGTCGCCATCGACTCTGGCGCCAACGTCAACTTCGACCGCCTGCGCCACGTCGCCGAACGCGCCGAGCTGGGTGAAGGCCGCGAAGCGATCATCGCGGTGACCATTCCCGAGAAGGCCGGCAGCTTCAAGGCGTTCTGCGAGGCCGTTGGCAAACGCCAGATCACCGAATTCAACTACCGCTACAACACCGGCAGCGAAGCGCACATTTTCGTCGGCGTGCAGACCCACCCGGAAAACGACCCGCGCAGCGCCCTGCTGGCGAGCCTGACCGAACAGGGTTTCCCGGTCATCGACCTGACCGATAACGAGCTGGCCAAGTTGCACATTCGCCACATGGTCGGCGGGCACGCGGCGCACGTCATTGATGAAGTGGTGTTTCGCTTCGAGTTCCCGGAACGTCCGGGGGCGCTGTTCAACTTCCTCAACAAGCTGGGCGGGCGCTGGAACATCTCGATGTTCCACTACCGCAACCACGGGGCTGCCGATGGCCGCGTGGTCGCCGGTCTGCAAGTCCCGCACGACGAGCGCCATCTGGTGCCGGCGGCCCTTGAGGAAATCGGTTACCCGTATTGGGATGAAAGCGAGAACCCGGCCTATCAGCTGTTTCTTGGCTGAGCGGCTACGCTGATGGGCATGGCCCAAGGAAGACGAACACATGGAAACCCTGACCACCCTGAAAGTCCTTCACGTTGCGGCGACCGTGGTGATCCTCTTGAGCGGGCTGGGGCTCGCCGCACTTTCCTGGCGTAATCGCAGCGAAGGACCGGCCAGCACGATGCAGCGGCCTTGGCTGTTCATCTGGTGTCTGATGCTGCTCGGCATGTTCAGCATGCCGTTCACCGGCTGGTGGCTGGTGCACCTGGTGGGCTGGTCGTTGGGGCAGTTCTGGATTCTGGGTTCCAGTGTGATCTATGCCGTGGCCACGTTCAGTGCCGTCTGGCTGCTGGTTCGGCTGAATCGGCTGTGGACGAGCGGGGTCGGCAATCGGAAATTCAATCTGGCACTGGCGATTGTCAGCGGCGTCGGATTTCTCGCCATTGCGGCGTTGATGGGGGCCAAGCCTGTTTAAGGCTTGAGACCGAGTCGAGCCAATCGCTGGCAAGCCAGCTCCCACAGGGATCTTCAGTGAACACGGATATTGTGGACAGCCGAAAAACCTGTGGGAGCTGGCTTGCCAGCGATGGCGTAATTAGCCGCGCAGACTAATCACCGGCCAGCCACGCTTCTCGGCCTCGGCCCGCAGATTCGGATCCGGATCGACAGCGACAGGGTTCGCCACCTGCTCCAGCAGCGGCAGGTCATTCATCGAATCGCTGTAGAAATAGCTGTGATCCAGCGAATGCCCGGTCTCCTCCAGCCAGCGATTGAGGCGTGTCACCTTGCCTTCGCGAAAGCATGGAATGTCGGTGCTGCGCCCGCTGTAGCGGCCATCGATCATTTCGCACTCGGTGGCGATCAGGGTTTCCACGCCCAGGCGCACGGCAATCGGCGCCGTCACGAAGCGGTTGGTCGCGGTGATGATCACCAGTTTGTCGCCGGCGTCACGGTGTTGTTTGAGCAGCTCCAGCGCCTTGGGCAGCACGATCGGCTCGATGCAGTCGCGCATGTAGTCGTTGTGCCACTGCTCAAGCACGGCCATTTCGGTGCGGCCGAGGATTTCCAGGCAAAAGTTCAGGTACGCGGCGTTATCCAGTTGGCCGGCCAGGTAATCCTGATAGAACTCGTCGTTGCGAGCCTTGTACGCCACCGGATCGAGGAAGCCGCGTTCACACAGATAATCGCCCCAAGCGTGATCGCTGTCGCCGCCCAGAAGGGTGTTGTCCAAATCGAATAGAGCCAGGCGCATTGCAGTTACCCGCTGAAAAGTCAGTAAAAAGGCGACAAGAATACGGTCTTTTCACAAGAGTGCACATAAGGTAGGAACCTTCGTTGCCGCCTTATCAAGCTTTGTGGAACAATGCGGCGACATGCGTTTGCGAGGTTGTTGCCGTGATCGACCCCGATGGTTTCCGCCCCAATGTCGGGATCATTCTGACGAATGACGCCGGCCAGGTGCTATGGGCTCGCCGTATCAATCAAGATGCCTGGCAGTTTCCGCAGGGGGGAATCAACCCCGAGGAGACGCCGGAGGACGCCTTGTACCGCGAGTTGAACGAAGAAGTGGGCCTGGAGCGTGAAGATGTTGAAATTCTCGCCTGTACCCGGGGCTGGTTGCGCTATCGTTTGCCGCAACGTCTGGTGCGTACCCACAGCCAACCGCTGTGCATCGGCCAGAAACAGAAATGGTTTCTCCTGCGCCTGATCTCCAACGAGCAGCGGGTGCGGATGGATTTGACCGGTAAACCGGAGTTCGATGGCTGGCGCTGGGTCAGCTATTGGTATCCGTTGGGCCAGGTGGTGACATTCAAGCGCGAGGTGTATCGCCGCGCCCTCAAAGAGCTTGCCCCGCGCCTTTTAGCGCGCGACTGACGACGGAGTTCGACCCCGAGCCATGCTCAATACGCTGCGCAAGATCGTCCAGGAAGTTAACTCCGCCAAGGATCTCAAGGCGGCGTTGGGGATTATTGTGTTGCGCGTCAAAGAGGCCATGGGCAGCCAGGTCTGCTCGGTCTACCTGCTTGACCCCGAGACCAACCGCTTCGTCCTGATGGCCACCGAGGGCTTGAACAAGCGCTCGATCGGCAAGGTCAGCATGGCACCCAACGAAGGTCTGGTGGGTCTGGTCGGCACGCGTGAAGAACCCCTGAACCTCGAAAACGCCGCGGATCACCCGCGCTATCGCTACTTCGCCGAAACCGGTGAAGAGCGATATGCCTCGTTCCTCGGTGCACCGATCATTCACCACCGCCGCGTCGTCGGCGTGTTGGTCATCCAGCAGAAAGAACGCCGCCAGTTCGATGAAGGTGAAGAAGCCTTCCTCGTGACCATGAGCGCGCAACTCGCCGGGGTTATCGCCCACGCCGAGGCCACCGGTTCGATCCGTGGCCTGGGCCGTCAGGGCAAAGGCATCCAGGAAGCCAAGTTCGTCGGCGTACCGGGTTCGCCCGGGGCTGCCGTCGGTACCGCTGTGGTCATGCTGCCGCCGGCCGATCTCGACGTGGTGCCGGACAAGACCATCACCGACATCGACGCTGAGCTGGCGCTGTTCAAGACCGCCATCGAAGGCGTGCGCGCCGACATGCGCGCCTTGTCGGCCAAACTGGCGACCCAGCTGCGTCCGGAAGAGCGCGCGCTGTTCGATGTCTACCTGATGATGCTCGACGATGCCTCGCTGGGCAGCGAAATCACCACCGTGATCAAGACCGGCCAGTGGGCGCAGGGCGCGCTGCGTCAGGTGGTCACTGAACACGTCAACCGTTTTGAACTGATGGACGATGCTTACCTGCGTGAGCGGGCGTCGGACGTCAAAGACCTCGGCCGGCGCCTGCTCGCCTACCTGCAGGAAGAGCGTCAGCAGAACCTGGTCTACCCGGAAAAAACCATTCTGGTCAGCGAAGAGCTGACGCCGGCAATGCTCGGCGAGGTGCCGGAAGGCACGCTGGTCGGTCTGGTCTCGGTACTCGGTTCGGGTAACTCCCACGTCGCGATCCTCGCTCGGGCGATGGGCATTCCGACGGTGATGGGGCTGGTTGACCTGCCGTACGCCAAGGTCGATGGCATCGAGATGATCGTCGACGGCACACGCGGCGAGGTCTACACCAACCCGAGCGAAGTGCTGCGCAAGCAATTCGCCGAGGTCGTCGAAGAAGAGAAACAACTGGCGCTGGGCCTCGACACCCTGCGCGACCTGCCGTGCGTGACCCTTGACGGTCACCGCATGCCGCTGTGGGTCAACACCGGTCTGCTCGCCGATGTGGCGCGGGCGCAGAAGCGTGGCGCCGAAGGTGTCGGCCTGTACCGCACCGAAGTCCCGTTCATGATCAACCAGCGCTTCCCGAGCGAAAAGGAACAACTGGCGATCTACCGCGAACAGCTCGCCGCGTTTCATCCGCAACCGGTGACCATGCGCAGCCTTGATATCGGCGGTGACAAGTCGCTGTCGTACTTCCCGATCAAGGAAGACAACCCGTTCCTCGGCTGGCGCGGCATTCGCGTCACCCTCGACCACCCGGAAATCTTCCTGGTGCAGACCCGCGCAATGCTCAAGGCCAGTGAAGGCCTGAACAATCTGCGGATTCTGCTGCCGATGATCTCCGGCACCCACGAACTCGAAGAAGCCCTGCACCTGATCCACCGGGCCTGGGGCGAAGTGCGCGATGAAGGCACCGACGTGCCGATGCCGCCGATCGGCGTGATGATCGAGATCCCGGCGGCGGTGTACCAGACCAAGGAACTGGCGCGGATGGTCGACTTCCTGTCCGTCGGCTCCAACGACCTGACCCAGTATCTGCTGGCGGTCGATCGCAACAACCCGCGGGTGGCCGATCTCTACGACTACCTGCACCCGGCGGTGCTGCAAGCCCTGCAAACCGTGGTGCGCGACGCCCATGCCGAAGGCAAGCCGGTGAGCATCTGCGGCGAGATGGCCGGTGACCCGGCAGCGGCGGTACTGTTGATGGCCATGGGTTTCGACAGCCTGTCGATGAACGCCACCAACCTGCCGAAGGTGAAGTGGATGTTGCGTCAGGTGAATCTGAGCAAGGCTCAGGAGTTGCTGGCGGAGCTGATGACCATTGATAACCCGCAAGTGATCCACAGCTCGTTGCAATTGGCGTTGAAGAATCTCGGGTTGTCGAAGATGCATCCGCCGGCGGTGGTCAAGGCCCTCTGAAGATCAAAAGCCCCTCACCCTAGCCCTCTCCCGGAGGGAGAGGGGACTGATTGGGGGATGCTGCCGAGGTACGCCGACCTGAAAGTGCATTGCTGAATCCATAATCGCCCCGCAGCGACTTGAAAGTGCATTGCTGAATCCACAATCGACCGGCACCGACCTGAAAGTGCATTGCAGAATTCATAACCGCCCCGCATCGACTTGAAAGTGCATTGCTGAATCCATAATCGTCCGGCAGCGACCTGAAGGTGCTGTGCAGAATCCATATTCGGCTCGGTCTTCCAGGTCAGCGTATGGCTCAAGACACCTCGGTCGGCTCCCTCTCCCTCCGGGAGAGGGCTGGGGTGAGGGTAGCTTTCAAGCGTTTATCTCCACCTCGCCCAAATGCCCGCCATACGGCCCAAAACTGCGCTCCAACATCCGCCGCGTTCCGTCCGCCTGCACCACCAGCGCCGTACTCGCCCGCGTCCCGTAACTCTGGCTGGCGATAAACACGCTCGACAACAATGACTCCGTCGCCAGACCCACTCCGGTGTCCGGCAACTCGGCAAACGGCGCCGTCTGCGCATCGCCCAGCAGCTCCAACAACCGCTCAGGCTGCGGATCATCCAGCACGGCGTGCAACGCTGCCTTGGCCTTGAGCAACTTCGGCCACGGCGTATCCAGCCCGGCATTCGATAGCCCGTAAACCCCCGGCTCCAGCATCACTGGCTCGGACGTCCGCGCATTGAAGTGCCACAGCTCGTGGGCATTGCCCAGCAGCAGGTTGAACCCGGCATATTCCGGCGCACGTCCGACCACATCGCTCAAATAATCATCAATCGACGCATCGCCGGTAAGAAACCGCGCCACCAGTTCTCCCCGTGACTTGCGTGCCGGCGGCTGGTGCGGATCGCGGATGTTGGTCAGCGCGGCAAAGCGGCCGTTGGTGCCGATCCCCAGCCACGTGCCGCCCGCTTCCAGGTCGCGTCCGGCATGCACGTGCGGCGCTTCCGGCCATTGCGCCAGCGGCAGGCTGGGCCGGGCGTAGAACTCGTCACGGTTGGCCGCGACGATCAGCGGCTGGGCATGGCCCGGGCGCCAGGCGAAAACAATCAGGCACATAAGGTGGTCCTTGTGTGTTTTTTGCTCACTCTACGCATCCGGCGTCCGTGCATCCATCGCAAGTGGAGCAGGAGGCCATGCATCCGTTACCATGCCGCTCCGGTTTTGGGGATGCGGTCTGGGAGACGGTCATGGAATTTCTGCTCTATCTGGCGCTGGGCGCCTGTGCGGGCGTGCTGGCCGGGCTGTTCGGGGTGGGCGGCGGGATCATCATTGTCCCGGTTCTGGTGTTCAGTTTCACCCTGCAGGGTTTTGATCAGTCGATTCTTACGCATCTGGCGGTCGGGACATCACTGGCGACGATCATCTTTACCTCGGTCAACGCCGTGCGTGAGCATCACCGTCGCGGCGCGGTGCGCTGGCCGATTTTCATGTGGATGACCGTCGGCATTCTGCTCGGCGCCGGTTTCGGCGCGCTGACGGCCGAGGCTATTTCCGGTCCCAACCTGCAAAAAATCATCGGCGTGTTTGCTCTGGTGATTGCTGTGCAACTGGCGCTGGATGTTAAACCCAAGGCCAGTCGAACAGTGCCGGGCAAACTCGGTCTGACCGTGGCCGGCAGTGTGATTGGCTGGGCCTCGGCGATTTTCGGCATTGGCGGCGGTTCGTTGACCGTGCCGTTCCTGACCTGGCGCAGCGTGCCGATGCAGCAAGCGGTGGCGACATCGTCGGCTTGTGGCCTGCCGATCGCCCTGGCCAGTGCCTTAAGTTTCATGATTCTGGGCTGGCATGATCCGTTGCTGCCGCCGCATAGTCTCGGTTTTGTCTATCTGCCGGCGTTGTTGGGCATCGCCCTGACCAGCATGGTGTTCGCCCGCATCGGCGCGCGTCTGGCGCACAAATTGTCGCCGCGCTTGCTGAAACGGCTGTTCGCCGCTTTGCTGTTCTGCGTGGGTTTGAGCTTTCTGCTTTAACCGCGCCGCAATCCTGGCTTAATCCTGAGGTGGCAGCGTCGCCCGGGAATTTTGGTTTCAACTCTAACGAGGAGTCGCAATGCTGCCTTACCCGCAGATCGACCCGGTGGCCCTGGCCATCGGTCCGCTGAAAATCCATTGGTACGGCCTGATGTACCTGATCGGTATCGGCGGTGCATGGCTGCTGGCGTCGCGCCGGCTCAACCGTTTCGACCCGACCTGGTCCAAGGAGAAGCTCTCCGATCTGATCTTCTGGCTGTCGATGGGGGTGATTGTCGGCGGGCGACTGGGCTACGTGCTGTTCTACGATCTGAGCGCCTACCTCGCCAACCCGACGCTGATTTTCGAGGTGTGGAAGGGCGGCATGTCGTTCCACGGCGGGTTTATCGGCGTGATGCTCGCGGCCTTGTGGTTCGGCAAGCGCAACGGCAAGTCGTTCTTCCAACTGATGGACTTCGTCGCACCGATGGTGCCGATTGGTCTGGGCGCCGGACGTATCGGCAACTTCATCAACGCCGAGTTGTGGGGCAAGCCGACCGACGTGCCGTGGGCGATGATCTTTCCGCCATTCAGCGACCCGGCGCAGTTGCCGCGTCACCCGTCGCAGCTGTATCAGTTCGCGCTCGAAGGCGTCGCGCTGTTCCTGATCCTCTGGCTGTTCTCGCGCAAACCGCGTCCGACCATGGCGGTATCGGGCATGTTCGCGCTGTTCTACGGCATCTTCCGTTTTATCGTCGAGTTCGTTCGTGTACCGGACGCGCAACTGGGCTATCTGGCCTGGAACTGGCTGACCATGGGGCAAGTGCTGTGCGTGCCGATGATCGTCGGCGGGCTGTTCCTGATCTGGCTGGCCTATCGTCGTGCGCCGGCAGCGCCGGTTGCCCCGACGGCTTAAACTACGAACCCCGGTGCGCGACGCCGGGGCTCAAAGGACACAGGTAACTCATGAAGCAATATCTCGAACTGGTCTCGCACGTCATCAAAAACGGCACCAAGCAGGCCAACCGCACTGGCATCAACACCATCAGTTTCCCGGGGGCGATGCTGCGTTTCGATCTGCAGGAAGGTTTTCCGGCGATCACCACGCGCAAGATGGCCTTCAAATCGGCCATCGGCGAGATGTGCGGCTTTTTGCGTGGCGTGAACAACGCCGCTGAATTCCGTGCGCTGGGCTGCAAGGTCTGGGACCAGAACGCCAACGAAAACGCGCAGTGGCTGGCCAACCCGTTCCGCCAGGGCGAGGATGACCTCGGCGAAATCTACGGCGTGCAATGGCGCAAATGGCCGGCGTACAAGCAGATCCCGCTGAGCAACCCGGCCGCCATCGAGCAGACCCTGAGCAACGGCTACAAGCAAATCGCCCAGGGCGAAGAAGATGGCCAGGCCTACGTGGTGCTGTACAAAGCCATCGACCAGGTGCGCCAGTGCGTCGACACGATCATCAAGGATCCGGGCAGCCGCCGCATTCTGTTCCACGGCTGGAACGTCGCTCAGCTCGATGAAATGGCCCTGCCGCCGTGCCATCTGCTGTACCAGTTCCACCCGAATGTCGAGACCAAAGAGATTTCTCTGACCCTCTACATCCGATCCAACGACCTGGGCCTGGGCACGCCGTTCAACCTCACCGAAGGCGCCGCGCTGCTGAGCCTGATCGGTCGCCTGACCGGCTACACGCCGCGCTGGTTCACCTATTTCATCGGTGACGCCCACGTCTACGAAAACCACCTGGACATGCTCAACGAACAGCTCAAGCGCGAGCCGTTCGCCATGCCGAAGCTGAAGATTTCGGATCGCGTGCCGGAATTTGCCAAGACGGGTGTGTATCAGCCGGAGTGGCTGGAGCTGGTGGAGCCGAGCGACTTCTCGCTGGAAGGTTACGAGCACCATGCGCCGATGACCGCGCCAATGGCGGTCTGACAAGTAGTACGCGCGCCCCTGTGGGAGCGAGCTTGCTCGCGAAAGCGGAGTGTCAGTTGATAGAAGTGTCGACTGAACCACCGCTTTCGCGAGCAAGCTCGCTCCCACAGTGTTTTTTGGTGTTCCTAGTGGCCGTGACTGCGGCCTACATGGGAGTGTTCGACTTCCGTCGCAACAACCCCGCCACTCACTTCCAGCCGCTGCAAAATCCCGCATTGATCGGCCATCGGCCCTTCGCCACAGCGTTGGCGCAGGTCGAGCAGCTGTGTCTGCAAGGCCAGCAAGCCGTCAATCCGCGCTTTCACATGCTGGATGTGCTCGTCGATCAGCGTATTGACGCTTTCACACTGATCCTGCGGGCTGTCACGCATGGCCAGCAGGCTGCGGATTTCTTCGAGGGTCATGTCGAGGGTGCGGCAGTTGCGGATGAAGGTCAGGCGTTCGGCGTGGGCCTGGGTGTAGACGCGGTAGTTGCCGTCGCTGCGCGCCGGTTCCGGCAGCAGGTTTTCGCGCTCGTAATAGCGGATGGTTTCCACCGCGCAGTCGGTGAGTTTCGCCAGTTCGCCGATCTTCATGACGGCCATCTCCAAAAGGGTGCTTGACCCTATAGTGGCTACAGGGTCTTTACTTGGCAACAGGCACCTTCATGGACGCGACCAATGAGCGATTCTCAGCACATCCACAAACCCGGCGACGGGCATGATCATGGCCACAGCCATAAATTGCAGCCCGTGCATAAGCACGACCACGGCGGCGATGCCTGCTGCGCGTCGAAAGCCGCCGCGCCTGCGCGGGTCCAGTTGAGCGAAAAGACCAGCGCCGATGCGCGGCTCAGCAGTTTCCGCATCGAGGCGATGGACTGCCCGACCGAGCAGACGCTGATCCAGAACAAGCTCGGCAAGCTGCCCGGCGTGCAGCAACTGGAATTCAACCTGATCAACCGCGTGCTCGGCGTCACCCACAACCTGCCGGACACCGCGCCGATCACCGAGGCGATCACCTCGCTGGGCATGCACGCCGAACCGCTGGAGGCGGGCGTCGAGGCACCAGCCCCTGCGCCGGTGAAAAAACACTGGTGGCCGCTGGCGCTGTCCGGCGTCGGTGCGCTCGCGGCTGAAGTGATCCACTTCACCAGTGCCGCGCCGACCTGGGTGGTGGCGATCATTGCGTTGGTGTCGATCCTCAGCGGTGGCCTGACTACCTACAAAAAGGGCTGGATCGCCCTGAAGAACCGCAACCTCAATATCAACGCGCTGATGAGCATCGCGGTGACCGGTGCGGTGTTGATCGGGCAGTGGCCGGAAGCGGCGATGGTGATGTTCCTGTTTACCGTGGCCGAACTGATAGAGGCGCGCTCGCTGGATCGTGCGCGCAATGCCATCAGCGGTTTGATGCAAATGACGCCGGAGCAAGCCACGGTGTTGCAGGCTGACGGCAGCTGGATTGAGCAGGACGTGAAAAGCGTCGAACTCGGCGCCCGCGTGCGGGTAAAACCCGGCGAGCGCATCGCGCTGGACGGCGAGGTGGTCAGCGGCAGTTCGACCATCGACCAGGCACCGATCACCGGTGAAAGCCTGCCGGTGGAGAAGACCGTCGGCGACAAAGTTTTCGCCGGCACCATCAACCAGGCCGGTTCGCTGGAATACGCGGTGACCGCAGCGGCGAACAACTCGACCCTGGCGCGCATCATCCACGCCGTCGAGCAGGCGCAAGGCGCACGCGCCCCGACCCAACGCTTTGTCGATCAATTCTCGAAAATCTACACCCCGGTGGTATTTGTCCTGGCGCTGGCGGTGGCGATTATCCCGCCGCTGTTCATGGGCGCGGTGTGGTTCGACTGGATCTACCGCGCGCTCGTGCTGCTGGTGGTGGCGTGCCCCTGCGCGCTGGTGATTTCCACTCCGGTGACCATCGTCAGCGGCCTCGCGGCGGCGGCGCGCAAAGGCATTCTGGTCAAGGGCGGCGTGTACCTGGAGGGCGGTTTCAAGCTCGATTATCTGGCGCTGGACAAGACCGGGACCATCACTCACGGCAAACCGGTGCAAACCGATTACCTGTCCCTCGACCCAACGGCAGATGCCACGGCGTCGGCAATCGCTGCTGCGTTGGCCGGTCGCTCCGATCACCCCGTGTCGCTGGCCATCGCCAACGCCGCTGTGGATAAAAACTTCAAAGCACTGACTGTGGATAACTTCGAAGCGTTGGCCGGTCGCGGGGTGAAGGGGCAGGTCAACGGTCAGACCTATCACTTGGGTAACCATCGTCTGGTCGAAGAACTGGGCCTGTGCTCGCCGCAGCTGGAAGAAAAACTGTTTGCGCTGGAGAAGCAGGGCAAGTCGGTGGTGCTGCTGCTCGACAGCTCCGGCCCGCTGGCGCTGTTCGCCGTGGCCGATACCGTCAAGGAAAGCAGCCGCGAAGCGATCCGCCAGTTGCATGCTCTGGGCGTGAAAACCCTGATGCTCACCGGTGACAACGTGCACACCGCGCAGGCGATTGCCGCGCAGGTCGGCATTGATCAGGCCAAGGGCGACTTGCTGCCGACCGACAAGCTGCAAGCCATCGAAGCACTTTATGCACAGGGGCATCGGGTGGGCATGGTCGGCGACGGCATCAACGATGCCCCGGCACTGGCCCGCGCCGAGATCGGTTTCGCCATGGCGGCGGCCGGCACCGACACCGCGATTGAAACCGCCGATGTCGCCCTGATGGACGACGATCTGCGCAAGATTCCCGCGTTTATCAGCCTGTCGCGTGACACTGCCAGCATCCTGAAACAGAACATCGCCTTGGCACTGGTGATCAAGGCTATCTTTCTTGGGGTAACCTTCGCCGGACTCGCCACCATGTGGATGGCAGTATTCGCCGACATGGGCGTGAGCCTGCTGGTGGTGTTCAACGGTTTGCGCCTGTTGCGTAAATAAACGATGAGGGATGGTTGTGCTGAGTGCCGAGCTGAAAGCGTTTTACATGGTCGCCCGCCTGGGCAGCATCACGCTGGCGGCGAAAAAGCTCGGCCTTAGCCAACCCACCGTGACCACGCAGATCCGCAACCTCGAAAGCCAATACTCGGTGGAACTGTTCTACCGTGGCGGTCGGCGCCTGAGCGTCAGCGACGAAGGCGCGCGGTTGCTGCCGATGGTCAAGGCGCTGTTGCAGCAGGAAGCCGACATCGAGTTCTTCCTGCGCAACAGCGGTCAGGTGCAGGGTACTTTGCGCATTGCCGCGACGGCGCCGTATTACATCCTCGATCTGGTGAAGACCTTTCGCGAGCGCTTGCCCCAGGTGGAAGTGTCGGTGGAAATCGGCAATTCGCAGCAGGTGCTCGAAGCGCTGGAGGACTACCGGGTGGACGTCGCCGCTTCGTCGCAGTTGCTCGACGATGCGCGATTGATTCGCCGCGTGCTGGGCACTGATCCACTGGTGCTGGCGGTGCATCGCAATCATCCGCTGGCAGCTCATGATCACGTGGCCTTGAGCGCACTGGCCGGGCATACCCTGTTGATGCGTGAAACCGGGTCAACGACGCGGCGTCTGACCGAGGAGTTGCTGGCCAGTGCCGGGGTCAGTTTCGGGCCGTTGCTGGAGATCGGCAGCCGCGAGTCGATCCGTGAGGCGGTGCTGCGCAACATCGGCATCAGCATCATTGCCCGCCAGGAAGTGCCGCATGATCCGCAGTTGCGGGTGCTGACCATCGAGAATGCGCCGCAGATTCCCGAGTATCTGTATTGCCTCAAGGAGCGCAAGAGCGCGCGATTGCCGGCGGCATTTCTGGGGTTGGCCCAGGAAATGTCCCCGGCCTGAGATCTTTCAGTGTCTGTGCCGGCCTCTTCGCGAGCAAGCTCGCTCCCACATTGGAATGCGTTCCCCCTGTGGGAGCGAGCTTGCTCGCGAAGACGTCAGTCGCCGCAGCAAAATCCGACAGGTAAATCCCTGGTCTCTGTAGGGCACTAAACCCATTCCAGTGCAGGTGTTTAAAGACACTCGGTGTTACGCCCGGCAGCCTACAAATCCTTGCGCCGCTGCCTACGCATGCACCAGAATCCGCCGGCTTGTGCGCCTTGGGCGGGCTGCGTAACTTGATCGGGTCACTGATTCCCAGTGATCGGGTTTAGCAGCTCGTGGTTAATCTAAGGGTGCACACACATCATCAGTCAGGCTCTGTGCCTGCATCGATGGCGGCTGTGCGCAGGGCGCTTCGGCGCGCCGGCTTCCTTAGGTTCCCCGGTCTGCTAACCTGCGTTCAGCTGCCACCCCTTCTTTTAGCAGAGAAGCGGTTCCAGCTTTATTTCGGAACCTGAAGATGATTAAACCAACGCCAAACCCGCCGGTCACAGACCCGGCATCCCCCTACGAATCGCCCGATTCAAAGAAATTCCATAAAGCCGCCGAGCGCGCCCTCGACCACTATCTCTGCCCACCGAGCGCCGCCATCATGGCCACGCCCTACACCCCCAACACGCTCTACATGGCACACCCTGAGGCTGACACCGAATCCCTGCTGGCCGACGCCAGTGAAACGCTCGGTTCCGCCACCGTCATGCTCCACAACCACGCAGCAATGGTTGAAGGCTCGAACCGCAAAACCCTGCAAGGCATCGCCCAAGTGGTGATGCTGGCAGAACTGGCGGTCAATCGCGTGCTGGACCGGTTAGTGCCGACCGAGTGATCAACGCTCAGCGGCGCATCTGCATGTGCCGCTGAGTGCGGTTGGCCGGGCATACTTTGCTGCGCCAAGAGCTGTTGCCCGCCTGAATTCTGTGGTGAATGTCTGGGCCTCTTCGCGAGCAAGCTCGCTCCCACATTGGAATGCGTTCCCCCTGTGGGAGCGAGCCTGCTCGCGAAGGCGTCAGCTCATTCGACACAGAATCTGAACCCAAATCCCCGAATACCACTATCACCAGTTTTTGCCTCACTGCCACATGACGGACGCATTACAACTCTAGGATTGGCCCCATCAGCTTGATGAGGTCTGTCCATGAATCCTGCAATCGCAACTGCCCTGACCAATCCCGGTGCGCCGATGAAAGTGCGCGGCGTGCAGAAGCGCTTCGGCGCGTTTACCGCGCTGGATAACGTCTCCCTCGATGTCGCCGCCGGTGAGCTGGTGTGTCTGCTCGGCCCCTCCGGCTGTGGCAAGACCACGCTGCTGCGCTGCATCGCCGGGCTGGAGAAACAGGACAGCGGCGAGTTGTACCTCGGTGACCGCGACGTTTCGCACCTCGCCCCACAAGCCCGCGACTACGGGATTCTGTTCCAGTCCTACGCGCTGTTCCCCAATCTGACGGTCGAAGCGAACATTGCCTACGGCCTCGCCGGCAGTGGTCGCGACGAGGTCCGTCGCCGCGTCGGGCAGATGCTGGAGCTGGTCGGCCTCACCGGCAGTGAGAAAAAGTACCCGGGCCAGTTGTCCGGCGGCCAGCAACAGCGAGTCGCGCTGGCGCGTGCCCTGGCCCCGGCGCCGTCGCTGCTGTTGCTCGATGAACCGATGTCGGCGCTGGACGCCCGGGTGCGCGAGCATCTGTGCACCGAACTGCGCCAGCTGCAGCGCAACCTCGGCATCACCACCCTGATGGTCACCCACAATCAGGACGAAGCCATGCTGATGGCCGATCGCATCGCTGTGATGAACAACGGCCGTGTCGAGCAGTACGCCACCCCGCAGGAAATCTACAACCGCCCGGCCACACCATTCGTGGCCGAGTTTGTCGGTCAGGGCAACTGGCTGCCGTTCCAGCGCAGCAGCGCCAGTCACGCCCGTGTTGGCGGGATGGATGTGCGTCTGGCTGATGGCAGCGTGAGCGGCGCTTCGGGGCGACTGTTCTGCCGTCCGGAAGCGATCAACGTCAATCCCGTGGTGCACGAAGAAAACCTGTTTCCGGCCAAGGTGCGCGAGATCACGTTCCTCGGCAACCGCTGCCGCATGAGCTTCGAACTCGACCAATTGCCGGGGCATCCGTTGCTTGCCGAACTGGCGCCGGAAGCCATGCCGCGCCTCGGCGCCCAGCAGATCATGGTCGCCTTGCCGCCGCGCAGCCTGCAGGTGTTTGCCTGATGAGCGCGAACATCGCACTGCCGCTACCGCACAAGCAGGCGCGGCGAGTGTCCGGTGCCGAGGTCGGTGACCGGATCTTTGTCCTCGGCGGCAAACTCCTGCTGTTGTTGCTGCTCGGTGTTGCGGTGCTGCTGCCCTTGCTGGCGATCTTCTGGCGCGGCTTCAGCAGCGAGGCCGGGCAGGGCGGTGGCTGGCTCGCCGCGCAGGAGCTGGTGACCAGCGCCAATTTCCACTGGCTGCTCGGCAACAGCCTGAAAGTTTCCCTCAGCGTCGCGGCCATTGTCGTACCGCTGGCCTACCTGTTTGCCTACGCCCTGCAACGCACGCTGATTCCGGCCAAGGGCATCTGGCGCGGGATTTCCCTGCTGCCATTGATGGCACCGTCGATGCTGCCGGGGATCGCGCTGGTCTATCTGTTCGGCAACCAGGGCATGTTGCGCGGGCTGCTCTCGGACAACATCTACGGTTTCTGGGGGATTGTGCTGGGTGAGGTGATTTACACCTTCCCCCATGCGCTGATGATTCTGCTCTCGGCATTGTCGCTGGCCGATGCGCGCCTGTTTGATGCGGCGTCGAGCATGGGCGCCAGTCCGGCCAAGGCTTTTCGCAGCATCACCTGGCCGGCGACCCGGCAGGCAGTGTTCGCCGCATTCTGTCTGGTGTTCACCCTGACCATCACCGATTTCGGGGGGCCGGTGGTAGTCGGTGGCGACTATCAAGTGCTGGCGCTGGAAGCCTATAAAGCGGTGGTCGGCCAACAGCAATTCGGTCGCGGCGCGTTGATCGGCATGGTGCTGTTGCTGCCGGCGCTGTTCAGCTTTGGTGTGGATGCCTGGCTGCGCCGCCGTCATGGCGATTCAATGAGTGGCCGTGCGCAAGTGTTCAAACCGGTGCCTTCGAAACTGCGCGATAGCTGCTATCTGGCGATTGTTTTGCTGATCAGCGCCGCGTTGATTCTGGTGTTCGGCATGGCGGTGTTTTCCTCGCTGGTGAAGTTCTGGCCGTACAACCTGTCGCTGTCGCTCAACCACTATCAGTTCAACGAAACCGCCGGCGGTGGCTGGCTGGCCTACGGCAACAGTTTGAAGATGGCGCTGGGTACGGCGCTGATCGGCAGTGTGCTGATCTTCACCGGCGCTTACCTGATGGAGAAAACCCGCACCCAGCGCGGCCTCAACCTGGCGTTGCGCATGCTCAGTTTCATCCCGATGGCGGTGCCGGGGCTGGTGCTTGGCCTGGGTTACGTCTTCTTCTTCAACCTCACCGGCAACCCGCTGCACGTGCTGTACGGGACGATGACCCTGCTGATCGTCTGCACCATTGCGCACTACCTGACCACCGCACAAATGACCGCGACCACCGCGCTGCGCCAGCTCGACGCCGAGTTCGAAGCCGCTGCGCTGTCGCTCAAGGCGCCGCTGTACCGCCACTACCTGCGCGTCACCGTGCCGATCTGCCTGCCGGCGCTGCTGGACATCGTGCGCTACCTGTTCGTTTCGGCGATGACCACCGTGTCGGCGGCGATCTTCCTCTACAGCCCCGACACCATCCTCGCGGCGGTGGCGGTGCTGAACATGGATGACGCCGGCAACGTCGGCGGCGCGGCGGCGATGTCGACCCTGATTCTGTTCACCTCGGCAGGCGTGTCCTTGCTGCTGGCGTGGGCTTCGCGCGGCTTGCTGCGCCGTTCCCAGGCCTGGCGGCAAACCGCGCCGGGTCACTGATTCAAACCTGCAAACCTCAACTCACCTACAGGAAAACGATCATGTTCAAGCCTATGGCCCTGGCCGCTGCTGTGCTCGCTACTTTCAGCCTGAATGCCTTTGCGGCAAAAACCGAGTTGACGGTGTACACCGCCCTCGAAGCCGAGCAACTGAAGTCCTACAAAGAAGCGTTCGAAAAGGCCAACCCGGACGTCGAGATCAAGTGGGTGCGTGACTCCACCGGGATCATCACCGCCAAACTGCTCGCCGAAAAGGCCCGTCCGCAGGCTGACGCGGTGTGGGGCCTGGCCGCTTCGAGCCTGGCGATTCTCGATCAGCAAGGCATGTTGCAAAGCTACGCGCCGAAGGATCTGGGCAAGATCGGCGCGAACTACCGCGACGCCGCCAACCCGCCAGCCTGGGTCGGCATGGACGTCTGGGCCGCGACCATTTGCTTCAACACCGTCGAGGCCGAGAAGCAGGGCCTGACCAAGCCAGTGAGCTGGCAAGACCTGACCAAGCCTGAGTACAAGGGCAAGATCGTCATGCCGAACCCGGCGTCGTCCGGCACCGGTTTCCTCGACGTCAGCGCCTGGCTGCAAACCTTCGGCGAGAAGCAGGGCTGGGCCTACATGGACGGTCTGCACCAGAACATCGGCCAGTACGTTCACTCCGGTTCCAAGCCTTGCAAACTGGCGGCGGCGGGTGAGTTCCCGATTGGCATTTCCTTTGAATACCCGGCCGTTCAGCTGAAACGCCAGGGCGCGCCGCTGGACATCATCCTGCCGAAGGAAGGCCTGGGCTGGGAGATCGAAGCCACTGCCGTGATCAAAGGCACGCCACATGAAGAAGCAGCGAAAAAACTCGCGGACTTCTCTGCCAGCGCCGAGGCGATGGACCTGTACAAAGAGAACTTCGCTGTTCTTGCTCAGCCGGGTATCGCCAAGCCGCAAACCGAACTGCCGGCCGACTACGAGCAGCGCCTGATCAAGAACGACTTTGCCTGGGCCTCGAAGAACCGCGACGAGATCCTGACCGAGTGGCGCAAGCGTTATGACGGCAAGTCCGAGAAAGTCGTCGCCAAGTAAGATCTTTATCGACTGACAGGGCCCCATCGCTGGCCAGCCAGCTCCCACAGTATTCCGGGGTGGATACAGATTTTTGAACACCTCTAAACCTGTGGGAGCTGGCTTGCCAGCGAAAGCGGTCTCTCATTCAGAGCACCTCTAAATGACCCAACACAAAGACCTGCTCATCGCAGGCGCCGGCATCCTCGGCCTGTCTCACGCCTATGCCGCCGCCAAGCGCGGGCTCAAGGTCAGCGTTTTCGAACGCACCGCCACGCCTCTCGGCGCCTCGGTGCGCAACTTCGGCCAGGCGCTGGTCACCGGCCAGCCACCCGGCCCGATGCTCGAACTGGCCAAGGCCAGCCGCGACATCTGGGGTGACTGGGCGCAACTCGCCGATCTGCAGATCAAGCGTAACGGCTCGTACCTGTTCGCCCGCACCGAAGCTGAAGAACACCTGCTCGAAGCCTTTTGCAACGGCCGCGCCGTGGAACACGGTTACAACATCGCGCTATTGCGCGGTGCTGCCCTGCGTGATCTGTACCACGGTCAGTTCAGCCACCACCGCGCGGCGTTGCACGGCATGGACGATCAACAGCTGTACTCGCGTGAAGCGATCCCGGCGCTGATCGACTACCTGCGCCGCGACCTCGGCGTCGAATTTCATTTCTCCACGCTGGTGCGTGACGTCGAGCCGGGGCGCCTGCACAGCACCGCCGGTACGTTCACGGCGAA
>NZ_CP077087.1:5412500-5587500 GCF_014268495.2 Pseudomonas monsensis | reverse complement strand
TCGAGCAGGTACGAAAGTAGGTCTTAGTGATCCGGTGGTTCTGTATGGAAGGGCCATCGCTCAACGGATAAAAGGTACTCCGGGGATAACAGGCTGATACCGCCCAAGAGTTCATATCGACGGCGGTGTTTGGCACCTCGATGTCGGCTCATCACATCCTGGGGCTGAAGCCGGTCCCAAGGGTATGGCTGTTCGCCATTTAAAGTGGTACGCGAGCTGGGTTTAGAACGTCGTGAGACAGTTCGGTCCCTATCTGCCGTGGACGTTTGAGATTTGAGAGGGGCTGCTCCTAGTACGAGAGGACCGGAGTGGACGAACCTCTGGTGTTCCGGTTGTCACGCCAGTGGCATTGCCGGGTAGCTATGTTCGGGAAAGATAACCGCTGAAAGCATCTAAGCGGGAAACTTGCCTCAAGATGAGATCTCACTGGAACCTTGAGTTCCCTGAAGGGCCGTCGAAGACTACGACGTTGATAGGTTGGGTGTGTAAGCGCTGTGAGGCGTTGAGCTAACCAATACTAATTGCCCGTGAGGCTTGACCATATAACACCCAAGCAATTTGCGTCGAAGAGACCAGATTGCGGTGTGTGAAGACGAAACGAACCGAAAGTTCGCGCAACTCACAAGACACCTGTATCACATACCCGATTTGCTGAAGCGAGGCCAAATGGTCACGAGTCAGTACCCGAATTTCTTGACGACCATAGAGCGTTGGAACCACCTGATCCCATCCCGAACTCAGAAGTGAAACGATGCATCGCCGATGGTAGTGTGGGGTTTCCCCATGTGAGAGTAGGTCATCGTCAAGATTAAATTCCGAAACCCCAATTGCGAAAGCAGTTGGGGTTTTGTTTTGCCCGTAGAAAAATTATTGCTTAGTCAGCGAACAAATTTGCACAGTTATTTTCGAATCAGAACACTAGAATAGCCCCATCTTTTTCGGAGCCAGAGCCTGTATGTCAGAGTCGGTTGACGCCCGCGGGCTGTCAGAATTACCGCTGGAAGACCTGGTGGCCTGTCACGAGTGCGACCTGCTGATGCGCAAGCCACAACTTGCTCACGGCGAAAAAGCCATCTGCCCGCGCTGCGGTTACGAACTGTATGCCCATCGCCATAACGTGGTGCAGCGCAGCCTTGCCTTGGTGATCGCGGCATTGCTGTTGTACATCCCGGCAAACTTTTTGCCCATCATGCAACTCAATATCCTCGGGCAATCTTCGCAGGATACGGTCTGGAGTGGCGTGCTCGGTCTGTTCAACACCGACATGCAGGGCGTTTCAATCGTCGTCTTCCTGTGCAGCATGGCCATACCGTTGCTCAAGTTGCTGTGCCAGTTGTTCGTGTTGCTGACGATTCGCTTCGATGCCGGTCGCAGCTACGGCTTGTTGCTGTACCGCATTTACCACCACCTCAAAGACTGGGGAATGCTCGAGGTTTACCTCATGGGCGTTCTGGTGGCGATCGTCAAACTGGCGGACATGGCCGCGATCACCGTTGGCCTGGGCCTGGTGTGTTTCATTGGATTGTTGTTGGTTCAGGTCTGGCTGGAAGTGGTGATGTCACCGCATCAGATCTGGCAGGCGTTATCAGGAGAGGATGCTCATGCGGGCGATTGATGCGGGCATTCTGATTTGTACCGAATGCCACGAATTGAACAGGCAGGAAGCGGACACCGATGAGCAAAGCTGCACTCGCTGCGGCGCGCTGGTCCACGCTCGCCGTCCCAATAGCCTGGCTCGGACCTGGGCGCTGTTGATTACAGCGGCGATTATCTACATTCCGGCCAACGTGCTGCCCATCATGACTGTCAGTTCTTTGGGGCAGGGTGATCCGAGCACGATCATGTCCGGCGTGATCCAGTTGGTGCAGCACGGCATGATCCCGATTGCCGCCGTGGTATTCATCGCCAGTATTCTGGTGCCGACCTTCAAGCTGGTGGGCATCGCCTTGCTGCTGTTTTCGGTGCAACGACGTCAGCCATTGTCCGCACGGCAACGTATCTGGATGTACCGCTTCATCGAGTTCATCGGTCGCTGGTCGATGCTCGATATTTTTGTGATCGCCATTCTGGTGGCGGTCGTCAACTTCGGCCGGCTTGCCAGTGTCGAAGCCAACCTTGGCGCCATCGCCTTCGCCAGTGTGGTGATACTGACGATGCTCGCCGCAGTAACTTTCGATCCCCGACTGATTTGGGATAACACGGAGTCGGACGACGACCATGACTGATTTGCCTGTAGCGAAAACCCGACCGGCCTCGAACTGGTCCGCCATTTGGGTGTTGCCCTTGATCGCGTTGATCATCGGAGGCTGGCTTGGCTGGCGTGCCTATACGGAAACCGGTGTTGAAATCCAGGTTCGCTTCGAAAGCGGCGAAGGCATTCAGGCCAACAAGACCGAGGTCATGTACAAGGGCATGTCGGTCGGTAAGGTCAAGGCGCTCAAACTCGATGACGAAGGCAACTCCAAGGGCGTGATCGCCACCGTCGAGATGAACAAGGACGTCGAGCAATACCTCAAGACCAGCACGCGCTTCTGGCTGGTGAAACCGAGTGTGACCCTGGCCGGTATCACCGGCCTGGAAACCCTGGTGTCCGGGAATTACGTCGCGATCAGTCCCGGTGAAGGCGAGCCCGCCCGCAAGTTCAAGGCCCTGGCCGAAGAGCCGCCGCTGTCGGACTCCAAGCCCGGCCTGCACCTGACCATCAAGGCCGATCGCCTCGGTTCGCTGAACCGCGGCAGTCCGGTGTTCTACAAGCAGATCAAGGTCGGTCAGATCAAAAGCTACGTGCTGTCAGAAGACCAGAGCACCGTTGAACTCAAAGTCTTCATCGAGCCAACCTACGCCAAACTGGTGCGCAAACACACGCGGTTCTGGAACGCCAGCGGCATCAGCATCGACGCCAACCTGTCCGGCGTGAAAGTGCGCAGCGAATCCCTGGCGAGCATCGTCGCCGGTGGTATCGCTTTCGCCACACCGGAGAATCGCAAGGACAGTCCGCCGACTGACCCGAGTCTGCCGTTCCGTCTGTACGAAGACTTCGACGCCGCCGCTGCCGGCATTCGGGTCAAGGTCAAACTCAGTGACTTCGAAGGCCTGCAGGCCGGTCGAACGCCGGTGATGTACAAGGGCATTCAGGTCGGCAACCTGAAAGCGTTGAAAGTTGATCCGGATCTGAACAGCGCCACCGCCGAGCTGACGCTTGATCCTCTGGCTGAGGATTATCTGGTCGACGGCACGCAATTCTGGGTAGTTAAACCATCGATTTCCCTGGCCGGTATCACCGGCCTGGAAGCGTTGGTGAAAGGCAACTACATCGCCGTGCGTCCGGGTGATAAAGGGGCTGCACCGAAACGTGAATTCGAGGCACGCCCCAAAGCGCCGCCGCTGGATCTGCGTTCGCCGGGGCTGCACCTGGTGCTGTTCACTGACGTCCTCGGTTCCATCGATGTCGGCAGCCCGATTCTGTACAAACAGGTCAAGGTCGGGTCGGTGCAGAGCTATCAGTTCTCCAAGACCCGCAAGCAACTGGTCATCGGTGTGCACATCGAGAAGGAGTACGAAAACCTGGTCAACGCATCGACCCGCTTCTGGAATGTCAGCGGTATCACCCTGACCGGTGGTCTGACAGGCGGGATTCAGGTGAAGAGTGAGTCGCTGCAGACCCTGATGGCCGGCGGTATTGCTTTCGAAACGCCGCAAGCCAAAGCGCCGTTGCAGAAGCGCATTCCGCGCTTCCGTCTGTTCGCCAATCATGACGAAGCCAATCAGAAAGGCGCGGTGGTGACGATCAAGGTTGATCGCGCCGATGGTTTGCGCAGCGGCACCCCGGTTCGCTTCAAGGGGCTGGATGTCGGCAAGATCGAAAGCGTTGATCTGACCGACGACCTGCAGTCGGTCATCCTCACCGCGCGCATCACTGAAGTGCCGGAGAAGATTGCCCGGGTGGGCAGTCAGTTCTGGGTGGTCAAACCGGAGTTGGGTCTGATCAAGACCCAGAATCTGGAAACCCTGGTCACTGGGCAATACATCGAAGTGCAGCCGGCGGCGAAGAACCTCGGCCCGCAGAAGAACTTTGTTGCCTTGGCCAATGCGCCGGAAGTGACCAAGCAAGAGGCGGGTCTGAGTCTGGTCTTGAGTGCGGCCCGTCGTGGTTCGCTGAAACCGGGGGTGCCGGTGACTTACCGTGAAATTACCGTGGGTAAAGTCACCGGTTATGAACTGGGGCAGACCGCTGATCGAGTGTTGGTGCATATTCTGATCGAGCCAAAATACGCGCCGTTGGTACGTAGCGGTAGCCGGTTCTGGAACTCCAGTGGTGTCGGTTTTGATATCGGCTTGTTCAACGGGCTGACGGTGCGAACGGAATCGCTGGAGACGGCGATTCAGGGTGGGATTGCTTTCGCTACGCCGGACGGTGAACGCATGGGCAATCCGGCGCGGGCTGAGCAGACGTTCCCGCTGTTCGACAAGTTCGAGGATGAGTGGCTGACGTGGGCGCCAAAGATTTCGCTCGGTAAGTAACCTCAAGCTCATCAGGCGTCTGGAAGTACGCCATCGCTGGCAAGCCAGCTTCCACAGTGGTCGGCGGTGTACTCACAATTTGTACATGACAAAAAACCTGTGGGAGCTGGCTTGCCAGCGATGAGGCCCTGAAAATCAGCACAAACCCCAGGCCATAAAAAAGGGCCGCGATCCGATGGGATCGCGGCCCTTTTTATTGCCGTCAGTTAACGCCGATCAAACCGCATCCAGCTCCGGTTCATCTGCTTCAACGTTCAGCGGCGCCTTCACCACATCATGACGACGGATATACTTCCAGTCCGCCTCGTCGATGTAGATGCCCGCCGGACCGCTGCCGCCTTCCAGGTCGATGGCGACACTGGCGCAAACCTGCGGTTTCACACTCGCCAGAATCGGCACGAAGCCCAGCTGCAGGCTGGTTTCCAGCAGGGCAGCCTGGTTCTTCTCGTCGATGTCCGCCGCCTCGTCGAGGTAGTACGGCAGACGCACGCGACCGGCGAGGTCACGGTCCATCAAGTGCAGCAACAAGTACATGTTGGTCAACGCCTTGATGGTCATGGTCGTACCGTTGGACGCCGCGCCGTCGATGTCGGTGTGGATCACCGGCTGACCGTTGACCTTGGTGATCTCGAACGCCAGTTCGAACAAGTCCTTGAGACCGAGCTGGTTGTGGTTCGCCGCCACCAGCCGCGCCAGGTATTCCTTGGCTTCTTCGTTCTTGTTGTCCTGCTCGGCGCTCTGGCTCAGGTCGAACACCGACAGGGTTTCGCCTTCTTCGTACTGGCCGGCGCTGTGGATGATCTGGTCGATGTGCTTGAGCGCTTCCTTGTTCGGCGCGAGGACGATGCGGAAGCTCTGCAGGTTGGACACCTGACGCTTGTTGATCTCGCGGTTGAACAGCGCCAGTTGATGCTCGAGGCTGTCGTAGTCGCTGCGGATGTTGCGCAGGGTCCGGGCGATGTCGGTGACCGCCGCGCGACGGGCCTTGCCCAGCGTCAGGGCTTCATCGGTACGGTGCGCGTAAGCGTTGATCAGCAGCGACAGACGGCGCTCCATGTCGTCTTCGCTGTCGAACTTGGCCACGCCTTTCAGGCGTACCTGCGCGTACAGCGCTTCGATCTGACCGTCGGCGCGCAGCAGGCCCTGCCAACTGTCCTGATAATCGTTGAGCAGCGGCAGCAGGTTGTCCATCGAGTCGTCGACCGGATCCATGAACGGCGTGCCGAACGGCAGATCTGCCGGCAGCAACTGACGACGGCGCAGCGCGTCGTCGAGGGTGCGCTGCTTGGCTTCCATGTCGGCGATCTGCCGGCCGACCAGTTGCAGCTTGGCCGACAGTTGCTGGACGCGCTCGGTGAACGCATCGCTGGAGCGCTTGAGTTCGTCCTGCGCGGCTTCCATCTGCGCCAGTTGCTCGAGTTTGTCGCCTTCTTCGGCGCTCAGGGTCTGGGTGCGACGGAAGTCTTCCAGGGCCTTCTGCGCGTCGAGCACTTGCTGGTACAGCGCTTCGGTCTGGGTCTTGCTCGCGGCGCGGTCGGAGGCTACAGCTTGTTGAGTCTTGAGTTGCTTGAGCTCTTTTTCCAGACGCTCTTTCTGGTCGCGCAGCGCGGCACGGTCGGCCAGTGCTTGCAGGGCCGGCGGCTCGATGTGCGAGATGTCGATCGACAGGCCCGGTACTTCGAAACGCTCGCCCTTGAAACCATCAAGAATCAGCTCAACCGATTTCACCCACTCGCCATCCTCGTCGAGAGTGATGCCGTGTTCGCCCAGCGGCAGGCTGAACAGCGCGCTGTTGAACAGGCGCATCAAGCGCTCGACGTCCTGCTGCGAGAACTCTTCGCGCAGGCGGGCGTAACTGTTGTTGTCGGCGTGATCGAGTTGCTGCTTCACCGACTTCAGGCGTTTTTCCAGATCGCGCAGACGCTCTTCCAGATCCTCGGCGCTGAACTGACGGGACTGCGCCAGCGCACCGGCCAGTTCGTCGTGAGCGTCCTTGGCCGCGAGCAATTGTTGCTCCAGGACTTTGACGTCATCGACCAGCGCGAAGCGGTTCTTCAGCACCGACAACTCGCCGAGCCAGCGCTGGATGCCGGAGATTTCCCGTTCCAGGCGCATCAGCTCCTGCGTGCCGCCACGTTGGTCGTTTTGCAGATCGTCCTGCTCGCGACGGTAGTGTTCGGCCTGAATCGTCAGCTCTTCCTTGCGCGCATTGGCGTAGTCCGACCAAGTGCCGAGCAACGAGTCGAGCAGCGGCGACAGGCGATGCAGTTTGCCGCGCAGCACGTCACGTTGTTTCACGCCGTTGGCCAAGGCTTCGACCAATGGGCCGGCGGCGACCAGCGAGTTGTAGTCCTGCTCCATGCGGCGCACATCGCGGAAGGCTTCTTCACACGCGGCAATGTAGTCGACGCTGCCGGAGCGCAGGCTGTGCTCGAAGGCATCGAGGAACAGCTGCTTCAACTTGGCTGCGGTGATTTCGCGCATGTGCAGCAGGTTGATGAACAGCGCTCGGAAGGTCTTCAGGCTCTGCTCGCTGGTGGAGCGCAGCGGGATCAGGGTCAGGTCCAGCGGGATCGAAGTATGCCCGCCAACCAGCAAGCGACGCAGTTCATCAGGCTTGAGTTCGTAGGCTTTCAGGCCTTCTTTCTCAAGGTTGCTGAACAGTTCTTTCTGGCGCAGGCAGGTGTCGTTCTTCTGGTAATGCGCCAGGTCGAGCTTGCCGGCGTAGGCAAAGAACTGGTGACCGAAGCCACCGCCCGGGCCGCGACCGACCACGCCGATCACGTGTGGGCCGTGCGGCAGGTTCACTTCGACGAGGATGTAGCTGGTGTCGGAGGCGAAGTAGAAACGCCGCGATTGTTCCAGGCTGTACTTGCCGAAACTCATGTCCGACATGCGCGCCAGAATCGGGAATTGCAGGGCGTTGATCGACGCCGATTTACCGAGGTTGTTCGCACCGTAGACCGACAGCGGTTCTTCCAGCGGGAACAGGCCGAGGCTGTAACCGGCGGTGTTCAAAAGGGCAAAGCGGCGGATGCCGTAGCGTTCCTGGCTCATGCGTCGGACTCCTGTTCTTCGGCAATGGCTCTAGCCAGTGCGTCTTCTTCGCTTTCTTCGTCAAATTCGGACAGATCCAGTGGATCGTCAGTCTCGAGGAATTTCGCTTCGGCGGCTTCGTCGATCAGCACCGGTGCCGGCAGCGGCAGAACGCTGTGCACGCTGGCCGCCAGATCGCGGTCTTGTTGCACCGACAGGCACACATCGAGGAAACGGTGCATCGGCGGCAGGAAACGGTACACGCCGTTTTCTTCGCCGGCGAAACCGAGCTGGGTCATGCGGCGCATGATTTTTTCTTCGAGCTCTTCGACGGTCTGCACTTCGGCCTGAATGAACAGGTCGCGGTATTTATCCAGCAGCGATGGCAGTTCTTCACGCCCGAGGCTGCCGCCGTCGAGCACGGCGATCGGGTCGCGGCCCTGATCGGCCAGGTGCTCGACGAGGATGAAGGTGAACAGCGCCAGACGCTGAGCCGTCTTGTTCACCGCCGCTGCCGCCATGTCCGGCACAAAGTAGTAGAAACCACGGGTGTCGCAGACCAGTTCAAAGCCCAGCGCTTTGAACAGCGTGCGGTACTGGTCCTGGAAGTTCGACAGTTGCGCGTACAGCTCCGGGTCGCGGCGGCTGACGTGGTAACCCTTGAACAGCTCGCGGAAGATCGGCGCGAGTTGCGACAGTTCGGAAAGATCAAGATGCATTGGATGTGCTCGCGGAATTCTCGGCGGCGGTGTCGCTGGCCGAGAGCAGGGCGAAGGAGCGCAGGCTGACCTGGTGCTCGTGAGTGTGATATTCGCGGCGTTCCAGACGCTCGCGCTTGAAGCGTTTTTCCCGCGACAGGCGCGAGAACCAGTAGAGCAATTCGTCGGTGGCACCGTCCGGTTCCTGCTCCAGCAGCCAGGTCATCAGATCCGGCATCGGCAGGGACTCTTCGCAACGCTCGACCATCTCGCGCACGGTGCGCGGTGCACGTGGGGCATCGCCGGCTTTCTGCGTCTTGTGTGCCTTGGGGAAGCGCGCCGGTTTCGGCTCGAAACGCGCCAGGGCGTAGACGTAGGCTTCGACCTGACTGGCACTGCCGAGGAAGGTGCTTTGCGGGCGGGTGAACAGCGGCATCGCCGCTTGCGGCACGGCGTCGATGCCTTTACGGCGGATCGCCGCCAGTGCCAGTGCCGCGCCACGGGTCACGGCGTTGTGCCGGCGCGCTTCTTCGCGCAGTGGCAGCAGCAGTTCACGGGCGTGGCGCAGGGTCAGCTGGGCGCTGGTCTGCATTTCGAGGATGCGCGCGTGGGTGCGCAGCAGCATGTCGTCATCGACCAGATGGCCGAGGCGCTGCTGTTCGCTGAGCATCTTCAGCAGCACGGTTTCGACTTTGCGCACACCTTGCTCGAAAGCGCCGTCGGCGTTCACCAGATCAATCATCGGCTCGACGTATTCGTCCCAGGTCGCCAGTACTTCGGCGTAACGCTGACGCAGCGGGATCTGCCGATCGCTGGTCTTGGCGCGTTCGGCCACGGCCACCAGCGCCTGCTCGTCGTTATCGAGCTTTTTCAGCACGTCACGCACGCGCATGTCGAGCAGGCGCAGCTGGCGGGCGAGGTCGTTGCCGTCGCGGACGTCGAACGCATCCTGAATGTAGCCGGCCAGACGTTCGAGGTGACGCAGGTAGGCTTCGATCTCCAGGCACAGGCCCAGCCGGTGTTCACGGCGCAGGTAGGCGAGGAAGTCGTGGATCTGCGCGTTAAGTTCGAAACGGTTCGGGCTTTTCGCCACGGGCACCAGAATGTCGAGGCGAATCCACACGTCGAGCAGGCTGGTGATGTCCTGCGGCGTGCTGTCCAGTTGTTGGGCGGCCAGTTGCGTGCGCAGTTCGTTGAGGCTCAGGGTGCCCTGGTCGAAGTGCTCGCACAGTGGCTCCAGAAGTGCCCAGTGTTCAGCGAGGGCGCGCAAGACGCGCTTGGGTTCGATCATCGGAATGGCCGGCTGGTTGGCGATTAAAAGCCGCGATTGTACTGCATCAGCGACGATGCGATTCACTCTCGGGACGGGCTGTCGAATTTTCAGGGTAGAGAGCTTTGCTCAAGGCTATCGATCAACAGCAAGCGATCTTGAGCGAAGGGCGGTAGAATCAGCGCACTTTCAGTTATCCACAAGTGGCCGACCTTTGCTTATCGAGTCCCGCCGCCGCGCCTATTTGAACGCCATGCAGGTGGTCAACTGGCTGCCGCGCACCGAATTGCCTTTCGCCGCCCCGTCGCGGCCCGAGCTGCTGGACATGCCCGAGCCTGAGCCGGAGGTCGTGGTGATGCCGGTTGTGCAGGCCGAAGCAGCGGTGCAACCGGCCGCCCGTCCGGTCGAGCGGCCGAAAATCGAAGTGCCGCGCCCCTCGCTCGCCAGTACGCGCAATGGCGCCAAACCGGTGGAAGAGGTCGACGACACGCCGGTGGTCGCCAAACAGGCACCCGTGCCCCCACCGCGCTTCGCCCTGCAATTACTGCGCGCCGGGCGCTGCCTGCTGCTGGTGGAGTTACCCACAGGCGAAGCCTTCCAAAGCCGCGATCCGGCCTATCTGCTGCTCAAAGACATGCTGCGCGCCGCCGGTCTGCCGGACGCGCCGCAGATCGTTGGCGAGCCGGTGCGTTGGCCGTGGTTGAACCGGGGCACGCTGGATCAGGGCCCGGAAGCGGCGCGCGACTTCGTTCAGGGCTTTCTGTCGGTGCAAATGGAAGCGGCGCCGTGCGCCTGCCTGTGGCTGATCGGCTTGCCGGCGGTAAGGTTTGCCGGTGAAGCGGATGCTGAAGCGTTCAATCGTGAATTGCAGATCGAAGGCCTGGGCTCGGCCTGGGCGATTCCCGGTCTGGAATTGTTAATGGAAGAGCCACAGCGCAAGGCCGCTGTGTGGCAAGCGATGCGTCGGCTGATGGCGCGCTGGAAAGAATCGAATGAGTGACGCTGTAACGTTCCGCCCGATGACCGAAGCGGATCTGGACGCCGTACTGAAGATTGAGTTCGCTGCCTACAGCCACCCGTGGACGCGGGGGATTTTTCTCGACGGGCTGGGCAAGTACCAGATCTGGCTGATGTTCGAAGGTCAGCAGCAGGTCGGTCATGGCGTGGTGCAGATCATTCTGGATGAGGCGCATCTGCTTAACATCACGGTCAAACCGGAGAATCAGGGGCGTGGGCTGGGGCTGACGCTGCTCGAGCATCTGATGTCGCGGGCATATGCTGCAGAGGCACGCGAGTGCTTCCTGGAAGTGCGCGACAGCAACACCGCAGCTTTCAAGCTGTATGAGCGGTATGGCTTCAACGAGATTGGCCGGCGGCGCGATTATTATCCGGCGGTGGGGGGGCGTGAAGACGCGGTGGTCATGGCCTGCACCCTGGTTGACTGATTCAGCTTAAAAGCATCGCCAGCAGGCTGGCTCCCACACTGGATCGGTTCGTGCACACACACACACACAGTGTGACCAACCCAAAAAGCTGTGGGAACCGGTTTGCGGGCGTAGCGGTGTGACGGGCAACAAAAATCAGCGATTGCCATCCAATGGATCGCGCCGCGCCAGTTCCGCCTCATCCAGCCCATTACCACCGCCGATGTCATCTTCATCGACCAGGCTCAAATCCCAATCCGCCGGATTGCCTTCGCCAGCCTCTTCGGCATCTCGTGCACCGTCTTCACGAATCAGCTTTTCCGGGCTCAAATCATCGTCGGTTGGTTCATGGTCAGCGGTCGATGCGCCGGTGAGCCCGGCTTCACGCACCCGCTCGTCGGGCATCAGGTGCTCGCGTTCACGCTCAGGAATCTCGTCACCGATCTTCGCACTGGGTTCGTCCTCATCGAAATCCAGCTCGTGCACCGAGCCCATGCGGTCTTCGTTATCATCGATGGGCTCCGGTTGCACCGCATCGTAGGGGCGTCGTGAATCAGTCATGGCAAATCCTCATACTGTGGGCCTTACTAGGTGGACTCACCGCATCCACGAGAATTCCAACGAAAACACTTGCGATCTTCTCGTGACCCCGACGGGTGGGCGTCTGTCATACCTGCGCATCTTTCTTGAGGCCTTACAGCATGCACGACTTACAAGACCTGATTGATAACAACGAGCGTTGGGCTGACGCGATCACCAAGGAAGACCCGGATTTCTTCGCCAAGCTGGCGCGCCAGCAAACGCCGGAATACCTGTGGATCGGCTGTTCCGATGCGCGAGTGCCGGCCAACGAAATCGTCGGCATGCTGCCGGGCGATCTGTTCGTGCACCGTAACGTCGCCAACGTCGTGCTGCACACCGACCTCAACTGCCTGTCGGTGATCCAGTACGCGGTCGACGTACTTAAAGTCAAACACATCCTCGTCACCGGCCACTACGGTTGCGGCGGCGTGCGCGCCTCGATGCAGGACCGGCAGTTCGGCCTGATCGACGGCTGGCTGCGTTCGATCCGCGATCTGTACTACGAAAAACGCGAAGAGCTGGCCAAACTGCCGACCGAAGAAGAGCAGGTTGATCGCCTGTGCGAGCTTAACGTCATCCAGCAAGTCGCCAACGTTGCCCACACCAGCATCATCCAGAACGCCTGGCATCGCGGGCAAAGCCTGTCGATCCACGGTTGCATCTACGGCATCAAGGACGGTCGCTGGAAGAGCCTGAACACCACCATCAGCGGTTTCGAGCAGTTGCCGCCGCAGTATCGCCTGCGTCCGGTCGGCGCGTTGTAAGCGCTGGTCAGCGCGCGCACTGGCGCCGCCAGCACTGCAAAAAGTGCTGGCCCTCCAGGCTCGGTGGCTCGTTGTGTCCGGTGATCCAGCCACGGCAACGTGGCGAACCGCAACCGCAGGCAAACTGGCGCAGCAGTTTGTCTTCGGTGGCGGCGTAGTCGATGGTCAGCCGCTCGCCGCTGTGGATATCTTTCAGCGCCCATAGCCATAACTCGCTCATGTCGAGAAACACGTTGGGATCGCAGGCGTGTTCGAGCAATCCGCAGAAGCGTGGATCGTAGAGGTGGATACCGTTCAGCAACTGTCGGGTCTGTCGGCAGCGATAAGGCAACAGCTGTCCCGAAACCCGACACATCCGCCGGGTGTGCAGAAATTCGCGGCGCACCGCCACCGCCAAGGGTGCGCCGTACTCGTCGTGAATGATTTCGAAGTCGGCGCGAGAGGGAAATCCGAGGCGCACGGGCAGGCCGGCAAACGGATAAATGCCTTCGGTATCGCGTGGCGCGATGTGCGCCAGGGTACGGGTGTTCATAACGATCCTTGTCGCAAGGTGCTTGCGACTTCCTTGGGTTGACGTCCTGTCAGTGCTGCTGTGTTTCAATTTGGATCCAATCTTCGCGTAACAGGTATAACCGGTCTACTGTCAGATCTGACAGGCGATATAGACGCTTTCCCGCGTCAGCCAGGGCTGACACGGGAATCAAGCCTCTACGATTACAGGTGCGGTGCAGGTACCACGGCGTCGGGCAACGGCGCCTTCAGTTGCTGCAATTGCGCTTTGATTGGCGTGGAGGCGCACTTGGCGGCAGCGTCTTGCTGACTCAAGTTGCGAATCGAGGTGTAAAACAGTTCGCAGGTTTTGACTTTCTGCGTGACTTGCCAGGTTTGCGTGCAGCTGTTGAGCAGCGTCGAAGGATCCGTGCCCGGTTTGCTGCCCATGCCAGCCTGCCAGCAGGCCGCGCTCAAATCCTGGCCCATGACTTTCAGGCCTGCGGCGTCAGCCTTGGCTTGTGCATCGTCGCCGGTGTAGCTTTTCGGGTCGGCGGCGTACCAGATGTAACTCGGGTGGTTCGACCCCAGCACCGGGACTTTCACGCCAGCGCTCGGGCTGATGGTCGCCAGGCCCAGCACATTCACCGTCGGCCCATATTGCTGCTTGATCCAGTTACGCACCGGCGCGCCGAACGCGACCATCGGCAGCGTCGTGCCGTTGCCGGTCTGGCTGAACTGCTTGACCAGGGTGGTCTGGTAATCCTTGAAGTAGTCGTACACACCTTCCAGATCACTGCCCGCGTTCGATGGCGCGGCGATCGGGGCGATGTCGATGATGGTCTGATAGGCCGGCGTCTGCTCAGCCGGGATGCCGTTGACGGTCAGCAGCGTGGCCCAGCGATCGGTGGTGTTCGAGCGCAGATAATCCTGGGCCTGGGTCAGCGAGTAATCCGGCGGGAAGTGCAGCAGTTCGACGCTCTTGCGGTTTTCCAGGGCCATGCCCAGTGGCAGGAACAGATACCAGCTATACGCCCATTTGCCATCGGCATTGAGCTTGCTGGCGCCGGTATACGCCAGGTCGCCGGCATCGAGCAGCGCTGACAGCGGCTTGTCGTAGCCTTTGGGCACGCCGCTGATCTCGGCGTAAATCTGCCCGTTATCATTCTTCACCAGCACCTTGGCATTGGTGTAGCCGTCGCGTTGCACGCTTTGGCTCAGGTAATGCGCGACGGTCTGTTCCAGCGTCCAGTTGCGGAAGCAGATCACGTTGCAGTTGTTGGGAAAGGCAAAGAGGCGGGTGACGCGTTCGGTGCTGCCCAGCTTCAGATCGACATCGGCGTGGGCGGCTGCGCTCAGTGTGAACGCAGCCAGAGCCAGTGCGGCGGGGGTAAGTCCTGCGAGTTTGAACATGCTCAGATCCTTTTCAGCGTGGGTTCCCCCGCGAGTCGGGGGCGCTTCATATTGGATCAGCCGTGTTGCACAGAGAAGCCGTCATTCACGGATTTTTGCGTCAGCCCGCAGGACCGGGTTTCAGGCCGGAAAGTGCAGGGCGTTGGTCAAGTCGCCCATGGGTTGCTGGCCACGTGCGATCATTGCCTCGTCACGCTGCTTGAGACCGTCGAGGGTTTCGAGCTGGAACACCCGGGTAATCAGGCGCAGGATCGACGCCGTGTCGTAGACCGTATGATCCACCGTGCCCTTGCGGGCGAACGGCGACACCACCAGCGCCGGCACCCGCGACCCCGGCCCCCAACGATCGCCCTTGGGCGGCGCGACGTGATCCCACCAGCCGCCGTTTTCATCGACGGTGACGATCACCACCATGTTTTTCCACTGCGGGCTTTCGCGCAGCACCTTCAGGGCGCGAACGATGTGCCGATCCCCGGACGCCACGTCGGCGTAACCGGCGTGCATGTTCAGGTTGCCTTGAGGCTTATAGAACGTGACCGCCGGCAGCTTGCCGGCCTCGGCATCGGCGAAGAACTTGTTGGTACTCGACTCCTCCCCCAGACCGGCATCGCGCAGGCGTTTGTTGCGCTCCTGCGGGTTTTCCGGACCTTGTTGCTTGAAGTAGTTGAACGGCTGGTGGTGATACTGGAAGTTCGGGATTTTCGGAATGCCGCCGGAATCCTTGTACTGCTCCAGCGTCGCCTGCCAGGCCCCGGCATACCACGCCCAGTCGACGTTTTTCTTCGACAGCTTGTCGCCGATGTGCTCGTGGGTCTGTGGCACCAGCACGTTGGGCAGATCCGGTTTGGAATACGCCGGGCGCTCCGGGTCGCGAATCCACGTCGGCCAGTAGGGCGGAGCAAGGGTGTTGACGCCGAAGCCATCCGGGGTCAGCGCGCTCGGGCCGAATTGTGGCGGCCCGCTCATGGCGCTCGCCGGCGATTGCTCCAGCGGCTTGAGGCGCGGGTCGGCGGGATCGGCGCTTTGCAGCGTGGCAATCTGCGACTTGGCCACCGAATTGGCCGCGTCCGGATAGAACGGCGCGGTGGCGCTGATCAGGTACTGGTGATTGAGGAACGAGCCACCGAAGGCACCCTGGAAGAAGTTGTCGCACAGCACGAACTCCTGCGCGACATCCCACAGGCGCAGCGAGTAACGGCTCTGTGCATAGTGGCCCATGGTCAGGCCACCGGAATCGGCCCAGGCGACGAAACCGTCGTTCTTGCCACCGTTGATCTGCATCTGGTTCTGATAGAACACGTGCCACAGGTCGCGGGTGACCAGGCCGAATGGCAGGTCTTCGCCATTCGGGCCTTTGAGGGCAAACGGCGCGTTGGGCAGGTTTTCCTGGAACTGGGTAGCGCTGGGGTAGGTCACGCCATCGAGGGTTTGCGGGCCGATCTGCAGCACGCCGCCCCAGACGGGCGGCAAGGTTTGCAGCAGCGAGCCATCGCGATCACGTTGTTGATAGTCGGCAGGTTTGAGCGCCGACAGCGGCTTTTCAACACCGGGGAAGTCGCCGAACAGGTTATTGAAGCTACGGTTCTCGGCGTAAATCACCACCACGGTTTTCACCTGGTCGCGCAGGGCCTTGTCCAGCTCGGCCGGGGTCAGCGGGTGCTCCGCCGGTTTGCCGGGCTGATCGCTGGCGTTGCCGCATCCGGCGAGCGTCGCGCCCACCCCGAGTACCGCGACCCCGCCGAGGAAGCGGCGGCGGCTGGTGTCGGAGGGTTGGTCGGATTCAGGTGCGTCAGTGGCGTCTGTTTCGTCTTTCATCTGTCAGCCCGTTTTTACTTAATTGTTTCAGTATGTTTCGGGCGGACGCTAACAATTGAATGTGACGGTTGGGTGACGACTTGATGCCGCCACGGAACAAATGTGGGAGCCAACTGGCTGGCTCCCACCGGGTATGTGTTGCTTCTGACTTACGGCATCACCGGCGGCGTATACGCCAATGTCGTTCCCAGCGCCCACAGCAACAGCAACACCAGTGGCGTGTGCACCAGCAATTGCACAAACGAGAAGCCGATCAGATCCCGGGCCTTCAGCCCGAGTACACCCAGTAACGGCAGCATGTAGAACGGGTTGATCAGGTTCGGCAGCGCTTCGGCAGCGTTGTAGATCTGCACCGCCCAGCCGAGGTGGTATTGCAGATCATTGGCGACCTGCATCACGTACGGCGCCTCGATGATCCATTTGCCGCCGCCGGACGGAATGAAGAACCCGAGAATCGCCGAGTACACACCCATCAACAGCGCATAGGTGTCGTGGGAGGCGATGCTGACGAAGAATGTCGAAATGTGATGCGCCAGGGTTTGCGCGTCGGTGCCTTTGACCGTGGTCATCAATGCGGCAATCGAGCCGTACAGCGGGAACTGGATCAGCACGCCGGTGGTGGTCGGCACGGCGCGGGCCACGGCGTCGAGGAAACTGCGCGGACGCCAGTGCAGCAACGCACCGAGCATGATGAACAGGAAGTTGTAGGTGTTGAGGCCGGAAATCGCGGTAATCGCCGGTTTGGTCGAGAATTCGTGGAACAGCCACCCCGCCGCCAGCAGCACCAGCACGATGATCAGCAGCGGACTGTGCTCCAGCCATTCGCCAGGGCGCGTGCGCGGTTGCAGCGGTGGCAGGTTGAAGGCCGGGTCGATGCCGCAGGCCTTGGCGTCTCGTGCCGAATGGGGGCCGGGTGCGGTGGCGTAGGCGATGATGATCGAGACCACGATCAGGGCCAGCAGCATCACGCCGGACTGCCAGAGGAAAATGGTTTCGGTGAACGGGATCACCCCGGTGATCGACAGGATCGACGGCGGCAGGCTGGCCGGGTTGGCCTGTAACTGTGCGGCCGACGATGACAGACCCAAGGCCCACACGGCGCCAAGGCCCAGATAGGCAGCGGCGCCAGCGGCACGGTAATCCATGTTCAGATCGGTACGGCGGGCGAGGGCGCGTACCAGCAAGCCGCCGAACACCAGCGACAGACCCCAGTTGAGCAGGGACGCGACCATCGAGATCAACGCGACCCAGGCCACCGCGGAGCGCCCGTTTTTCGGGATCCGCGCCAGACGATCAATCAGTTTCACTGCGGGCGGGGAACTGGCGACCACATAGCCGCCGATCACCACGAAGGCCATTTGCATGGTGAACGGAATCAGGCTCCAGAACCCGTCACCGAACGCCATCGCGGCATCGGTGGGTTTGGCGCCCATGGCCAGGGTGGCGAGCGCAACGATGATCACCGCCAATGCGGCGAATACCCAGGAGTCGGGAAACCAGCGTTCGGCAAAGCTTGAACAGCGCAAGGCAAAGCGCGCAGAGCGGCTATCTTCGATATCAACGGCCACAGGAAGTACCTCGGATTTTTATGGTTATTGTGGTCTTGCGGACGAAACACATATCCCCTGTAGGCGTGAGCCTGCAAGGATCTCGGCATGACTTGCCGATGGTGGTTCACCTGGCAGGACAGGCGATAACAGTAATTCAACTGCCAAGGCTTTGTGAGCAGGTTTTGCAAAACCGGGACTATGGTCTAACGGGTTGTCCATCCGTGCTTTTGCGTAGACCATGAGCGCCTTGGTTTTTTGCCTGCCAGAGTGCTTTGCCATGACTGTCCAATCCACAGCCCGACCGGCACCGTTCAGCCGTTCCGACTACAAGACCCTCGGCCTTGCGGCCCTTGGCGGGGCGCTGGAGATCTACGATTTCATCATTTTCGTGTTCTTCGCCCTGACCCTCAGCCAGTTGTTCTTCCCGCCCGAAATGCCCGAGTGGCTGCGGTTGCTGCAAAGCTTCGGGATTTTCGTCACCGGTTATCTGGCGCGGCCGCTGGGCGGGATTCTGATGGCGCATTTCGCCGACAAACTCGGGCGCAAGAAAGTCTTCAGCCTGAGCATCCTGATGATGGCGCTGCCGTGTCTGCTGATCGGCATCATGCCGACCTATGCGCAGATCGGTTATTTCGCGCCGTTGCTGTTGCTGGCGCTGCGCATTCTGCAAGGCGCGGCGGTGGGCGGAGAGGTGCCGAGTGCCTGGGTGTTTGTCGCCGAACACGCGCCTGCCGGCCATCGCGGTTATGCCTTGGGCTTTTTGCAGGCCGGGCTGACGTTCGGTTACTTGATTGGCGCGTTGACCGCGACCTTCCTTGCCCAAGTGTTCACCCCGGCGGAAATCCTCGATTACGCCTGGCGTTATCCGTTCCTGCTCGGTGGCGTGTTCGGCGTGATTGGCGTGTACCTGCGCCGCTGGTTGAGCGAAACCCCGGTGTTCATGGCCATGGAAGCGCAGCGCGAAGCGCGGGTCGAACTGCCGTTGCGCACCGTGCTGCGCGAGCATCGTCTGGCGATGTTGCCGGCCATGTTGCTGACCTGCGTGTTGACCTCGGCAGTGGTGGTGTTCGTGGTCATTACGCCGACCATGATGCAGAAAACCTTCGGCATGACCGCCAGCCATACGTTTGCCCTCAGCGCGTTGGGCATCGTGTTCCTCAATATCGGCTGTGTAATCGCCGGGCTGCTGGTCGACCGTCTGGGCGCCTGGCGCACGGTGATGCTCTATAGCCTGCTGCTGCCGCTGGGCATTGGCGTGCTTTACGGCTGCCTGATCATGGGCGGCAATTGGGTCGGTCTGGCTTACGCCGTGGCCGGTCTTGCCTGCGGCGTAGTCGGTGCGGTGCCTTCGGTGATGGTGGGGCTGTTCCCGGCGCGTATTCGCGTGTCGGGCATTTCCTTCACCTACAACATTGCCTACGCCGCGTGGGCGAGCATCACCCCGCTATTGCTGATCGGGCTGATGCCGTGGAGTCCGTGGATCTGTGTGATGTTCTGTGCGGTGATGGGCGTGGTTGGCGTTGTCAGCGCGGCTTATTTCGGTTCGCGGATGCCGCGCACGGGCCCGTGTCAGGTGGCGGGAACTGCCTGACTGTAAACGCCATGACTTTTTTCGACTGACGGGTCGCAATCGCTCTTCAGAAAACTTTTCCAAGGCCGATGGTTAGGCTGCATCCCGCTTTCTACCCAGCCATCGGTACTTTCCCATGTTCAACAAACGCCTGAAGCAAGAGCTGGCCGCTCTTCGTGAAGAACTGTCCAGCCTCCTTCAAGTCAAGGACAGCCTGGAAAGCGAGATGCTGGTGCTGACTCTGGAGCCCGACGGACGCGTGCAGTCGGTCAACCAGAACTTCCTCAACGAGATGCTCTACAAAAGCCACGACCTGATTGGCCGTGCGATTGAGGACATTGTCCCGGCGCATGTGAAGGCCGATGAGTTCCATCATCGTTTCAAGGCTGCGCTGACCCGTGGTGAACATTTCGCCGGGGCCGTGCGCCTGATGCGCGGTAATGGCGAGGAGGCGTGGCTGCGTTCGATTGTGCAGCCGGTGCGTTCCTCGGACGGGCGGATCAGGCATTTCTCGATCTTCTCCAGCGACCTGACCCGCACCATCGAAGCTTCCCGCGAACATGAAAACCTGATCGGTGCGCTGGTGCGCTCCACGGCGGTGATCGAGTTCGACCTCAACGGCAACGTGCTCAACGCCAACGAACGCTTCCTCAGCGGCATGGGTTACAGCCTGGCGCAGATCAAGGGCAAGCATCACCGGATGTTCTGTCTGCCTGAGGAGTACAACAGCGCCGAGTACCAGAACTTCTGGCGTCGTCTGAACAACGGTGAGTTCGTCGCCGAGCGCTTCAAGCGGGTCGACAGCCATGGTCGTACGGTGTGGCTGGAGGCGTCCTACAACCCGGTGCTCGATGCCAACAACAAACTGTACAAAGTGGTGAAGTTCGCCACGGTGATCACCGATCAGGTCAATCGCGAACAAGCGGTTGCCGACGCGGCGAGCATTGCCTACAGCACCTCGCAGCAAACCGACAGCACCGCGCAACGTGGTACCACCGTGGTCACTGAAGCGGTGAACGTGATGCGTGATCTGTCGCGACACATGCAAGCTGCCGGTGAGGGCATCGAAGCGTTGAACGAGCAGTCGCAGGTGATCGGCACCATCGTCAAGACCATCAGCGGTATTGCCGAGCAAACCAACCTGCTGGCGCTCAACGCCGCCATCGAAGCGGCCCGCGCCGGTGAACAGGGTCGCGGCTTTGCGGTGGTGGCCGACGAAGTGCGGCAACTGGCGTCGCGCACCAGTCAGGCGACTGAAGAGATCGTCGGTGTGGTGCGGCAGAACCAGGAAATGGCGCGCAACGCCGTGGCCCTGATGACCGATGGCAAGCTGCAGGCCGAACAAGGCCTGGCGCTGGCGGCAGAGGCGGGGGCGGTGATTGTCGAGATTCAGGACGGCGCGCAGAAAGTGGTGGATGCCGTCGGCCAGTTCGCCAATCAACTGACTCACTGACCTGTACTGATCCCTTGTGGGAGCGAGCTTGCTCGCGAAAGCGGTGTGTCATTCAACATTGATGTGACTGACCTTTCGCCTTCGCGAGCAAGCTCGCTCCCACAGGTTTTTCGCCCGCCTTCTTTCTGTGGTCTGGCGCTACAATCGGCTCCTTTTCCCCCGGAGCTGATCCCCATGAGCGATTCCCACCGCCGCCCGGTGCCCCTGAACAAAGCCTACCGTTTGCTCAACCACGGGCCGACCGTGCTGGTCAGCGCCGCCCATGATGGCAAGCGCAACATCATGGCCGCCGCCTGGGCGATGCCGCTGGATTTCGAACCGCCGAAAGTCGCGGTCGTTCTCGATAAGTCCACCTGGACCCGCCAGTTGCTCGAAGCGTCCGGCACCTTTGTGCTCAACGTCCCGTGCGCCAATCAGGCCGACATCGTGCAAACCGTCGGCAATACGTCGGGCCTGGAAATCAGCCAGACCCAAGGGCAAGACAAGTTTCAGGCTTACGGCTTGCAGACCTTTGCCGGTGAACAAGTCGAAGCGCCGCTGCTTGAGGGCTGCGTCGCCTGGCTCGAATGCCGTTTGCTGCCAGAACCGCGCAACCACGAGCAATACGACCTGTTCCTCGCCGAAGTCATCGCCGCCCACGCCGACGAGCGAGTGTTCAGTGAGGGGCGTTGGCATTTCGAGGGGCATGATGGTTTGCGTACTTTGCACCACGTGGCGGGCGGGCATTTCCTGAAGATTGGTGATGCGGTGGATGGCAAGACGCTAGCGGTTTGAATAATAACTTTGTGTTCATGTTTGACCTTTGGCCCAATCAAAAAGAATCCGATGCCTGTACGGGCATCGGATTTTTTTATGCGCGGCAGTTATTACGCCCCCGGCTGAACATTATCCAGCGCCTGATTCACCGCCAGCTCACTCAGCATGACGATTTGCGCAATACCCAGCGCGGTCTTGCGGTGCGAGGTGTCCAGCACGGCGGCGAAATTGTTGAGCATCTCGGTGACCGAACCCAGGGTTTCACTAGCATTGGCCAGCAGGGATTCGGTGTCGTACACCGGGTTGGCGAGGTACATGGGTTCAGCTACGCGGGTGGACGCCATGATGTGAATGGTCGGTTTGAGGTAGTGGTCGAGGGCGCGGTCGGCCGCTTCGTTGAGTTTTTTGCTGTCGATGGTTGCGTACGGGGATGTTGGGTCGGTGTCTGTTTCGGGGGGATTGGGTGTTGGTTTTTTCATGGTGTTCTCCGATCAGGATTGGAGCTGGCCGATTCGGTTTCCGAACGAATAGGTGGCAGCTGTGCGCAGGTTGGAAACCCGGGGAACGGAGAACCCGGTTGACCCGAAGGTCTCCCACGCACAGCCGCCATAACGGAGTGCACACCATGAAGGTGCGCAAGGATACGTTATGAAAGGAGCTTGTGCGCTCGGTTCTACTCAGGGTTTCCAATCCCGGTCACTGAATTGGCAGCGACGAGTACAGGCTAGAGAGCTGACGTCCGACGGACAACCTGAAAACCTTGTGGGACGGTTCTCTGTTTGCCTCGCAGCTTTTAAACATCCTGATTTGAAATACGCAGTGTGCTAAGCAAAAGGCCTACCTCGCGGTAAGCCTTCTGCTTGGTGTCTAAGCTCAATCCCCCAACGCTTCGCCTTCCCGCCGCGGATCCGCGCCACCTTCCAGCGACGCTTTCCCCTGCGCATCCTTGACCCGCACGATGGCCTGGGTGCCGCTGGTCATGTCGATTTCATTCACCGCATGCCCTTTGTCTTTCAGCGCCTGGATCAGTACCGGGCTGAACTGGCCTTGTTCCAGTTCGGTCGGGCCGTTGCGGCTGCCGAAGTTGGGTAGGCTGATGGCGCTTTGCGGGTCGAGGTTCCAGTCGAGCAGGCCGACAGCAGTTTTCGCCACGTATTCGATGATTTGCGAACCGCCCGGCGAGCCGACCGTGGCGACGAATTCACCGCTGTTGCGATCGAAGATCAGAGTTGGCGCCATCGACGAGCGCGGGCGTTTTAAGGGCTCGACGCGGTTGGCGACTTTCTGCCCGTTCTCTTCGGGGATGAACGAGAAGTCGGTCATCTGGTTGTTCAGCAGAAAACCCTGAACCATCAGGTGCGAGCCGAACGCGGCTTCGATGGTGGTGGTCATCGACACCGCGCCGCCGAGGTCATCTACCGCGACGACTTGTGAGGTGGAGATGCGCAGCGGCGAGCGGTCCGGGGCGTAGGCCACTTGCACGCCCGGTGGGGTGCCCGGTTTGGCGCTGCCCATGCTGCGTTCACCGATCAGGCTGGCGCGGCTGGCGAGATAGCCCGGGTCGACCAGGCCTTTGACCGGCACCGGGACGAAGTCGGTATCGGCAACGTATTGCGCACGGTCGGCATAGGCCAGACGCTCGGCTTCAGCGATCAGGTGCACGGCTTGCGGATCCGGTTCAATGCCGGCCGGTTTATTGGTTTTCAGCGGTTTGAGCGGTGCCAGGGACAAGCGCGGATCGCGGGTTTCCAGCGCCTGCAACGTACCGAGAATCTGCGCCACCGCGATCCCGCCCGACGACGGTGGCGGCATGCCGCACACCTGCCAGCGTTTGTAGTCGGTGCACAGTGGTGCGCGCTCTTTGGCCTGGTAGCCTTGCAAATCATTCAGCGACAGGCTGCCGGGGTTGGCGTGGCCTTGCACCTTGGCGACGATCTCTTCGGCGATCGGGCCTTTGTACAACGCGTCCGGGCCTTCGTTGGCGATGCGTTTGAGCACGGCGGCCAGCGCCGGGTTTTGCAGGCGCGTGCCTACGGCTTTGACACTGCCGTCGCGGTTGAGGAAATACGCGGCCATGTCCGGCGAATGGCGGATCATCGGGTCGGACGCCAGCAGCGAATGCAGGCGCGGTGAAATCGCAAAACCTTGCTCGGCGAGTTTGATCGCCGGCTCGAACAGCGTGGCCCAAGGCAGGCGACCATGTTGTTTGTGCGCCATTTCCAGCGCACGCAGCACACCCGGTGTCCCGACCGAGCGCCCGCCGATCTGCGCCTGCTGGAACGCCATCGGTTTGCCGTCGGCCTGCAGGAACAGCTTCTCGGTGGCGCCGGCCGGTGCGGTTTCGCGACCGTCGTAGGTGCGCACCTGTTTGCCGTCCCACAGCACGATCATCGCACCGCCGCCGATCCCTGAGGATTGCGGTTCGACCAGCGTCAGCACCGCTTGCATGGCAATCGCCGCGTCGATGGCCGAACCACCCTTGCGCAATATCTCGCGCCCGGCCTCGGCGGCCAGCGGATTGGCGGCAGCGGCCATGTGTTTGCTGGCGTGACGGGTTTGCAGATCGGTGCGGTAACCGGAAGCGGCTTCCGGGGCCAGCGGCAGGGTCGAAGAGGGCGGGGCGTTGCACGCCGTGAGGGTCAGGGCGCTGACGAGCAGCGTCAGGGCTGGCAGGCGAAAGCGGCGCAGGGGCAGGGCTGGAAACACGTGGTGCTCTCCGTCCGTGGGGTGAAAGGTCTGACGGACTTTATCGACCGGTCGGTCGCGACGCAAACCGGTGGGCATTTTTGTCTTTCTTTTCGGGGTGGATGTTCGCTAGGGTCAACCGCAAATCCGTTGAGCTGCACTGAGCACCTGTGGGAGCGAGCTTGCCCGCGAATGCGCAGTGTCAGTCGGCAGAAATGTTGAATGTACAACCGCTTTCGCGAGCAAGCTCGCTCCCACAATTACAAGATCAACAAGAGACCGATATGCACAGCGAGTTCCCCACCGAATCCAGTTACCGCAATCAACGCGAACAGTTTATGGCTGCTGCCACCTCCGCAGGGGCTGCGCTCACTACCTATGCGCATCCGCGTTGTGGCCCCTTTGGCGAGCCCCTGAGCACCGACGTCGCCGTGCTCGGCGATCCGCAGGCCAAACGTCGGCTGGTAGCGCTCAGCGGCACGCACGGGGTCGAGGGCTATTACGGCTCGGATTGTCAGATCGAATGGTTGAAGGCCTTCGTGTCGGGCTCGCTGCCCAAGGATGTCGCGGTGGTCATGGTGCACTTGATCAACCCGTGGGGCACCGCGTGGCTGCGGCGGGTCAACGAAGACAACATCGACCTCAACCGTAATCACCTCGATTTCACCGGGCCTCTTCCAGATAACCGCGCTTACGCCGCTCTGCATGAAATCTACGCCTGTACCGATTTGAATGGCCCCGAGCGCCAACGCGCCGATGCCATGCTCGATGCGCAGATCAAAGAACACGGCTGGCCGGCGGTGATGTCGATTGTCGAGGGCGGTCAGCACAGCCATCCCGATGGCCTGTTCTACGGCGGCCGCGCGCCGAGCTGGTCGAATCGCACGTTGCACCAAATCATCGAAACGCATCTGGCGGGTGCGGAAACCGTGATGTGTTTCGACCTGCACACCGGCGCCGGTGAGTACGGTCATCCGATGTTGCTGACCATCACCCAGGCGCCGTACCCGGCACTCGCGCAAGCCCAGTCGATCTACGGTCCATGGCTTTACACCCTGCACACCGGCGCCGACACCTTGAGCGAAACCGGCGTCGCAGCGACGGCTACCGGGTACACCTCGCAGGCGTTGCTTAATGCTTTACCGGACGTGCAGTTGATGCCGTTCGTGATCGAGTGCGGGACGTATCCGGGGCCGGATGTGCATCGGCATCTGCGCGATGACCATTGGCTGCATTTGCATGGTGATCCGCTGGATGCGACGGGGAGGGGGATCAAGTTGAATCTGCTCGAGCAGTTTTATCCGGCGGATCCGGATTGGCGCGCAATGGTCGGTTTGCGCACTCGGCAGATCTGGGTGAAGGGTTTGGCAGCCCTTTCGGCAGAGAAGCCTGAGTAGATCAGGCATAGCCTTGTGGTGGGGAGGTTTATCCCCTTGCCACAAGTTCGGTGTGGTCTCGAGATATTTAAAAGCACTTACTGCTTGAAGCCCGGCAAACCCTGCGCTGCTCGCCATTCTTTTACAATTTTCGTTACGCCCTGAGGGGAGCTATCCGCACCAGGCTTCGGGTAATAGATCAGATCCGACCCAGCTGGGTGTTCGCTGATTTTCTCGAAGTGCAACAGCAGCAAGTCAGCGCGATCATCGCTTTCGGCTTCTTCATCTTCTTTAGCGAGTTCTTCCAGCAGCGCGATGAACTCGGCCTCGGTGTACTCCGAAATGCTGTTTTTCAATAACTTGTCTGTCATGGCTAACCTATTCGTTCCGGTGGATATCGATGTGGTTTCGCGGCGTGTTCACTCGCAGATTATCTACGTCGTAAACGCCGCCGCCCTCTGATATTTTTTCGAGGTGATGAAGTTCGTAAGATCTTCTACCTCCGACGCTATCGGCTTTGCGCACACGTGGTGCTTTGCCTTTACGCATACGGCCAGCGTTCTGTTTGATGAACTGATCCACCACGGCTGACTCCGAAACGGCTTTCCAAAGGGCTGCTCTGAACGAGTCGAAGCTTTTGAAGTCTCGTCCACGCAGTGAGTCTGCCACGTCCGTCGGAATTGAAACTCCTACCCCAGAGCTTGCTTCGATGAGCCATATCCCCGAAACATCCTCGCCAACCCCCGTCACTGTACCCGGCGTCAGTCTGGCCGGCCTCGAAAACACCACATACAGTGACTTCAAACCAGTGTCCGCCGGGAACACCAGAATACAATCCTCGGCAGTAATGTCCTCGCCGGGCAGGCCTTCTATCTGGGTATCAGTGTTCTCGGGAATCGGATGAACAAGGATCGTGTTCAGTTGCTCGCCGTGTTCTGGATAAACCAGCGGCGGCATTGAACCGAGTGGCCCGCGTTGCGGCGTCCACAAAATCGTGATGCCGTTGAGCTTGGCCTCCATCGCAGTCTTGTCGCTGTTCCACTCGACTTTTACGGTACGCACCGAGTCATCGCCCGAAGCGCCGGAGTGGATGCCGTAAACCTGCATGACCCCTTCGGCATCACGCCGAAACTGGAAGCGCACACGAGTGGCGGCGCGGCTCATGCGGCGCAGTTGTTCATCGGTATGCAGCGTGCCGTCACCCATGCGGGTCGGCAGCATCCCGAGGACGAACACGCTGGCCGGCCCACCGGCGCCGCGAATTGCCCAGTTGAGGCGCTGTTGCAGAATCCCGCCGCCCGCCAAACGCCCCAAGGCCAGATCGGCGCCTATCGCTGTCGCGACAGCGGTGCTGGCAGAGGGCAATAGCATGGCGCCGGCGACCATGACCTTGCCGAAGTTGCTGGCGGGTTCGGGTGCCGTACCGGCGTCCGTTCGGCACCAGTTATCCACAGTGCAGGACTTGGCGAATACCTGATCTTCGCGGGGCTTGGGCGTTGGCCATTCATCCTTTTCGACGTACACCGGCTCCGGAGGGGGAGGCGGATTCCAAGCGGCCCACGAGCCGTTCCATCTCGGACGTTCCCAAGGCCAATCTTCATCGAAGAGAGATTTGAATAGAGCCATGCCAACTCCCTGTATGGCTTTGAATCGAGCCAGGGAAGCTTGTCGGTCAATGGGGAATTCGGGCAAACCGATGGGGTAAGTTTCAGGCGCTTGGTTTTACGAAAAATCCAATTCGTACCTGAATCGGACCTGTTTCCTACAGCGCTCTCTCGGCCTGTTGATTGGCGATTGATTCAGATGAACCAGCGGTGTTTCGCGCTTGTAGTCTTTCGCTTTGGATGGAGGGCGCGTCTGAATTTTTCCTACAGATTTTTCAGGTCGACAACTTACGCGCCTTTACCTGAGGATATTTTCTGTTGTTTTTCCAGGATGGATTTCAGATGAAAAGGATGAGTCCGTTGCCATTCAACTCTATTTTCAGTCGGCCATTGTCATGAGTATTTCCAACGAGGATCGCGATTTTCTGGTGGCGATGGGCAGTCGCATTGCTCACTTACGCAGAGTGCACGAGATAACACAGACGCGGTTTGCAAGGGCTTTAGGTCTTTCCCGGCAGACCTTTCAGGGTTACGAGGAGGGCACGCGCAGCATGCCGGTCACGACACTGGTGAAGGTGGCGTTTGCGCTTCGCGTGCCTGTTGATGACTTGCTCGCGGTTCCCTCGTACACGGAGACGCCCAGGCGCAGCTTGACCTCGACGTGGTATCGACGGTTGCAGTCCATCAATGAGCTTTCGAAGGTCCAGCAGAAGGTCATTGCGCAGATGCTCGACGCCTTGATCGCACAGGCAGGGACCAAAATGAGCGACGAACAGAAGGGTATTTTGACGTAACCGATTACCGAGACTTTTCTCGAGGCATAAAAAAACGGCCTACCTTTCGGTAAGCCGTTTTTAGTACTTGGTGGCTACACAGGGACTTGAACCCCGGACCCCAGCATTATGAATGCTATGCTCTAACCAACTGAGCTATGTAGCCAAGTGGCGCGCATTATTCCCCTGAAATGGAAAAGCGTCAAGCGTAAATTTAAAATATTTCTTCTTATTTTCAACCGCTTATCCTCCGGCCCGCGAAATCCGGGCCGGGCGGGGCATCAACGCAGCTGAAATCTTGCGGTATTCGCGCTCAAGGCATCGCTGCCCTGACTCAAGGTGTCTGCTGCCAGATTCACCGCCCGCGCACCTTCGAGCAATCGCACAGCGGCTTGATCGACCTGCTGGATATTGGCGCTGACCTCGTCGGCGGTGCTCGCCTGTTCCTCAACCGCCGTAGCGATCTGCGCCAGGGTATCGGTGACGCTCTGCACAGCGCTGGCAATTTCGCCCAAACGTTCACCCAGACCGGTGACCGATTCGGCATCGGTTTGCGCTTGCCCGCACGCGGCTTCCATCAGACTCACCGCTTCATTGACCGTGGCGCGCAAGCTGTCAACGGTACCGGCGATCTGTGCGGTGGACGACTGCGTGCGTTGCGACAAACTGCGCACTTCGTCGGCGACCACGGCAAACCCGCGACCCTGTTCACCGGCACGCGCGGCTTCGATGGCGGCGTTGAGCGCGAGCAGATTGGTCTGCTCGGCAACACCGCGAATGGTGTCGACCACCAGTTGAATCTGCTGACCTTGCTCGCTAACCCGGCCCAGCGCCGCGGCAGTGTCGTTCAAGCGTTGATTGAGTTGCTGAATGCTTGCCGTGGTGCGCTGGCTGTCACGGCTGCTGTCGGTGGCAATGCGCCGGGTGTGCTGAGCGCTGCCGGAGGCCTGTTCGCAACTTTGCGCCACGCCTTGCGAGGTGGCGGCCAATTGCGTCGCAGCGGCGGCGATCTGGCTGATCTGCAATTGCTGCGCTTCGACTTCGCTGAGGGCGCCGCTGGAGTGTTCGTTGAGGCTGCGCACCGCGTTGCTCAGTTGCGAGGTCTCGTGATCGACACCGAGCATGCTGCTGCGCAACTGCACCACGGCCACGTTGAGCGCAGTGCTGATCGCCGCCAGCTCATCGCGACCGACCACGGGCACTTGCAGGCTCAGGTTGCCGTCGCGCAGGGCTTCGGCGAGCAGGGTGATGCCGCTGGCGCTGCGGCGGATCGAGGCTTGCAGGCAGATAAACAGGTACAACGCTGCGAGCAGCAGGCAGCCAAAGATCACCGCGACCATGATGAATTGGCGAATCGCCGAGCTGTGGTAGGCGTCAAGCCGTTGATCCAGCGCCACCAGTGATTGCTGGCGCAGGGCGGCGAGGTCGCTCAGCAAGGCGTCGAGGCTGCGTTCGAAGTCGTCCGGCTTGAGGTTGATGCTGCCGCCGAACACGCCGTCATCAAGGACCTTCAAGCCGCTGTCGAGGTGTTTCAGGCTGTCGTGGTATTGGCTGGCCCAGCGTTGCTGATCTTTCGGCAGGCGCGCTTCGAGCAACGTGGCGGTTTTGACCAGTTGCTCGCGGGCATCGCCGATGCGGCTGCGCAAGTCACGCAATTGCAAACGGCTTTGCAGGGTGAACTGGCCGGAGACTACCGAGGCCTGGCCGACCGCTGCCAGACGTCCGACGCGCTCGATCAGATCCGGCGCGTGCTGCGTGGAGACCTGCGTCAGCAGATAGGTTTCCAGCCACGGCGCGAGGGTCAGGCGGTTATCCATGACAATCTGCTCGCGTAATGCTTGCAGCGCGCTGAGGGCGTTGGTAAATCGGTCGTAGCCGTCCGGCCACCAACCGACACCGCTGAGGCTTTTCGAATCCAACCCGTTCAGTGCGGTTTGCAGCGCCTGATAGCGGGTGAGTGTTTCGCCCTCGGCACCTTCATTTTTCAGTGCAGTGCCCAAATCGGTGGTGGCTTGCAGGACGGCCGGTTGTACCGCATCGAACGCGCCCATGGCGGCGAGGGTGGCCGGCGTCGGTTGGCGATTGGTTTCCGTGGCGCGCCAGCGGGCGGCGCGGTCACGTTGGGCCGCGAGCAGGTTGTCCAGCGCATCGAGCGCGAGCAACTGGCGCACGCCGGCGCGTTCGCCGGAAATCAGATTGAGCTTGTCGCGATAGTCCTGGCCGATCATCAACAGGCTGCCGGCCAACGGCAGAATGAACAGCAGAAACAACAACTGGAATTTACCTGCGAAGCCAAACCGCCCCAGCAATTTGATCCCCGGTGAAAGGAAAGCCTGCATGCCTCATGACTCCTCTGGACACCACGCACCATCGGCGTGCATCGCGGTCGTGCGACGTTGATGGGGTGCCCTGCTAAAAGGCCTCGAAAGTTCACTCTCGCCCGCTCTGTGGGCCGGCTCTGTAGCGAAACTTCCCATTGTCGGTGCCCTTTGTAAGGGCGCCGCGTTCAAGGGGAGAAGCAAGGCAAGATTCAGACCATGGCGTTGCGCTATCACCTTGCAGTCGACGATCAGTCAGTTAGTTAGCTGGCTAAGGGGATGGCGTTCACGCACCGAAAAATGGCACATTGACGCACTTGCCTGCGTGCACCCATCTGCTGTCCGGAATTCCCATGGCTATCAGCAACGTTCAGACCGCCGCTGCCTCAGCGTCCGCTCCTCCCCAAAGCAGCCCGTTAGTGATGCGCATCATCGGCGCGGTCGCGCTGGCGCATTTGATCAATGACCTGATTCAGTCGGTGTTGCCGTCGATCTATCCGATGCTCAAGGCCAATTACGGTCTGAGCTTCACTCAGGTCGGCCTGATTACCTTGACCTTTCAACTGACCGCGTCGCTGTTGCAGCCGTGGGTCGGTTATCACACCGATCGGCATCCCAAGCCGTGGCTGTTGCCGGCAGGTTCGATCTGCACGCTGATCGGCATCGTGATGATGTCGGTGGTCGGCAGTTTCCCGTTGATTCTGCTGGCGGCGGCGCTGATCGGAATCGGTTCCTCGACCTTCCACCCCGAGGCCTCGCGGATTGCGCGACTGGCTTCGGGTGGGCGCTTTGGTCTGGCGCAATCGACTTTCCAGGTGGGCGGTAATGCCGGTTCCGCTTTCGGCCCGTTGCTGGCGGCGGCGATCATCATTCCGTTCGGTCAGGGCAACGTCGCGTGGTTCGGTCTGTTCGCGGTATTTGCGCTGTTCGTGCTGTACCGCATCAGTCGCTGGTACGCCCATCACCTGAACCTGTTCAAACTCAAGGCCGGCCAGGCGGCGACTCATGGGCTGTCGAAGGGCAGGGTGACCAGTGCGTTGGTCGTGCTGGGGCTGTTGGTGTTCTCCAAGTATTTCTACATGGCCAGCCTGACCAGTTACTTCACGTTTTACCTGATCGAAAAGTTCGACCTGTCGGTGGCCAGTTCGCAGTTGCACCTGTTCCTGTTTCTTGGTGCGGTGGCGGCGGGTACGTTCTTCGGCGGGCCGATCGGCGACAGGATCGGGCGGAAGGCGGTGATCTGGTTCTCGATCCTCGGCGTGGCACCGTTCACGCTGCTGATGCCTCACGTCGATCTGTTCTGGACCACCATTCTCAGCGTGATTATCGGCTTCATCCTCGCCTCGGCGTTCTCGGCGATCGTTGTGTACGCGCAGGAGTTGGTGCCAGGTAATGTCGGGATGATCGCCGGGATCTTTTTTGGTTTGATGTTCGGGTTTGGCGGGATTGGTGCGGCGTTGCTGGGGCACCTGGCGGATGTGCACGGGATTGAGTACGTGTATTTCCTGTGCTCGTTCTTACCGTTGTTTGGCGTACTGGCAATCTTCCTGCCGCGCACCAAAAAGACCTGATCCCACAAACATCCCCTGTGGGAGCGAGCTTGCTCGCGAAGGCGTCGTGTCAGTCGACGAATGCTTTGCTGACACTCCGCTTTCGCGAGCAAGCTCGCTCCCACAAATTGTCAGGTGGTGCGGCGGAGAATATTTCAGGCACAAAAAAGCCGCGTATCAAACGCGGCTTTTTCTTGAACGGTGTTGCTTAGACGTTGAAGCGGAAGTGCATCACGTCACCGTCTTTAACGATGTAATCCTTGCCTTCCAGACGCCATTTACCGGCTTCTTTGGTACCGGCTTCGCCCTTGTACTGGATGAAGTCGTTGTAGGCGATCACTTCGGCGCGGATGAAGCCTTTCTCGAAGTCGGTGTGGATCACGCCAGCAGCCTGAGGTGCGGTGGCACCGACTTTGACGGTCCAGGCGCGGACTTCTTCGACACCGGCGGTGAAGTAGGTCTGCAGGTGCAGCATTTCGTAGCCGGCGCGGATCACGCGGTTCAGGCCAGGCTCTTCCAGGCCCAGGGCCTCGAGGAACATGTCCTTCTCTTCGCCGTCGTCGAGCTCGGCGATTTCCGCTTCGATCTTGTTGCAGACCGGAACCACCATCGCGCCTTCTTCCTCGGCAATGGCCTTGACCACGTCCAGGTGCGGGTTGTTCTCGAAACCGTCTTCAGCGACGTTGGCGATGTACATGACCGGCTTGGTGGTCAGCAGGTGGAAGCCTTTGATCACGGCCTTTTCGTCAGCGCTCATGTTCTTCATCAGGCTGCGCGCCGGCTTGGCTTCGGTGAAGTGTGCGATCAGTTGCTCCAGCAGAGCCTTCTGAACCACGGCGTCCTTGTCACCGCCCTTGGCGTTGCGCGCGACTTTCTGCAGTTGCTTCTCGCAGCTGTCGAGGTCGGCGAAGATCAGTTCCAGGTCGATGATTTCGATGTCGCGCTTCGGGTCGACGCTGTTCGACACGTGGATCACGTTGTCATCTTCGAAGCAGCGCACCACGTGAGCGATGGCGTCGGTTTCGCGGATGTTGGCCAGGAACTTGTTGCCCAGGCCTTCACCTTTCGACGCGCCGGCCACCAGGCCTGCGATGTCGACGAATTCCATGGTGGTCGGCAGGATGCGCTTCGGATTGACGATGGCCGCCAGGGCTTCCAGACGAGGATCGGGCATCGGCACGATGCCGCTGTTCGGCTCGATGGTGCAGAAGGGGAAGTTCTCGGCCGCGATACCGGATTTGGTCAGGGCGTTGAACAGGGTGGACTTGCCGACGTTAGGCAGGCCGACGATGCCGCAATTGAATCCCATGGTGTTTCCCCTCGGATTAGAGTCAGGCCTTCTGGCTGTGCAGGTTTTTCATCGCGCGGTTCCATTCCCCGGCGAGGATATCCGGCAGCACGCCGAGGGCAAAGTCGATGCTGGCATCGAGTTTTTCCTGTTCGGCGCGTGGCGCACGACCCAGGACGAAATTTGAAACCATACTGGCAACGCCCGGGTGGCCGATGCCAAGCCGCAGGCGGTAGAACGTATTCTGATTACCCAGTTGCGCGATGATGTCGCGCAACCCGTTGTGACCGCCATGGCCGCCGCCCTGTTTGAGCTTGGCGACGCCCGGAGGCAAGTCGAGTTCGTCATGCGCCACCAGGATTTCTTCAGGCTTGATGCGGAAGAAACCGGCGAGTGCCGCCACGGCCTGGCCGCTGCGGTTCATGTAGGTGGTGGGAATCAGCAGACGAACATCCTGACCCTGATGCGAATAGCGCCCGGTCAGGCCGAAATACTTGCGATCGGCCACAAGGTTCACACCTTGCGCGGCAGCGATGCGCTCAACAAAAAGGGCCCCTGCGTTATGCCGGGTCTGTTCGTATTCGGCGCCTGGATTTCCCAGGCCAACGATCAGTTTGATGGCAGTCACGATAGGGGCCCTTCCTTGGAGTGGTGGATAACATCGCCGCAATCGGAGGCTGCGGCGAAAGTGGACGAAAATTGCTCATTTACCATGAATGTAAACTCCGCGTTCTCGCCCGCTTTCTCGCTACGTTCCAGTCCGCGATGTTACTTGCTCACTCCGGCGTAACAGAGTGAATTACTCTGCTGCGCCTTCTTCGGTAGCTTCTGGAGCAACACGTGGAGCGTGGACGTTGGCAACAGCCTTGTCATCGCCGTGTGCCAGAGCAACGAACTCAACGCCTTTAGGAGCTTTGAGGTCCGACAGGTGAATGATCGAACCGATTTCAGCGTCAGCCAGGTCGACTTCGATGAACTCAGGCAGATCTTTCGGCAGGCAGGTCACTTCGATTTCAGCAACAACGTGCGAAATCTCGCCGCCTTTCTTCACTGGAGCAGCTTCGTTGATGAAGTGCACAGGAACGATAGCGGTCAGTTTCTGGCCAGCGACAACGCGTACGAAGTCAGCGTGCATCACGTGGCCTTTGGCCGGGTGACGCTGCAGAGCTTTGATGATTACGTTTTGCTTGGTGCCACCAACGTTCAGCTCAATGATGTGGCTGTAAGCCGCTTCGTTTTCGAGCAGTTTGGCAACTTCTTTGGCCAGCATGCTGATGGATTCAGGGGCTTTTTCGCCACCGTAAACAACAGCTGGAACCAGAGCGGCGAGACGACGCAGGCGGCGGCTCGCACCTTTCCCCAGGTCGGAACGCACTTCAGCATTCAGAGTAAATTCGTTCATTTTGTATCTCCAAAATAGCCATGACCGAGTGGCGTTTGCGACCAGCGCCAAACACGGTATGGGCAAAAAAGCCCCGCCCCGGCAGGAATGCCGGGGCGGGGCGCTTTTCGTCAACGAGACATTTCGAGAAGGGCAGGGCCCTTAACGGAACATCGCGCTGATCGATTCTTCATTGCTGATGCGGCGAACCGCTTCGGCAACAACCGGTGCGATATCCAGTTGACGGATACGTGCACAGGCTTGTGCTGCAGCGGACAGCGGGATGGTGTTAGTCACCACCAGCTCGTCCAGCACGGAATTTTCGATATTCTCGATGGCCCGACCCGACAGCACAGGGTGTGTGCAGTAGGCAAAGACCTTGGCTGCGCCATGCTCTTTCAGGGCCTTGGCCGCGTGGCACAGGGTGCCGGCGGTATCGACCATGTCATCGACCAGAATGCAGGTACGCCCTTCGACATCACCGATGATATGCATCACTTCAGAGTGATTGGCTTTCTCACGACGTTTGTCGATGATCCCGAGATCCACGCCCAGGGATTTGGCAACGGCACGTGCACGCACGACGCCACCAATGTCCGGGGACACGATCATCAGGTTTTCGAAGCGCTGATCTTCAATGTCATCCACCAGAACCGGGGAGCCGTAGATGTTATCTACCGGAATATCGAAGAAGCCCTGAATCTGGTCAGCATGCAGATCAACCGTGAGAACACGGTCGATGCCGACTACGGTAAGCATGTCAGCGACGACTTTCGCGCTGATAGCCACACGAGCGGAACGCGGACGGCGATCCTGACGGGCATAACCAAAATAAGGAATAACAGCAGTGATACGAGTAGCTGAGGAGCGGCGGAAGGCATCAGCCATCACTACCAGTTCCATCAGGTTATCGTTGGTCGGGGCGCAAGTCGGCTGAATAATGAAAACGTCTTTACCGCGAACGTTTTCATTGATCTCGGCAGTAATTTCGCCGTCGGAAAACTTACCGACAGAGATGTCACCGAGAGGGATATGCAGCTGACGTACAACACGCCGAGCCAGATCGGGGTTAGCATTCCCCGTAAAGACCATCATCTTGGACACGCGCAGTACCTAGAGGCTGAGGGTAACCTGGATGAGTATAGAAAATGGCAGGGGCGGCTGGATTCGAACCAACGCATGGCAGGATCAAAACCTGCTGCCTTACCGCTTGGCGACGCCCCTGTATCTGTTGCATCAAGTGCCGAGCACTTGGTTCCTTTAGAGCAGACTTTGCAGCTTGCGGTGCAACATTGAAATGTTGCTGCCTTTTGCTACAAACCCTGTAAGGGTCTCTGTCAGAAGGGCCGAGACTTTATCAGCTTCAGCTTTGCTTGGGAAGCCCCCAAACACACAACTTCCAGTTCCGGTGAGCTTTGCTTCGGTAAATTTACCTAACAAATCCAACGCGTTACGCACTTCTGGATAACGCCTTGCAACCACCGGCAAGCAGTCATTTCGACTGTTTCCCTCGGGAACGGGGCGCACTTTAATGGGCGGCGTGTTACGTGTCAACAAAGGATCGGAAAAAATTTCTGCCGTACTTACAGAGACTTGCGGCACGAGCACCAGATACCACGGTTCTTCGGGATCGACCGCGGTCAGTTTCTCGCCCACACCCTCGGCAAACGCTGCATGGCCACGGACGAAAACCGGCACGTCGGCACCCAGCGACAGGCCCAGTGCGGCCAGTCGATCTTCATCCCAGCCCAACTGCCAGAGATGGTTGAGCCCCAGCAGAGTGGTCGCCGCATTTGAACTGCCGCCACCAATGCCGCCGCCCATGGGCAGAACCTTGTCGATCCAGATATCAATGCCGAGTGTGCAACCGGATTGCTGCTGCAACATTTTTGCCGCGCGCACGATCAGGTTGCTGTCGTGGGGCACGCCGGCGAATTCGGTGTGCAGCTGAATTACACCGTCATCGCGCACGGCGAAGGTGATTTCATCGCCGTAATCGACAAATTGAAACAGCGTCTGCAATTCGTGGTAGCCATCTGCGCGACGACCAAGAATGTGCAGCATCAGATTGAGCTTGGCCGGCGACGGCAGGGTCAGGCGTGCTGCGGTCATGCTTATTGCCCCAGCTTGCGTGGCTGCCAGGTCTTGATCACCAGCGTCACGTCCAGGTCAGTGCCGTGCAGTTTGATGCGCTCGGGCAACCAGTAACCGTTTTGTTCGGTGTAGGCGGTGTATTCGACTGTCCAGCCATCCTGTTCAAGATTGGCCAGGCGGCTGTTAGCGTCCAGATTGAGACGGCTTTTGCTGTTGGGCGCCGGCAGGCCGCGCACCCACCAGGCCAGATTCGAGACCGGCAGTTTCCAGCCCAGCTGTTCTTCGAGCAGCGCGTCCGGCGACTCGGAGTCATAACGCCCCTGATTGGCGACTTCCAGCGACACCTTGCCCGGACGCCCGGTCAGGCGGGCCGCGCCACGACCCAGCGGGCCGGACAGGCGAATGTCGTAGTAGTCCTGACGTTGCAGCCAGAACAGCGTGCCGCTGCCCGAGTCTTTCGGGGCGCGAATGCCGATCTTGCCGTCGATCTGCCAGCCGTCGAGGCCAGCCAACTGTTGTTTGTTCGCGGCCCATTGAGCCGGGCTGCCGTGGCCCTCGACCGATTCGCGAGCACCGAAACCCGCGCAACCGGCGAGCAGGGCGATGAAGCTGAAAACAATAACGTGGCGCAAAAACATGAGTTAGAGAGTCTCGGATCCGGTCAGGCGCTTGATGGTACTGCGCAGAATGGTGCTGTCGGGCTGATCCTTGAGGAACTTGCCCCAGATCTGTTTGGCTTCCCGTTGGTTGCCCTTGATCCACAGCACTTCGCCCAGGTGAGCGGCCACTTCGTGATCAGGGAAGCGCTCCAGCGCCTGACGCAGATATTTCTCGGCGTCGTCCAGGTTGCCCAGGCGGAAATTCACCCAGCCGAGGCTGTCGAGTACCGCCGGATCTTCCGGGTTGATCTGGTGCGCCTGCTCGATCAGCGCCTTGGCTTCGGCGTAGCGGGTCGTACGGTCAGACAGGGTGTAGCCCAAAGCGTTCAGCGCCATGGCGTTGTCCGGATCGCGCTTGATGATCAGGCGCAGGTCCTTTTCCATCTGTGCCAGGTCGTTGCGTTTTTCCGCGAGCATCGCCCGGGTGTACAGCAGATTCAGATCGTCCGGGTACTGCTGCAGGGCTTGCTGCAAGACTTTCCAGGCCTTGTCGTCCTGTTTGTTGGCCGACAGGGTTTCCGATTCGATCAGGTACAACTGAATCGCATAGTCAGGCTGGGCATCGCGTTCGGCGGCCAGTTTGCTCTGGGCTTCAGCGGTCTTGCCGTTGTTCATCAGGATGTCGGCCTGACGCAACTGCGCTGGCAGGTAATCGTTGCCCGGGCCGACCTGGGCGTACTCGATGAGCGCGCCTTGCGGGTCGTTGCGTTCTTCGGCGATGCGGCCGAGGTTCAGGTGCGCCGAATCGACGTGGCTCTCACGGGCGATCAGGTCTTCCAGATAACCCTTGGCTTCTTCCCAGGCCTTGGCTTCCAGGCAGACCAGTGCCAGCGAATAGCGCAGTTCGTCGTCTTCCGGGTATTGCTGAACCAGGCTGGAGAACTCGGCCTTGGCGTCGTCCATTCGATCCTGTTCGACCAGCATGCGCGCGTAAGTCAGGCGCAGGCGCTTGTCGTCCGGGTATTTCTTGATGCTTTTTTGCAGCAGCGGCAGGGCTTCGTCGCCACGGCTCAACAGCTGAAGCAGGCGCGCGCGCAGCAGAATCGGCGCGATTTCGCCGTCTTCCGGCGGGTGGTCTTCGAGCAGGGCCAGCGCCGCTTTGTTGTCGCCGTCCTGCTGCAGGAGCAGGGCCTTGCCGAAAATCAGCTGACTGTTGTTCGGGTGACGCTGCAACAAACGGTCGAAACTTTTCATCAGACCGTTGCGTGTTTCCTGATCGGTGTCGGCGGCCGACAGTGCGAGGAAGTCGAAATGGGTGTCGCCCTTGCCCTGCAGGACTTTCTCCATATAGACCATGGAGTCGTCATATCGCCCGGCGCGTGCCAGTTGCACGGCCGCGGCGCGTTGCGCTTCGAGGTCTTCCGGGGCGTTTTTTGCCCAAATGAGTGCGGTGTCCAGCGCCGGTTGATCCGCGCCGAGGTATTCGGCAATGCGGAAAGCGCGCTCGGAAACACCCGGATCCTGGGTATTGATCGCCTGGGTCACGTAGTTGTCCAGGGCAATGTCGAAACGATTGCGCTGGCCGGCGAGTTCGGCGCTCAACAGGCTGAAAACGGTTTCCTCGCTGAACGAGCTGTAAACCTTGGGCTTTTCAGGCGCGGGTGTGGTGCCTTCGACCGGCGGCGTGCCGTCCGGCGAAACGGGGGCCAAGGCCTGGCAGCCGCTGAGGAAGACAAAAGCGAGGAGCAACGCGGAAGATCTATTCATATAGGAAGAGGACGACTAACCTGCGGTCGGATCATCATGACACAAGCTTTCGGCCAAACATAACCGCTGAGGCAATTAAGACATCTGCGCATCTCTATGTAGGTGCAGGCTTCGGCAGCGCTGCCGGGTTGGTGTGTACATAAACGAGAATGGATCGCAGCAGGCGGTGGATACAATAAGGGTGATAGATATCCAATAGTTGTTCTGAATCTGACGAAGTAGGACAATTGCCGGCTTCACGTCACCATCAGCGACCTTGAATGGCCTTCCTTGCACTCGGTATTAACCACAAGACTGCGTCCGTAGACGTCCGCGAGCGCGTGGCCTTTACGCCTGAGCAGCTGGTTGAGGCCTTGCAGCAGCTCTGCCGACTCACCGACAGCCGCGAAGCTGCGATCCTCTCCACCTGCAATCGCAGTGAGCTTTATATAGAACAGGATCAGCTGTCGGCTGACATCGTGCTGCGCTGGCTGGCCGATTATCACCATTTGAGCCTCGACGAGCTGCGCGCGAGTGCTTATGTGCACGAAGATGATGCGGCAGTTCGTCACATGATGCGCGTCGCCTCCGGGCTCGATTCGCTGGTGTTGGGCGAACCGCAGATTCTCGGTCAGATGAAGTCGGCCTACGCCGTGGCCCGTGAGGCCGGCACCATCGGCCCGTTGCTCGGGCGCCTGTTCCAGGCGACGTTCAACGCCGCCAAGCAAGTGCGTACCGATACGGCGATCGGCGAGAACCCGGTGTCCGTGGCGTTTGCGGCGGTCAGCCTGGCCAAACAGATTTTCAGCGACTTGCAACGCAGCCAGGCGCTGCTGATCGGCGCCGGCGAGACCATCACCCTGGTCGCCCGCCACTTGCATGAGCTGGGGGTCAAGCGCATCGTCGTCGCCAACCGTACGCTGGAGCGTGCGAGCCTGCTGGCCGAGCAGTTTGGCGCGCATGCGGTGTTGCTCTCGGACATCCCGGCGGAACTGGTGCGCAGTGACATCGTCATCAGTTCGACCGCCAGTCAGTTGCCGATCCTCGGCAAGGGCGCCGTCGAAAGCGCGCTGAAGCAGCGCAAGCACAAGCCGATCTTCATGGTCGACATTGCCGTGCCTCGGGATATCGAACCGGAAGTCGGCGAGCTCGACGACGTTTACCTCTATAGCGTCGACGATCTTCACGAAGTCGTCGCCGAAAACCTCAAGAGTCGCCAGGGCGCAGCGCAAGCGGCCGAAGAAATGGTCTCGGTCGGCGCCGACGACTTCATGGTGCGCCTGCGCGAATTGGCGGCGGTCGACGTGCTCAAGGCCTATCGTCAACAGAGCGAAAGGCTGCGCGACGAGGAGCTGCAAAAAGCCCTGCGTCTGCTGGCCAACGGCGGTAACGCCGAAGACGTGCTGGGGCAACTGGCCCGTGGCCTGACCAATAAATTGTTGCACGCGCCCAGCGTGCAACTGAAAAAGCTTTCTGCCGAAGGCCGCCTCGATGCGCTGGCCATGGCCCAGGAACTCTTTGCCCTCGAGGGCTCACCGGATAGCTTTTCGGATAAAAAACCGCAATGAAAGCGTCACTGCTCAATAAGCTGGACATCCTCCAGGACCGTTTCGAGGAACTGACCGCACTGCTCGGCGACGGCGAGGTCATTGCCGATCAGGCCAGGTTTCGCGCCTACTCCAAGGAATACGCCGAACTCGAACCGGTCGTTCACGCCTATAAAAAGCTGCTCAGCGTGCAGGGCGATCTTGAAGGCGCGCAGGCGCTGCTCAAGGATAGCGACCCGGACATGCGTGAAATGGCCGTGGAAGAAGTCCGCGAAGCCAAAGAATTGCTGATCACCCTGGAATCCGATCTGCAGCGAATGTTGCTGCCCAAGGATCCCAACGACGGTCGCAACGTCTTCCTCGAAATTCGCGCCGGTACCGGTGGCGACGAGGCGGCGATTTTCTCCGGCGACCTGTTCCGCATGTACTCGCGTTACGCCGAACGTCGTGGCTGGCGGGTGGAGATCCTTTCGGAAAACGAAGGCGAACACGGTGGCTATAAAGAAGTCATCGCCCGCATTGAAGGCGACAACGTTTACGGCAAGCTGAAATTCGAATCCGGCGCGCACCGCGTACAGCGTGTGCCGGCCACCGAATCCCAGGGCCGTATCCACACCTCGGCCTGCACCGTGGCGGTGTTGCCCGAGCCGGACGAGCGCGAAGCCATCGAGATCAACCCGGCGGACTTGCGCGTCGACACTTACCGTTCTTCCGGGGCTGGTGGGCAGCACGTCAACACGACCGATTCGGCGATCCGCATCACGCACATACCGACCGGCACCGTCGTTGAGTGTCAGGAAGAACGTTCCCAGCACAAGAACCGTGCCCGCGCTATGGCGTGGTTGTCGGCCAAGCTCAACGATCAACAAACCGCTGCGGCGGCCAATGCGATCGCCAGCGAGCGTAAATTGCTGGTGGGCTCGGGCGACCGTTCGGAGCGCATCCGCACCTACAACTTTGCCCAAGGCCGGGTCACCGACCATCGCGTCAACCTGACCCTGTATTCCCTGGATGAAATTCTCGCCGGTGGCGTGGAAGCGGTGATCGAGCCTTTGCTGGCCGAATACCAGGCTGACCAACTCGCAGCGATAGGTGAATAAATGACCATCATTGCCAGCCTGTTGCGCGCCGCCGAATTACCGGACTCACCGACTGCGCGCCTCGACGCCGAACTGCTCCTCGCTGCTGCGCTGGGCAAGTCGCGCAGCTTTCTGCACACCTGGCCCGAGCGCATCGTGCCGACAGAGGCCGCGCTGACGTTCGCCGAATACCTGCAACGGCGGCGTGGCGGCGAGCCGGTGGCCTATATTCTGGGGCAGCAAGGTTTCTGGAAACTCGATCTGGAAGTGGCGCCGCACACGCTGATCCCGCGTCCGGACACTGAGTTGCTGGTGGAAGCCGCGCTGGAGTTGCTCCCCGCGACCCCGGCCAAAGTCCTCGACCTTGGCACTGGCAGCGGCGCGATTGCTTTGGCTCTGGCCAGTGAGCGTCCGGCGTGGCGTGTCACGGCGGTCGATCGGGTGCTGGAAGCCGTTGCCCTGGCCGAGCGCAATCGCCAGCGTCTGCACCTGGACAACGCCACGGTGTTGAGCAGTCACTGGTTCAGCGCACTGGCAGGCCAGCGGTTTCAATTGATCATCAGCAACCCGCCCTATATTGCGGCGGCAGACCCGCACCTTGTCGAAGGCGATGTGCGCTTCGAACCGGCCAGCGCTCTGGTCGCCGGCGTGGACGGGCTCGACGATCTGCGCCTGATCGTCGCCCAGGCGCCGGAGCATCTGGAGGCGGGTGGCTGGCTGATGCTCGAGCACGGCTATGATCAAGCCGAAGCCGTGCGCGATTTGCTGCTGACCCGCGGTTTCGAAGAAGTCCACAGCCGCACCGATCTGGGCGGCCATCAACGGATCAGCCTGGGGCGCCTGCCGTGCTGAATGATCAGGAATTGCTGCGTTACAGTCGGCAGATTCTCCTGCAACACATCGACATCGACGGCCAACTGAAGCTCAAAGACAGCCGCGTGTTGATCGTCGGCCTCGGCGGGCTCGGTGCACCGGTTGCGTTGTATCTGGCGGCGGCGGGGGTCGGTGAGTTGCATCTCGCGGACTTCGATACGGTCGACCTGACCAACCTGCAACGCCAGATCATCCATGACACCGACAGTGTCGGCATGAGCAAGGTCGACTCGGCGCTCAAGCGACTGGGCGCGATCAACCCCGAGATTCGGCTGATCGCCCATCGTCAGGCGCTGGACGAGGACTCCCTCGCCGCGGCAGTGGCGGCGGTGGATCTGGTGCTCGATTGTTCCGATAATTTTTCGACGCGCGAGGCGGTCAACGCTGCGTGTGTGGCTGCGGGCAAACCGCTGGTCAGCGGCGCGGCGATTCGTCTTGAAGGGCAGCTGTCGGTGTTCGACCCGCGACGTCCCGAGAGCCCTTGCTACCACTGTTTATACGGGCACGGCAGCGAAGCCGAACTGACCTGCAGCGAAGCCGGCGTGGTCGGGCCGCTCGTGGGACTGGTCGGCAGCCTGCAAGCGCTGGAAGCCTTGAAGGTACTGGTCGGTTTCGGTGAACCGCTGGTGGGCAGGCTGTTGTTGATCGATGCGTTGGGTTCGCGTTTCCGTGAACTGCGGGTCAAGCGCGATCCGGGATGCAGTGTCTGTGGATCGGCTCATGCGTGACGCACCGATCGCGGTGTTCGACTCCGGTGTCGGCGGCCTGTCGGTGCTGGCGGAAATCCAGCACTTGCTGCCCAATGAATCGCTGTTGTACTTCGCCGATTGCGGACACATCCCCTACGGTGAGAAAACCCCGGAGTTCATTCGCCAGCGTTGCAGCGTGATGGCCGGGTTTTTCCGTGAGCAGGGCGCCAAGGCCCTGGTGATCGCCTGCAACACCGCCACGGTGGCGGCGGTTGCCGAATTGCGCCGCGACTTCCCCGACTGGCCGATGGTCGGCATGGAGCCTGCGGTCAAGCCGGCAGCGGCGGCCACCCGCAGCGGCGTGGTCGGCGTACTCGCCACCACCGGCACCTTGCAGAGCGCAAAATTCGCCGCTTTGCTTGATCGTTTCGCCACGGATGTGCGCGTCATTACCCAGCCATGCCCCGGTCTGGTCGAGCTGATCGAAAGCGGCGACCTGCACAGCGCCGAGTTGCGGCAGATGTTGCAAGGCTACGTCGAACCGCTGCTGGCCAATGGTTGTGACACGATCATTCTCGGCTGCACCCACTATCCTTTTCTCAAGCCGATGCTCAAGTCGATGATTCCGCCGGACATCAGCCTGATCGACACCGGCGCGGCAGTGGCGCGACAACTTCGGCGGTTATTGGCCGAGCGCGATCTGCTTGCCGAGGGCCCGAACCGGGCGGTCAGATTTTGGACCAGTGCCGATCCGCAGTACTTCAAAAGTATTTTGCCGCTATTGGGGCAAACAGCCGGCGATGTGCAAAACTTCAGCTTGTAAAAATAGTGTGAAATAACTAAAAAAACAGCTGAACTTCTGCGTAGACCCTGGCTTCTATAGCGGTGATGCAACTAGAAAACCAAACGATCGTTCCGGAAAAGGAAGTTTCAAAGTGAAGCGACTATTCTGCTTGGCCGCGATTGCGGCCGCACTGATGGGGCAAAGCATTACCGCACAGGCTGCTGGCGTCGAGTTCGCCGTCGGTGCAACAAGCGATTCGACCATGACTTATCGCCTGGGGATGAATTTCGACTGGGACAAGAGCTGGCTGCAGAGTGACGTCGGTCGCCTGACCGGTTACTGGAGCGGCGCCTACACCTACTGGGAAGGTGACAAGACCTCCAGCAACAACAGCCTGTCGTTCTCGCCGGTGTTCGTTTACGAGTTTGCCGGCCAGTCGGTCAAACCGTATGTCGAGGCGGGTATTGGCGTGGCGGCGTTTTCCAACACTAAATACGAATCCAACAATATCGGCGGCTCTTTCCAGTTCGAAGACCGTTTCGGTTTTGGTCTGCGTTTCAATGGCGGGCATGAAGTCGGGATTCGTGCAACGCACTATTCCAACGCCGGCCTTTCCAGCAACAACGATGGGGTAGAAAGTTACTCGCTGCATTACACGATGCCGCTGTAACGGCAACATCTAATCCCTGTAGGAGTGAGTAGCGCAGTGTCAGTCAGACGCTACTCACTCCTACATTTGTTTTGGGATGGTTTCGACGTTAGCGATACACCGTGGCAATACCTTTGCGCTCTTCGATGCATTCAGGCGCGCCCATTTCGAACTCGCGACAGATCAGCGGGCGCTTCTCGTAGATCGTGCACATCATGGTGTTGCGATCCAGCGCTGCACACCAGCCGTCGTCCAGACGCAGCATCACTTCACCGCCCCAGTCATCGGTATCAATAAAGCGCTCGGGCACGCCAGTGTCGGTGATCAGCATCACTTCCAGCTGACAGCAGCAGGCCGCGCAGGTCGAGCACGTGACCGCAGGTTCGACGATTTGCCGGTGGGGAATGGTTTTCATGGCGGCAGTGTAAGGCAGTGACCGATGCGTGTGTGAACGCTCTGACAGACGCTCAGTGGCTCAACCGTCGGGCCATCGCATGCAGCAACGGAAACAGCAGCGCCCAGAGCAGGCCGATGCCGATCAGGGTCGGTATCTCGCCATAGGGGAATTGCACGCCGGCCAGCCTTCCGCCGGCGTAATACGACAAGCCGCCGCCGACGGCGCCGAGCATGCTCGCCAGCCACCAGGGCCGTGCGCTCCATGCAAGGCAATGGCGCAGGGTGGTGGCCAGCAGGGCCCAGAGCAGCATCAGCCACAGTGGAATCAGCGGTGAAAGATCCTGAAACTCGAATACGTTCAAACCGCGCAACACGCTGTCCACCGCCGTGCCGACAATCACCACGCTCAGAATCAGCCGGCCTTCCTCCACCCAACTGCTGATCCAGCGCAGATGAATCACCAGCACGGCCAGCGCCAGCAGCAACCACAAACTGTTGCCGCCGAGCACGCAGGCCAGCCAGCCGATCTGGAACAGCAGCGCATTAGCCAGCCGCTCAAGCATCGAAGCGACCGAGCAGTGGCATCGGCATCGCCGCCGGTTTGGCCAGCAACAATTGCGCGGTGCCGATGGTGCGCTCGAGGAAGCCGCCCTCGCAGTAACACAGGTAGAACTCCCACAACCGCAGGAAGTAATCGTCGTAGCCCAACTCGCTCAGGCGCCCGTGGGCGTGGCGAAAGTTTTCGTGCCACATACGCAGGGTGCGCGCGTAGTGCAGGCCGAAATCTTCCATGTGCAGCAGGTTCATGTCGGTGTCGCGGCTGACCACTTCGAGCATTTTCTGCACACAGGGCAGGGCGCCGCCCGGGAAGATGTAACGCTGGATGAAATCGACTCCGCGTTTGGCCTGTTCATAGCGCTGATCGCGGATGGTGATCGCCTGCAACAGCATCAGGCCGTTGCTTTTAAGCAGCTGTGCGCACTGCTTGAAGTAGGTCGGCAAAAAGCGATGGCCGACGGCTTCGATCATCTCGATCGACACCAGTTTGTCGTACTCGCCGGTGAGGTCGCGATAGTCCTTGAGCAACAGGGTGACGCGTTCCTGCAAGCCGAGCTGTTCGATGCGTCGTGCGGTAAACGCGTACTGCTCTTTGGACAGCGTGGTGGTGGTTACGCGGCAGCCATAATGCTGCGCCGCGTAGAGCGCCATGCTGCCCCAACCGGTGCCGATCTCCAGCAGATGGTCAGTGGGTTTGAGCGCGAGTTTCTGGCAGATCCGCTCCAGTTTGTTCAGTTGTGCCTGTTCCAGGCTGTCTTCGGGCGAGAGGAATTGTGCGGCCGAGTACATCATGGTCGGATCAAGAAACTGCTCGAACAGCTCGTTGCCCAGGTCGTAGTGCGCGGCAATATTTCGCTGCGAGCCCTTGCGCGTGTTGCGATTGAGCCAGTGCAGCCCCTGCACCAGCGGACGGCCGAGGCGCGCCAGGCCACCCTCCATCGCGTCGAGCACATCAAGGTTGCTGACGAACACCCGTACCACTGCCGTCAGGTCTGGCGAACTCCAGTAGCCGTGGATAAACGCCTCGCCGGCACCGATTGAACCATTGCCGGCCACCATGCCCCACACGGCCGGATCGTTGACGTGGATTTCCCCGAGCACCGGACTGCCCGGCGTCCCGAACGTCAGGTGCTCGCCTTCCTCGATGACCCGCAGTTGCCCGTGTTTGAGCTGGGCCAGTTGGCGCAACACGCCACGGCGCAATAGCGATCCGGTCAGGCTGTGGGGGCTGAACCGGCTGACCGACAGGCTAGAGGATTTCATGGTGATGTTTCCTGGGAGGGACAGTGGCGGTTTGAAAGCTGCCGTCGGCAGCCTGATGAGCGAAAAGGGGCGCGCGTTTGCACAGCAGGCGCAGTGCTTGCCAATAAATCGCCAGGGCCGTTTTCGCGGTCATCCACGGAAAACGCCGCAGGTAACGGTGCAGGCTGCGGCGGTCGAGAGGCTCGCGTTGCAGGTTGAGGGTGGCGTCGAACAGTTTGTGTTCGCCCTGCCAGTCAGCCATGTGCACACCAAGGGTTTGTGCGGCGGGGCTGAAACTCATGCGGTATTCGAGGTCGCGCGGCAGAAACGGCGACACATGAAACGCCTTGGCCACGGCGAAGTGTTGGTGAAAGTCCAGCAGGTCGACCGGTGCGCGGGCCGGCAATACATAGTGATAGCGTTCACGCCACGGGGTGTTGGTGACTTCACAGACAATCGCCGCCAGTTGTCCGTCAGCCTCATGGCAATAAAAGAAACTCACCGGATTGAACGACAAGCCCCAACTGCGGGGTTGCGTCAGCAGGCAGACCGACCCTTGCGGGGCATGGCCGATGGCAGCGGCGACCTGCTGACGCACCGCGTCGATCAACCGCACACCGCGCTGGGTGAAGGTTTTGAGGTAATCGGTTTCGCGGAAGGAAAAGGGCGCAAACCTGCTCCGTCCCGCCAGTGGCGACAGCGCAAATACTTCGTCCTGTTCGCTCAGGTCGAGGTAGAGCAAACCGATCTTGTAGCGGAACTCATGCCGGCGCGGCGCGAAGCGCCGATGGCCGATCCAGCCGCTGTAAAGGGCACTGTTCATAAGGTTTCCCCGAACGCCGCAGCCACGCGCAATGCGCTGACCACGCCGTCTTCATGGAAGCCGTTGGCCCAATAGGCGCCGCAATAATGGGTGTGCGCGACCCCGTCCAGTTCGCTCCAGCGTTGTTGTGCCGCCACGGCGGCGAGGCTGTATTGCGGGTGGGCGTAGGTGAAGCGCGCCAGGATTTTGTCCGGGGAGATGCCGGCGCTCTGATTCAGGCTGACGCAGAACGTGGTGTCGCTCTGAATGCCTTGCAGGATGTTCATGTCGTAGGTCACGGCGGCCTGGGTGTGACCGGCACCGCCGAGGCGATAGTTCCAGCTCGCCCAGGCCAGTTTGCGCGTGGGCAGCAGGCCGGTGTCGGTGTGCAGCACCACTTCATTGTCGGCATAGGGCAGGGCGCCGAGGATCGACCGTTCGGCAGCGCTCGGGCTGGCGAGCAGTTGCAGGGCCTGATCGCTGTGACAGGCGAATACGACTTTGTCGAAGTGTTCGATGCCTGCCGGGCTGTGGATAAACACACCGTGTTCGTCGCGCTCGACGCGGGTCACCCCACAGTTCAGGCGAATGTTGTCTTTGAACGATTCCGTCAACGGCGCGATGTACGCGCTGGAACCCCCTTCGATGACCCGCCATTGCGGACGATTGCTGACCGACAGCAGACCGTGGTTCTTGAAGAACCGTACGAAGAATTGCAGCGGAAACTTGAGCATCTCGGCCATCGGCATCGACCAGATCGCCGCGCCCATCGGCACGATGTAATGCAGGATGAAGCGCTCGCCATACCCGCCGGCCTTGAGGTAGTCGTCGAGCGTCATGTCGCTGGCGATGCGCCGTTCGGCGAGGTCGCGCTGGGCCTCTTTATTGAAGCGCAGTATGTCGCGCAACATGCCCCAGAACCCCGGTGACCAGAGATTGCTGCGCTGGGCGAACAGACTGTTGAGGTTGTTGCCGTTGTATTCCAGGCCAGTGTCCGGATCGCTCACCGAGAAACTCATCTCGGTCGCTTTGCTCGCCACGCCGAGCTGGTCGAGCAGGCGAATGAAATTCGGATACGTCCAGTCATTGAACACGATGAACCCGGTATCCACCGCGTACTGGCGTCCGTCGACCGTGACCGGCACCGTGTGCGTGTGACCACCGACCCAGTCGCTGGCCTCGAACACCGTGACGTCATGTCGACGATCGAGCAGGTACGCGCAGGTGAGCCCGGCGATCCCGCTGCCGACGATAGCGATCTTCATGTTGGATCCGTCAGCGGAGGCGACTTGCGCACCATGCGCTTGCCAATCGCCAACTGCACACGGGCCGGCAGTTTCGACAACGGCCACAAGGCCGCCATGAACAGCGCCGGAAAAGCGATTTCCAGCGGCCGGTCCTTGAGCCTGGCGAAGATGTGACGTGCGGCTTTATCCACAGGCCAGCTGAGGGGCATCGGGAAATCGTTTTTGGCGGTCAGCGGGGTCTCGACGAAACCGGGGCTGACCACGGTGACTTCAATGCCTTCATCCGCCAGATCAATGCGCAGCGATTCGAACAGGTAACGCAGCCCGGCTTTCGATGCGCCGTAGGCTTCGGCTCTGGGCAACGGTAGATACGTCACCGAACTTGCGACCCCGACCAGATGCGGTGCGGTGCCTTTGCGCAACAGTGGCAGGGCGGCTTCGATGCAGTAACTGCTGGCGAGCAGATTGGTACGCACCACGTGCTCGACGATGGAGGCGTCGAACTGCTTTGCATCGACATATTCACAGGTGCCGGCGTTGAGAATCACGGTGTCCAGTGAGCCCCATTCGGCGCTGATCTGTTCGCCGATCTCGCGCACTACCTGACTGTTGGTCAAATCGCCCGCGACCACCAGCACTTGCCCTGGATAACGCTGCGCCAACACTTTCAGTGGCGCCACCTGACGCGCACTGACGGCCAGATGCGCACCGGTCTTCAGGATCTCTTCGGCGAGTGCTGCGCCGATGCCACTGCTGGCACCGGTCAGCCAATAACGCCGGGCAAGGGTACGACTCATCCCATTCTCCTTTTTAGCCACCTGATCAGCTGGCCCAATACGGGTAAATGTTCATACAGCAGCGCACCGGCATCGAAATAATCCCGGTGGCGATAAACCTTGTCGTGCCAGAGCAGATGCGAACAGCCGCTGACACGAATCACCTGGCCCCCCGCCAGTCGCGGATGGCGATAACTCATGACCCAACGCAAGTAGCCTTCGCCGTCGCCGATCGGGTCGAAACCATGAAAGTCGAACCGCAGCTCGCTGACATTGCTGTACAGCTCGCGAAAGTAATCTCGCAATTGCACCAGTCCCTGTACTTCGTGCAACGGGTCGGTGAAGTGAATGTCATCGCTGTACAGCTCGCCCAGGCGGTGCAGGTTGTCTTTATTCAACTGCGCGAATTGCCGGGCAAAACCGTGCAGGAATTCACTCATCACCTGCTCCTGTCGAGCGCGAAGGCAGGCTCTTGAACGCGGCCAATGCGCGATCGCGGGAGGCGCTGAGGTTGACGATGGGCGAAGGGTAGTCCGCCACGCCGAACAGCCCGCCGAGATTGGCCGGATTATGTATTTCCTTTTTATTCAACCGGGCCAGTTCAGGCAGCCAGTGCTTGATGAACAGGCCTTCGCTGTCGAATTTTTCCGACTGGCTCAACGGGTTGAAAATGCGGAAATACGGCGCCGAATCGGTACCGGTCGAAGCACTCCATTGCCAGCCACCGTTGTTCGCTGCCAGATCGCCATCGATCAGATGACGCATGAAAAAACGTTCGCCTTCGCGCCAGTCGATCAGCAGGTTTTTGGTCAGGAACATCGCCACCACCATGCGCAGGCGATTGTGCATCCAGCCGGTTTCGAGCAGCTGGCGCATGGCGGCATCAATGATCGGCAGGCCGGTGCGCGCTTGTTGCCAGGCGGCGAGTTCGTCCGGTGCATGGCGCCATGCGAGGGCCTCGGTTTCCGGGCGGAAGGCACGATGGCGCGACACCCGTGGATAGCCGACCAGGATGTGTTTGTAGAACTCGCGCCACAGCAGCTCGTTGATCCAGGTGACGGCACCGACCTTGCCGCTGTCGAACTCGCCCTGATTGCTTTGCAGGGCGGCGTGCAGGCATTGACGCGGCGAAATCACTCCGGCAGCGAGGTACGCGGAAAGTTGACTGGTGCCGGGTTTTGCCGGGAAGTCGCGTTCGCTTTGGTAGTAATCGATTTGTGCGTCAGCGAAGGTGTCGAGGCGCCGCCGGGCTTCTTGTTCGCCGGCGGGCCACAGGGCGATCAAGGCCGCGCTCGGTGTTTCGAAACCTTTTATGGCGGCCGGCACCGGATCGCTGTCGATTGCCTGCGCGGCCTGTTTGCCGGGTGTCTTGACCAGCGCCGGCACCGAGCGGTGCAACCGTTCATAGCAGACCTTGCGGAACTGGCTGAACACCTGAAAGTAGGTGCCGGTGCGGGTCAGGACCGTGCCCGGCTGGAACAGCAACTGGTCGAGGTAACTGTGAAATTCGATTCCTTCGGCCTTCAGCACTTCGGCCACGGCGGCATCGCGACGGCTTTCGTGGATGCCGTATTCCTCGTTGACGTGCACCGCCTCGACCTTGAGTTCCCGGCAGAGCTTGAGCAACTGCGCCGGGGCCTGATGCCAATGCCCGGCCGTACGGATCAGCAAGGGAATATTCAGTTTGCCGAGGCTGTCGCTCAGTTCGCTCAGGTTGCGCAGCCAGAAGTCGACCTTGCACGGCGCGTCGTCATGTTCCTGCCACTGCTGTGGGCTCAACAGGTAAACGGCCACCGTCGGGCCGCGGGCTGCGGCGGCCGCGAGGGCGGTATTGTCATGTTGGCGCAAATCGCTGCGCAGCCAGATCAGTTGCATGATGTTTCTCGCAAACGCATTAAATCAGCCCACGCTGAAGCAGTGCCTGGTGTGCCGATAACGGATCTTCGGCCAGGTACAAATCAGCGATCTCGGTGGTTCTTACGGACAACTCGGCGTGGTGGATGCATACCGTTGGTCCGGCGATCATTGTTGTGCAATTAATGCCATTCAACAGCTTTGGCAACTGCGCCAGGTTCATCGCTTTGCTGGAGTACAGCAGCACGCCACGGGCCTGCAGGTGCTCGACAGTCAAGGCCAGTTCGCCGGGCGGCAGCGGCCAGTCAAATACTTGCACCGGGCAATCGGTACTGCTGATCAGCCACGCGCATAGCCACAGATGAGGTTCCATGTGCAGGTCTGATTGGTTGATCAAGAGCAACGGTGCGGAATGCAACTGACGGTTGTTATGGTAGATGCGTGCGCCGAATTTGCTGCGTAACCAGGAATAAAAGAATGTGCGCTCCATCTGCGCACCGAACTGTCCCTGCCAGCGTTGTTCGAGTTCGGCCAGCAGTGGCATCAGCAATTGCTCGCACAGGGTGCGCGGCGGATACAGCGCCATCGCCTGATTGACGCTGTCATCGAGGGTACGTTCGTTAAGGCGGGTGACGGCGTTCAGCAGGGTCTGGCGCAGCAGGTGCCAATCGTTTTCCACGACTTCGCCGGACGCTGGCGCGGCGTCGAGCAGCGGCTTGACCTGGCTGACGGCGACGCCACGGTTAAGCCAGGTGAGGATGGTCAGAATCCGTTGCACATGCTCGGCGCTGTACAGTCGATGGCCTTTGGGCGTGCGCTGCGGCACGACCAGCCCGTAACGGCGCTCCCATGCTCGCAGGGTGATCGCGTTGACGCCGGTCTGCCGCGCCACTTCGCGAATCGGCAACCAGCCCTCATCAAGGGCTTTCTTGAAGTCGGCGCCGAGGTCTTCCTGGGCGCTGGTGTCGGGTTTATCGTTCATTAAATGGCGTTTCGCAGGCTGAGGTTTTCCGGATGCGGTTGCAGGTAAACCTGCTGCGCAATGTACGGATCCGGATGGAGGCGGAAGTGATGCTTGAGCAGCGTCAGCGGGACCACCAGCGGCACGATGCCGAGGCGGTACTGGCCGATGACATGTTGCACTTCCTGTTTTTCATCGGCACTGATTGCCTGTTTCAGGTAACCGCTGATGTGCAGCAGAACGTTGCTGTGGGTGCCGCGTGTGGCGCATTTTTTCAACGCCTGCATCAGCTCGCTGAAGTAGCGCGGACCGAGTTCGGCAGGGTCGTTGTTCGCCATATTGCCCAACAGTTTGCCGAGCGCTTTGTATTGCACCGGGTTGTGGGCCATCAGCAGGTATTTGTAGCGCGAATGAAACTCGGTGAGGGCGCGCCGGCTCAGACCCTGTTCGAGCAGGTGCTGCCACGCGCTGTAGGCGAAGACGCGGGTAATGAAGTTCTCGCGCAGCACCGGGTCGTTCAGGCGTCCGGCTTCTTCCACCGGCAGGTCCGGGTGTTTGGCGCAGAATGCCTGGGCATAGATGCCACGGCCGCCGCCGTTCACCGGTGCGCCGTTGGCTTGATAGACCTTGACCCGCTCCAGGCCACACGAGGGTGACTGCTGCATGAAGATATAGCCGCAGATGTCATTGAGTTCGCCGGCCATTTTCTGACCGTACGCGGCGAGGGGTTCGGTGACGTTGATCGACGGGTTGACCGTGCCGATCGCCTCGGGCTGATCGGGATTGCCCACCAGCCGAATCGGCTCGCGAGGAATGCCCAGGCCGATGGCCACTTCCGGGCAGACCGGGATGAAGTCGAAATATTCCGTGAGGGTCCGGCTGCACAAGCGCGATTCCTTGTGTCCGCCGTTGTAACGCACTTCAGCACCCATCAGGCAGGCACTGATCGCGATTTTTGGCCGGGATGAGGAAAGATCGGACATGAACACCTCGAAGCTAAACCTGTACAGTGGACTTTATCTGTACAACATGTGCTTAGCATAGATTCAAAGGTGTACAAGTCAAACTATTTGTATAAGTTTTTGTGGGAGGCGCTGTAGATTCCGATCTTATGGTCAATCTCCAGGATTACGATCAGAGGATTGCAGCCTCTGGCAGCGCCTAGAGTTGCCAGCCGAATTTCCAGTGGGCGGGGTTTTGCAGGGCCTGCCAGTCGAGTCGTTCGGTGCGCTTGGTCAGCACCGCCTGCAGTTCGACGGCCAGTACTGTGCCTTCCTCGTCGCGGAACAACTCGGTGACCAGAAAATGTTTTTCACGATTTTGCGGGTGAGCTGCTGTCCATTTCGACAGCAGCAGCTTCTGCGGATTGATTCGATTCATTGCAGATGTTCGTGCAAGCGTCTTGCAGCCTCCTGACCACTGAGCCAGGCACCTTCCACGCGGCCGGACAGGCACCAGTCACCACAGGCGTACAAGCCCAGATCGGCATCGGCCAGCGTACCCCATTCATGGCTGGTGGCCGGACGGGCATAGAGCCAGCGGTGGGCGAGGCTGAACGTGGGCGCGGGCATCGCGCTGTGCAACAGTTCGGCAAAGGCACCGTGCAATTGCTCGATCACCGCTTCCTTGGACAGGTCGATGTGTTGCCGGCTCCAGGCGCTGGTGGCGTGCAGCACCCAGGTGTCGAGGGTGTTGTCGCGTCCGGGTTTACTGCGGTTGCGCGCCAGCCAGTCGAGTGGGCTGTCCTGGACGAAGCAGCCCTCGATGGGCGTATCCAGCGGGGTTTCGAAGGCAAGGGCGACAGCCCAGGTCGGGTCCATTTTCACCCCGGCGGCGGCACCGGCGAGTTTCGGCGCAGCGGCCAGCAAGGCCGTGGCTTGCGGTGCCGGCGTGGCGATCACGACATGGCTGAAGGGGCCGTGAGTGAATCCCTCGGCATCCTGCAGGTGCCAGTGTTGTTCGCCGCGATAGACCTCGGTGATCCGACAGGCGAAATGCACTTCCAGCCCTTCGAGCAGGCCGCGGGTGATGGCGCTCATGCGTGGCGAACCGACCCAGCGCGTCTGCTCATCCGGCGACAGATTCAGTTGCCCGCCATGGAAGGTATAGAGCTGCGGTGTCCACTCGGCTACCCAGCCCTGGCTTTGCCAGCGCTGCACCTCGGTGACGAAGCGCCGGTCGCGGGCGGTGAAATATTGCGCGCCCATGTCCAGCGAACCGGCGTCGCTGCGTTTGCTCGACATGCGTCCGCCGCTGCCGCGACTTTTATCGAACAACTGGACGGTGTGCCCGGTCTCTGTCAGAGCTTGGGCCGCCGAAAGTCCGGCGATGCCGGTGCCGATGATTGCGATAGGTACAGTCATAGGGGCCTCGTTTACCTTTCTGTACAGACTACGCCGTGATTGAAACCTGTACAATTTTGTTTTTTGGTATAACTTCTAGCGTTCTCGTTCTGGCAGCTTGGCCTATGGTTAAACAATAGAGCCTGCCCGTACGAAAAGATCCCTGCTTATAAAAATAGACTAGTGATCCGGGTAAAACGCCACGCGAGGAAGATGTCATGCACATATTGCTGACCGGCGGTACTGGTTTGATAGGACGTCAGCTCTGCCGGCATTGGTCGCAGCAGGGGCATCGCCTGACCGTGTGGAGCCGTCGCCCGGAAAAAGTCGCGCAACGTTGCGGCGCGCAGGTGCGTGGCATCGCGCGTCTGGAGGACCTGGGCGAGGAGCTTGTGGATGTCATCGTCAATCTCGCCGGTGCGCCGATTGCTGATCGACTCTGGACCCATCGGCGCAAGGCGCTGTTGTGGAGCAGTCGGATCACGCTCACGGAAACCTTGCTGGCCTGGCTTGAAGCGCGAGCGCAGAAACCTGCGCTGCTGATTTCGGGCTCGGCGATAGGCTGGTACGGCGATGGCGGCGAGCGCGAGTTGACTGAAGAGTCGCCACCGGTGATCGACGATTTCGCCAGCCAGCTGTGCATCGCCTGGGAGGAAACCGCGCAACGTGCCGAAGCGTTTGGCGTGCGCGTGGTGCTGGTACGAACCGGTCTGGTGCTGTCGGCCGAGGGCGGCTTTTTGTCGCGGCTGCTGCTGCCGTTCAAGCTTGGACTGGGCGGGCCTTTGGGCAATGGCCGGCAGTGGATGCCGTGGATTCATATCGAGGATCAAATCGCCTTGATTGATTTTCTTCTGCACCGCGATCAGGCCCGTGGTCCTTATAATGCGTGCGCGCCGAAACCGGTGCGCAATCGCGAATTTGCCAAGACGCTGGGCAGCGTGTTGCACCGCCCGGCGTTCATGCCGATGCCGACCCTGGCCTTGAAGGTCGGTCTGGGCGAAATGTCTTTGCTGTTGCTGGGCGGCCAACGGGCGATGCCGGCACGCTTCCTGGAAGCGGGCTTCACTTTCCGGTTCACGGATTTACGCGCGGCTCTGGATGATCTCTCCAGCCGCCTCTGAAATAGGACGTTGCATGACCGATCACGCTTTGCTTCTGGTCAACCTGGGTTCTCCGGCCTCCACCTCGGTGGCCGATGTGCGCAGCTACCTCAATCAATTCCTGATGGACCCGTACGTGATCGACCTGCCGTGGCCGGTGCGGCGTCTGTTGGTGTCGCTGATCCTGATCAAGCGCCCCGAGCAGTCGGCCCATGCCTATGCCTCGATCTGGTGGGAGGAAGGCTCGCCACTGGTGGTGCTCAGTCGCCGTCTGCAACAGCAGATGACAACGCAATGGAGCCACGGGCCTGTGGAGCTGGCGATGCGTTACGGCGAGCCGTCGATTGAAACACGGTTGCTGCAACTGGTTGCGGCAGGGCATAAGCGCATCACCCTGGCGCCGCTTTATCCACAGTTCGCCGACAGCACGACGACCACCGTGATCGAAGAAGCCCGGCGCGTGATTCGCCAGAAGAACCTCGACGTGCAGCTGTCGGTGCTGCAACCGTTTTACGATCAGCCGGAATACATCGAGGCCTTGGCCGCCAGCGCCAGAACGCACTTGCAGCAGGATTACGATCACCTGTTGCTGAGCTTCCATGGCTTGCCGGAGCGGCATCTGACCAAGCTCGATCCGACCGGCAATCATTGCTTCAAGAATCAAGACTGCTGCAAGAACGCATCACCGGCAGTGCTGGCGACCTGTTATCGCGCGCAATGCCTGCGTACAGCGGCATTGTTCGCCGAGCGCATGGGCTTGCCGGATGGCAAGTGGTCGGTGTCGTTTCAGTCGCGTCTGGGGCGAGCGAAATGGATCGAACCCTACACTGAAGCGCGTCTGGACGAACTGGCGAAAAGTGGCGTGAAGAAAATTCTGGTGATGTGCCCGGCGTTTGTCGCCGACTGCATCGAGACGCTGGAAGAGATTGGCGATCGCGGCCAGGAACAGTTCCGCGAAGCGGGGGGCGAGGAGTTGGTGCTGGTGCCGTGCCTGAACGACGACCCGCAATGGGCGAAGGCGTTGGCCACCCTGTGTGAACGAGCGCCGCTGGCCCTCTGAAAGTATCGTCAGCAGGCTCACTCCTACAGGTAGTGCGTTGACCTTGTAGGAGTGAGCCTGCTCGCGATAGCTATCTGTCAGGCAATAAAAATCTTCAGGCCTTAAATCAGCGGCTCATCCGCCTTCTTGTGCTTCCAGCTGTCATTGCCCGGCAGGATCAGGTTCAGCGCAATCGCCACCACCGCGCACAGCGCGATGCCTTTGAGGCCGAAGTCGTCCGGGCCAGTCCCGGTGCCGACCAGCACACCGCCAATCCCGAATACCAGGGTCACCGAGACGATCACCAGATTACGTGCTTCGCCCAGGTCGATCTTGTGACGGATCAGGGTGTTCATCCCCACCGCCGCGATCGAGCCGAACAACAGGCACAGAATCCCGCCCATCACCGGCACCGGAATGCTCTGCAGCAGCGCGCCGAACTTGCCGATGAACGCCAGGCTGATGGCGAAGATCGCCGCCCAGGTCATGATTTTCGGGTTGTAGTTCTTGGTCAGCATCACGGCGCCAGTCACTTCGGCGTAAGTGGTGTTTGGCGGGCCGCCAAACAGACCGGCGGCGGTGGTGGCAATGCCGTCACCGAGCAAGGTGCGATGCAGGCCCGGCTTCTTCAGGTAATCGCGACCGGTCACGCTGCCGACTGCAATCACGCCGCCGATGTGCTCAATGGCCGGAGCCAGTGCCACCGGAACGATGAACAGAATCGCCTGCCAGTTGAACTCCGGCGCGGTGAAGTGCGGGATCGCAAACCATGGCGCGGCAGCAATCTTCGCGGTGTCGACTACGCCGAAATAGAACGCCATGGCAAAACCGACCAGTACACCGGAAATGATCGGCACCAGGCGGAAGATGCCTTTACCGAACACCGCCACGATCAACGTGGTCAGCAGCGCTGGCATCGAGATCATCATCGCGGTCTGGTAGTGGATCAGTTCAGCACCATCGCCAGCCTTGCCCATTGCCATGTTCGCGGCAATCGGCGCCATGGCCAGGCCGATGGAAATGATCACCGGACCAATCACCACCGGCGGCAGCAAACGGTCGATAAAACCGGTGCCTTTGATCTTCACGGCAAGGCCGAGGAAGGTGTAGACGAAACCGGCCGCCATCACGCCGCCCATGGTCGCGGCGAGGCCGAACTGGCCCTTGGCGAGAATGATCGGGGTGATGAACGCGAAGCTCGACGCCAGAAACACTGGCACCTGACGCCCGGTGACGATCTGGAACAGAATCGTCCCCAGACCCGCGGTGAACAGTGCCACGTTCGGGTCAAGGCCGGTGATCAGCGGCATCAGCACCAGGGCGCCGAAAGCCACGAACAGCATCTGGGCGCCGGAGAGCACCGTGCGCCAGAGCGGATCGTTGAACTCTTGCTGCATGGTTACGCGTCCTTCTGCTTGGTGCCGAAGATCTTGTCACCGGCGTCGCCAAGTCCAGGAATGATGTAACCGTGCTCGTTCAAGCGTTCATCAATGGACGCGGTGTAGATGGTCACGTCCGGGTGAGCCTTTTCGACGGCAGCAATACCTTCCGGCGCGGCGACCAGCACCATTGCGCGGATGTCCTTGCAACCGGCTTTCTTCAGCAGGTCGATGGTCGCGACCATCGAGCTGCCGGTGGCGAGCATCGGGTCGATGATCATTGCCAGGCGTTCGTCGATTTCCGGAACCAGTTTTTCCAGATAGGTGTGCGCTTGCAGGGTTTCTTCGTTGCGGGCCACGCCCACAGCGGAAACCTTGGCGCCCGGGATCAGGCTCAGCACGCCTTCGAGCATGCCGATGCCGGCGCGCAGGATCGGCACGACGGTGATCTTCTTGCCGGCGATTTTCTCGACCGACACGGTGCCGCACCAACCCGGGATATCGTAGGATTCGAGCGGCAAATCTTTTGTAGCTTCATAGGTCAACAGTGCGCCGACTTCCTGAGCGAGCTCGCGGAAATTCTTGGTGCTGATATCGGCACGGCGCATCAGGCCGAGTTTATGACGGATCAGCGGATGGCGGATCTCGAGGATGGGCATGGAAAAACTCCGGCGGCGGGCAAAAAAACCGGCCTAGATTAATCTATCCGAGGGTGATGTCCTATAGGACATACAGTACGTTAGTCCATAAAGGCTTGATTCGGCCGTGCGAGATGCGTACCTTTGCCCGCTTTTCGCGGCTATACCCCCCGCCAACCACCCCCCGGAGAGCGCCATGTCCGCTGATCTCGAGCATATCCGTCAAGTCATGCGAGAGGCTGACTGCCTGTACACCGAAGCTGAAGTCGAGGCTGCCATTGCCCGCGTCGGTGCACACATCAACGAACAACTGGCCGAGAGCAACCCTGTGGTGTTCTGCGTGATGAACGGTGGCCTGATCTTCTCCGGCAAACTGCTGACTCATCTGCAGTTCCCGCTGGAAGCGTCCTACCTGCACGCGACCCGCTATCGCAATGAAACCAGCGGTGGCGACCTGTTCTGGAAAGCCAAGCCGGAAGTCTCGTTCATCGACCGCGACGTGCTGATCATCGACGACATCCTCGATGAAGGTCACACCTTGGGCGCGATCATCGACTTCTGCAAACACGCCGGCGCGCGCAAAGTGCACACCGCCGTGCTGATCGACAAGGATCACGACCGCAAGGCGCGTCCTGACCTGAAAGCCGATTTCGTCGGCCTGCCATGCGTTGACCGTTACATCTTCGGTTACGGCATGGACTACAAAGGCTACTGGCGCAACGCCAACGGGATCTTCGCCGTTAAAGGCATGTAATCCGCGCCTCGATCTAAATGTGGGAGCGAGCTTGCTCGCGAAAGCGGTGTATCAGTCGACATCTGTTTTGAATGTCAGTCCGCCTTCGCGAGCAAGCTCACTCCTACAGTTGTTTTGTGTGTGCTGATCCATCCGCGACACCCATGCTAGAGTGCTCGGCCCCGCCCCCGGAGCCTGTCATGCGCCTCTTGATCCGCAGCCTTGCCGCCCTGTTATTGACCCTCAGCCTGCCGCTGTCCGCCGCGCCGATGCACAGTCAGTTCCTGCCGCCGGACGACTTGACCCTGCGCGATGCCGAGCCCGAGCAGCAACAACTGTTGCAAGTCACCGATTATTCCGTGGTCGTGGGCGCGCAACGTCAGTCCAATCAGCAACCCATACCGGTGACCTCGTCGCTGATGATCCGCCTTAAAGGCAAATCGCTGAACAAAGGCGCGACTGTCAATCAAGTGCTCGTCAGTTTCGACGGTGAAAGCAAAAGCCTGAAAAAACCGGTGTATGACGATAAAAGCAAAACCCTGACGCTGTTTTACCCATTGGCGCAGTACCGCGTGGTGATTGATCTGTTGCGCAACGATACCGTGTATGTGCAATTCCTCAGCTACGCCAACGGCCATATCTGGGCCGATTTGCACACTGGCAGCGTGCGCGCGCGTTGAGCCCGGTGGCAGGGCAGGGGTAAACTGCCCGCCCCGTGTAATGTCTGCGAGCTGGAGTCGGCAATGCGTAAAGATAAGAAACAGGTGATTGGTGACGAGATCGGCGATGAGCAGATCAAGCTGTTCCTCGATTTTGAACCGGTCGACGCCACTTCGCCGTCGCTGCACAAACTGGTCAAGGCTTACCGTGGTTTGCGCATCGACGATTTCGAGCGCTTTCTGACGTTCTTCGTTGAAGCTGGCTATGACGTGGATGGCAAGGATGAGCAGGGCAAGACCTTCGTTGATCTGATTGCCGATCAGCGTAACGCTCAGGACTATATCGAACTGATCAACAAGTCACGCACCTGAGATTTCCCGATACCTGTGGCGACGGTTCGCTAAATCCCCTCGCCACAAAGGTCCGGGTTTCAAATTTCAGGCATAAAAAAACGCCCCGCACTCACTGAGTACGGGGCGTTTTTTATGCGGCGCGATCAAGCGAAGCTTGGGGTCTCGCTGCTTTCTTCAACCAGTTCCAGGGCAATGTTGTTCTGCGTGTTGATCTTGCGATACAGCGCAGCATCGGTTTCCAGAACCTTCTCGCGGGCCGGGAAGATCTCTGCCAGTTTGGCAGCCCATTCACCCTTGGCCTTGGCCGGGAAGCATTTCTCGATCAGTTCCAGCATGATCGAAACGGTCACCGAGGCTCCTGGCGAAGCACCGAGCAGCGCGGCGAGGGAACCGTCCTTGGCCGCGACCAGTTCGGTACCGAATTGCAGGATGCCGCCCTTTTTCGGGTCTTTCTTGATGATCTGCACCCGTTGGCCGGCCACTTCCAGGCGCCAGTCTTCGGCTTTCGCCTGCGGGTAGAAACGGCGCAGGGAATCCAGACGCTGCTCCATCGACTGCATCACTTCGCTGACCAGGTACTTGGTCAGGTCCATGTTGTTTTTTGCCACCGCCAGCATCGGCCCGATGTTGCCGGCGCGAACCGACAGCGGCAGGTCCATGAAGGAGCCGTGCTTGAGGAACTTGGTGGTGAAACCGGCGTATGGTCCGAACAGCAGGGACTTCTTGCCGTCGACCACGCGGGTGTCCAGGTGCGGCACGGACATTGGTGGCGAACCCACGGCCGCCTGGCTGTAAACCTTGGCCTGGTGCTGCTTGACCACTTCCGGGTTGTCGCAACGCAGCCACTGGCCGCTGATCGGGAAGCCGCCGAAGCCTTTGCTCTCTTCGATGCCCGAGGCCTGCAGCAACGGCAGCGCCGCGCCACCGGCGCCGAGGAAGACGAACCTGGCGTCGACTTCACGGCTGCTGCCGCTGTTGACGTCCTTGATGCTGACGGTCCAGCCGTTGCCGTTACGCTTGAGACCGGTGACGCGCTTGCAGTATTTGACTTGCGTGTCGGGTGCGCTGGTCAGGTGCTTGAGCAACTGATTGGTCAGGGCGCCGAAGTTGACGTCGGTGCCGTTCATCACGCGGGTCGCGGCGAGGACTTCGTCCGGCGAGCGGCCCGGCATCATCAGCGGCATCCACTCGGCCATTTTGGCCTTGTCTTCGGTGTACTCCATGTCGGCGAAGGCGTGGTGCTTGTGCAGAACCTCGAAACGCTCCTTGAGGAAGGAAACGCCTTTGTCGCCCTGGACGAAACTCAGGTGTGGCACCGGGCTGATGAACGACTTGCACGAGCCGAAGGTGCCTTTTTTGGTCAGGTACGACCAGAACTGCTTGGACACTTCGAACTGGGTGTTGATGTGCACGGCTTTCTTGATGTCGACGGTGCCGTCGGCAGCCTGCGGGGTGTAGTTCAGCTCGCACAGGCCGGCGTGGCCGGTACCGGCGTTGTTCCATGGGTTGGAACTCTCCGCGGCACCGGAATCCATCAGCTCGACGACTTCCAGCTTGATCGCGGGGTCGAGCTCTTTGAGCAGCACTGCCAGGGTGGCGCTCATGATGCCGGCCCCCACCAGAACTACGTCGACTGCTTCGTTATGCGCCATTTAACGCGTCTCCAAAATCTGCAGCACCAAATTGTCGGCATGGCTGCCAGGCATTCAGGGACAGGTCAATTGTGTCCCGGCTATCCGTGGTCAGGTTCGCCATGTCCGAATCTTCGCAATTTTTCGCAACTTCGACGGATGCAGGCGGCCTGGCTTCAAGAGTCACATGAACTCATTTCAGCACGTGGCTGGCAATTCGACTTATGGTCGAGACATCCGTTTTTGTGCAACCAAATCCGTAGCGGACAGGCTTCAGGCTCCGGTATTCGAGGTATATCCGGTCCTGTGTCGTTGGGCTGTTTCAGACGCTAATGGTGCATGTTCAGACGCAAAACTATTCATTTGCTCGCCACACTCTTGTGAAGTTGTGAAAACCCGTTTTTTTCACGCTCTTTTGAAGACGTGAACCTCAAAAAGGGCTGTCCCAGCCTGGCACCCTGCCCGCAAAGGCAAAACAACGCGGTGGCCGAGCGTATGACAGCTCTGCAGATTCGCGAAAAGCAGGGGTTTTGCCGGAAGAACAGGCAAGCGCGCCAACTTCACTCGATCTGTGTGGGCGGCTCTCTGTGGGCGGTTTTGATGTCGATGCATGCGCATTGACGCTGTCGCGGGGCCCGATCAGGAGACGTCCTTATAATCGGGGGGAGATTGTATCGAAGAAATGCGCGGTGTTGCTCGTGTTTAATGACTTTTATTAGGCATCCGGTCAGATGCTCAACATCGCCTGAGCACGTGCGCGGGGCTGCGACGGTATGACGCGGGCGCTGGCCGGCAGTGGCTGGTGCAACCAGTTGAGGCGGATTTCTTCGATTTCGACCCAGCCGTCGCCCATTGGCTGCAGGCTGCATTGCTTGAACGCCTGGCAATGGCCATTGCGATCGAGCAGGGCAAAGCTGCGGTGCAGTGGGCGTGGAGCGAACAACGAGATCAGATAACGCATGGCCGAGTACCTTGTTGGAGGACTGACTGCAAGGTTGCCGGTGGACCATGACGTCACGGTGTATAGGCAGTGAAGAATGTGTGACAGGAACCGCGTTCGACAGGGTTTGTCAGACATTTCAGTATTCATGGTGTGACGCTGGTGACCCGCAGTGGCCCACCGCTATACTGCCGGCCTGTTTGTGCCTGATTCTGGAGATAAGAGCATGTTGCAACGCCTGTTGTTCGGTTTGATCACTGTGGCCGGTTTGACACTGGCCGGCTGCGCCCACAGCCCGCAACAACTGAGTCCGGAGCCGAAGCTGACCACGCAACTGGCACCGGTCGGTCGTGGCCAGCCAGTCATCGTGCGCGTGGTTGACGGTCGTCCGTCGCCAACCCTGGGCACCCGTGGCGGCCTGTACCCGGAAACCAGCGCCATCACCGTGCAGCGCGAGCAGATCCTGCCGAAGCTGCAGGCTCAGGCGGAAGCGGCCGTACGTTTGCTCGGCTTTACCCCGACCAACAACGCGCCTAACGCTCCACAACTGACCGTGACCCTGGCCGAACTGAAGTATCAATCGCCCAAAGAAGGCATGTACGTGACCGAAGCGACCATCGGTGCAACGTTCCGCTCCGACGTACAGAATGCCAATCGCCGTTACAGCGGTCGTTATGGTGCGTCGCTGGATCAGCGTTTCGGCATGGCGCCGAATCAGGAAACCAACACCAAACTGGTCAGCGACGTGTTGAGCGACGCCTTGACCCGTCTGTTCAAGGATCCGACCGTGGGCCAGATCCTCGCCGAATAAGTGTTCGGTAGATGTGAAAAAGCCCGGGGCCAGTGATGGTTTCGGGCTTTTTTGTGGGTGCAGAGTTTGAGAATTGTGGTGTCGGGAAGATCCTTTCCCCCTCACCCCAACCCTCTCCCTCAGGGGGCGAGGGGGAAAGGGAGCCGATTTGCGTTGTTCTTGAGGTCTACATTCACCTCGAAGTTTCAGGTCGATGTACCTCGACCAGACAACCCGGTCAGTCCCTTCTCCCTCCGGGATAGGGTCAGGGTGAGGGTGCTTTTGCTTTCAGGCTGCCTGCGAGTAGAAGTCGAGAACGCTGACACCCGTCAGCAAGTCGGTCTCGGGCAAATCCGCATGCTGATGCCCGCCGAGGGCGCAATACACCAGCCAATGGCGATCCTGCACATTGAAGGCGAGACCGCCGACGAGGCTCTGTTGTTCTTCGTAAGGGGTGATGAGGTACAGACGATCCTGGTTTTCAGCGTGAAGCATGTCGCGTTCCATGTGTGTTTCGAGGCGCGCAGGGTGGCGTATCCACATGACGAAGCCGTGACACAGGACAGCCATCGGTCGATTGTCGGGTTATTTGTCGCAAAGGGTAGGGTAGTGAAGGAGGCTTTCGGTAGAATCCGTGCCGCGGTCGTCGATCTGGCGCCTGCCACACCGATTTAGTCTGAGGTCTGTGATGTCGCTGCACTTGATGACGCTGTTTACCGCCCATCCCGCCAAATTGATCAACCTGCTGGCGCTGGCCCTGGCCTTTCCGGGCAGTTGGCTGCTGCACGCGACCCGTCGTCGTGAACAACGCGCCATGGCCAGCATCGCCGCGCAACGCCAGGCCTTGCCGGACGCCGAGCCGATTCTGGATTGGGCGACGTTGCGCATGAACCGGTTTTTCTATCGCTTCGGATTTGCCTGCCTCGGCCTGGCCTTGCTCATCTCCTGGATCAGCACCCGCTTCTGAAGTTGAGTACATGACCCTCGCCACAAAAGTATGAGGCAGGCATAAAAAACGGCGCCCGAAGGCGCCGTTGTCACGTCTGGTGCATGCCGCTTACAACGGCAACCCAGCCTTGACCCGGTACTGATTGCGCACCGGCGTCGCATATTGCAGCACCAGATACGGACGGTGCTCTTCAGGGCAGGCGTCCAGTCGGCTCTGCCACTCTTCCTGCGCCTTGGCCAGTTCATCGGCCGGGAACACCTCGGCGGCTTTCGGCACGTTCAGTTGCGGATCGGCATCCGCCCACATCGCATACGCCAGGTAGTGCACCGGGAACAGGCGATACCCGCCGAGAATCTGCTTGTCCATCTCGATCGCCAATTGCTTGGTGTCTTCGAACAATTCAGTGATCGGCGCGGCAAAGTTCACGTGCACCCGGCCCTTGTAGCCGGTGATCCCCTTGGCAATGCTTACGTCATCCTCGCCCGGCGCCTTGGCGTAGGTGCCAGTGGTGGCGCGGATGTACAACTCGCGGGCCTTGGCCTGGTCGCACGGGTCGTATTCGTAGCTGATCGACACCGGGGTCAGGTTCAGCGACTGGATGACTTCGCCGAACGGCTCGTCCTTGCGGCTCATGTGGAACATCTTGAGGATCGCCGACTCGGTACGGTCGTCGCCGTCCTTGGCCCGGCCTTCGGCCTGCGCGATCCAGATCGACGCGCAATCGTTGCGGATCGAGTGGTTGATGTACGCCGACAGCAATTGGTACGCGGCCATTTTCTCGCGACGTCCGGTGATCGAACGGTGCACGATGAAACTCTTGTTCAGACGCATCAGGTCGCTGACGAATGGCTTTTGCAGCAGGTTGTCGCCAATCGCGATGCGCGGGGTCGGCAGGCCGGCGTGGTACACGGCGTAGTTGACGAAGGCCGGGTCCATCACGATGTCACGATGGTTGGCGATAAACAGATAGGCACTGCCGGATTTGAATTGCTCGACACCGGTGTAGGTCACGCCGTCGGTGGCGCGCTCGATGGTGTGGTCGACGTAGAACTCGACTTTGTCCTGCAAAGTGGCCACCGAATTGACGTCGGCGAACTCACGACGCAAACGATGGGCTATAAGAGGTTTGAGCATCCAGCCGAAGGCACCGGCAAAACGCGGGAAGCGGAAGTGGGTGAGGATATCTAGAAACGCCTTGTCGCCGAGCAGTCGTGCCAGTACCGCAGGTACTTCGCTGTCGTCGTAAGGTCGGATGGCATCGAATTCGCCCATCATGCTCTCTTGTTGGAAACGGCTAGGGTAAGTAAAGGTTTTGATCGAAAACCCGCGAGGCACGGTCTGAAAAAGTAGCCAGACAAAAATAGCCCTGCAAATAGACCGGCGATTATACGCACAAGTCACCTGGGAGACCGCGATGCTGGAAAGCGCACTGTATGAATGTCCGTATTGTGGTGAAGAGGTCGAGACGACGCTGGACCTGTCCGATGGCGATCAGACCTATATCGAGGACTGTCAGGTGTGTTGTCGACCGATCAAGTTTGTCTTGCAGGTGCACGACGGGGACTGGTTTCTGGAAGTGTTCAGCGAAAACGAATGAGGGGCGCCCATGCAGCGAATCTACGAGCCGGAAAACCTGATGGAAGGCGAGATGCTCAAGGGCATGCTCGCCAGCGAAGGCATCGAGGCGCATCTGGTGGGCCGCGATTTGCTCGGCGGCACGGGGGAGTTGCCGATTTTCGGTCTGCTGGGGCTGTCGGTCGATAACGATCAGGCCGAATACGCCCGCGAGCTGATCACCGCGTACAATGCCGCGCTGCCGCTGCCCGGCGATGAACCGGAGAGCTTCCCCGGGACGCTGGTCTGTTAGGCTGACGTTCGTTTTCTTTCTGAGTCGTGTTGCCCCATGTGTGGACGTTATGCCCTGTTTCGCTGGAACCGCGATTTCGCGGCCCTGCCCGGTTTTCCCGCCGATCAGCAGGCGCAGTGGAACATTTCCCCCAATGATTCGGTGTTGATGCTGCGGGCCGAAGCCGATGGCCAGCGCACGCTGGCCCGCGCCCGTTGGGGGCTGACGCCGCCGTGGCTGACCGACTTGTCGAAAACCCCGGCGCACGCCCGTGCGGAAACCGTGGCCGAACAACCGATGTTTCGTGAAGCCCTGCGCCAGCGCCGTTGCCTGCTGCCGGCCAACGGCTTCTACGAATGGCGCGGGACCCAGCGCAAACGGCCGTTCTGGCTGACGCCGGGGGAGGGCTCATCACTGTTTTTCGCGGCGATCTGGGAGGCCTATCCGGTGCAGGAGCAGGTCTGGTTGAGCACGGCAGTGATTACACAGCCGGCCTCGAGTCAGCGCCGGCCGTTGATTCTCGATGAGGCCGGGCAGGCGGCGTGGCTCGATCCCGAGACGCCGCTACATGTGTTGCAGGGTTTGCTGGCCAGCGAACCTGCGGCGTTGCGCGAGCGGGTGCTGGCGAATCTGATCAATGATCCCAAGCTCAACGGGCCGGAGTGTCTGACCCCGGGCTGAAGCCTGCAGATCAAAAGCCCCTCACCCTAACCCTCTCCCGGAGGGAGAGGGGACTGATTGGGGGATATTGACGGAATACACCGACTGGAAGGTTTTTCACCGAATCCATAATCGCCACGATTTTTCAGGTCGATGTATGACGGTAGACAACTCGGTCAGTCCCCTCTCCCTTTGGGAGAGGGTCAGGGTGAGGGCCTTTTGGCTTTTCAGACCTTGAACTGATTGATCAACCGCCGCTGCTGCTCCGCCAGTTTGGTCAAATCCGCGCTCGCTGAACTCGACTCATCCGCACCCCCCGCCACTTCATTCGCCACCTGACCGATATTGATCACGTTACGGTTGATGTCATCGGCCACCGCGCTCTGTTCTTCCGCCGCGCTGGCAATCTGCGTATTCATGTCGTTGATCACCGACACCGCCTGGGTGATCGTCTCCAGCGCCTCGGCGGCTTTCGCCGCGTGTTGCACACTTTCGTCGGTGCGGTTCTGGCTGTCTTCCATGACCCGCACCACATCGCGGGTGCCCTGTTGCAATTGCTGGATCATGGTCTGGATTTCTTCGGTGGCTTTCTGGGTCTTCTGCGCCAGATTGCGCACCTCGTCCGCCACCACGGCAAAACCACGACCCTGCTCGCCGGCACGGGCCGCTTCGATGGCGGCGTTCAGCGCCAGCAGGTTGGTCTGTTCGGCGATGCCGCGAATGGCGGTGAGGATGGCGTTGATGTTCTCGCTGTCCTTGGCCAGGGTCTGCACCACATCGACAGCCTTGCCGATTTCCAGCGCCAGTACGCCAATCGAATTGGACGTGTCGCGCACGATCTGCATGCCCTGACTGGCTGCCTGATCCGCATGGCTGGCGGCTTGTGCGGCCTGAGTGGCATTGCGTGCGACGTCTTGCGCAGTGGCGGTCATTTCCTGCACCGCCGTGGCGACCTGATCGATTTCGGCCATTTGTTTCTGGATGCCGATGTTGGTGCGAATCGCGATATCAGCCGTGTGTTCCGAGGAATCGCTGACGCTCTGCACTGACGTCACCACTTGGGTGATCATCGCCTGCAACTTGCCCAGAAACGTGTTGAAGCCCTTGGCGATCGAACCCAGTTCATCGCTGCGATCGCTGGTCAAACGTCGGGTCAGATCGCCTTCGCCTTGGGCGATGTCATTGAGCATCGCAACCATTTGTTTCAGCGGTCGGGCGATGCCGTGGCCGACCAGCCAGATCACCAGCAGGCCGAGGCCGGCGATGATCAGGCCGACCATAGCCATGCCGAAGGTGTCGGATTTGCGCTGGGCCTCCAGATCGCCCTGCAGTTTTTGCAGGTCGGCCATCACCGCGTTGAGCGGTAATTGCAGCATCAATGTCCAGCGTGCGTCGGTCTGGCCGATGCCGAAGGGCAGGTACAGTTCGATGCGGCCCTTGTCCTTGTTCACCGAATAGGTGACTTCGCCGCGCTTGAGACTGGCCATGCTGGCGATCTGTTCGGCGTCAAGAATGTCGCTGACCTTCTCACCGAATTTGCTTGGGTCCTTGGTGTAGGCAACGATCCGGCCATTGCCGCCGATCAGGGCCATTTGTCCGGCGCCACTGTAGAGTTTCTGGTTGGCGCCCAGAAGCATTTCCTGGATGAAGTTCACCGACAGGTCAGCGCCAACGATGCCCTGGAACGCGCCGTTGAGCATGATCGGTTCAATAAAGGAGGCGAGCATGACGATCTTGTCGCCGACTTTGTACGGCGCCGGATCGATCACGCAGGATTTCTTGGTTTCTTTCGAGCACAGGTAGTACTCGCTGGCGCGCACGCCGGTGGACAGGGTTTTCTGGTCGTCGACGTCCACCAGTTTGTCCAGGCCGAGGGTGCCGTCATCGTTGCGGAACCACCACGGCAGGAAACGTCCGTTGGCCGCGTCGATCCCTACCACGCTGGTGCCGACATAGGCCGCGTCATTGTGGTCGAGGGCGTTTTTCTCCCAGCCGATGTAGGTGCCGAGAATTTTCGGGTTCTTTTCAACGTTCTCTTTGATCAGGCTGATCAGTTGTTCGCGGCTGACGGTCAGACGTGGCTGGCCGTCGGCACCTGGTGTGCCGAGCAGGGCGTTGACCCGCACCAGGCCGCCGGCAATCAACAGTGGCGCTTCGAGTTCACGCTGGATCTGGCTGACCTGAGTCTGCGCCAGTGAGGTCAGGCGCTGTTCGATGACCTGCTCGAACTGGGTCTGGGTGCGCTGTTGCACCATCTCTTGCGTGCGGGCGCCGGAGAACAGCGCATACAGCACCAGCGCAACGACCACGCTGAGCACGATGGCGCCGGCCAGGGCGGCGACGGAAAACTGGATCGACTTGAACTTCATGGGAGCTCCGCACGCAAGAGGACGTCTGCGCTGTTGTATCGGCAGCCGGCATTGGGCCATGAGTGCGAGCAGGTGCAATTGAAAGCCGATGTCGCAAATGGATCAGTGCGCGACGCAGTTGCACGGGACTTGGCGGTCGCTGTGAATTTTTTACGACAGCGCTGGTGGGAAACATCTGAAAGTCGCTGCAACACGTCCGTTGTATCTGGCGTCGATACAATTACCCGCCTAGGATACGCGGCAGGTTTTCAGGGAGCTTTTGAATGAACAAGACATTGGTTGTAAGTGCACTGAGCGCAGCGCTGTTGCTGGCCGGTTGTCAGTCGGTCAACACCACCAGCGGCGGCGCCGTGGGTGTGGAGCGCAAGCAGTACATGTTCAGCATGCTGTCCTCGCAAGAGGTCGACCAGATGTATGCCCAGTCGTATCAGAAGACCGTTGGCGAGGCTTCCAGCAAAGGTGTGCTCGACAAGACCAGCCCGGAGGCCAAACGGGTGCAGGCGATTGCCAACCGCCTGATCGCCCAGGCGCCGAACTTCCGTCCGGATGCGGCGCAGTGGCAGTGGGAAGTCAATCTGATCAAGAGCGATGAGCTCAACGCCAACTGTGGGCCGGGCGGCAAGATCATTTTCTACACCGGGCTGATCGACAGCCTGAAACTGACCGACGATGAAATCGCTGCGGTCATGGGCCATGAAATCGCCCACGCCTTGCGCGAGCACGGTCGTGAAGCGATGTCCAAGGCCTATGGCATTGAAATGGCCAAGCAAGGCGCGGGTGCACTGCTCGGTCTTGGTCAGGACAGCCTGGCGCTGGCCGACACCGTGGCCAACTACGGCATGACCCTGCCCAACAGCCGCGCCAACGAAAACGAAGCCGACCTGATCGGTCTCGAGCTGGCCGCCCGCGCCGGGTACAACCCGAACGCGGCGATCACCCTGTGGAACAAGATGAGCAAGGCCTCGGAAGGCGCACCGCCGGAGTTCATGAGCACGCACCCGGCGTCGTCCAGCCGGATCGCCTCGTTGCAGGCGGCGATTCCGAAGGTCATGCCGCTTTACAACAGTAGCAAGCAGTAAGCTGCAAGCTGCAAGTCAAAGCAGACTCGCTTGGCTTGCAGCTCGTTGCTTGAAGCTTGCAGCTGCTTTAAACCCAGCCACTGCTCTGCATCGCCTTGTACACCGCCACGATTGCCAGAATCATGAATGCCGAGGCCGCGAGGCGACGGATCAAGGTCAGCGGCAATTTGTCCGCAGCAAAGTTACCCGCCAATACCACTGGCACGTTGGCAATCAACATGCCCGCCGTAGTACCGATAATCACCAGCCACAGTTCCGGATATTGCGCGGCGAGCATCACCGTCGCGACCTGAGTCTTGTCGCCCATTTCGGCGAGGAAAAACGCAATCAGCGTGGTCAGAAACGGCCCGAACTTGCGTGCGGTGCTGGTTTCATCGTCATCCATCTTGTCCGGAACCAGCGTCCACAGCGCAGTGGCCGTAAAGCTTGCGGCGAGAATCCAGTGCAGCGTCGCATTCGAGAAGAAACTGCCAAACCAGGCACCTACCGCACCGGCTGCCGCGTGGTTGGCCAGGGTCGCGGCGACGATACCGGCAATGATCGGCCAGGGTTTGCGAAAGCGAGCGGCGAGAATCAGTGCGAGCAGTTGCGTCTTGTCGCCGATTTCGGCCAAGGCAACGATTGCGGTGGGAACGAGTAATGAGTCCAGCATCAGGATTTCCTAAGGGGCGGGTCGACACGGCTATGACACGTACAGCCTTCCCGCCCCGGGTAAGGTGTGCGTGTCATAGGTCTTGTCAAACCCTGCGAACCGTCTGGTGCGGTCGCTTGGGTCGCATGCGCCATGATCTGAGGATCAAGTATGTTGACGCATGCCGGACGAGCTTGGCGCTCGTGGGAGACTACTCCCCTAGGACGGAGCGGATTCTGCCTAGGCAAATCCGATAGAGCAAGCCTCTTTTTGAAAAGAAGTTTCAGCCGCGCTTGGCCCGGTAAATCCGGAAACCATTGCCTTCGGCCTTGATCGCACACACGCCCAGATGCTCTTCGATCAGTGGCTGATACTTCAGGAAGCTGTTCGCAACTAGCCGCAGTTCGCCACCGTTTTTCAGATGTTTCGCCGCTTTTCGCAGCAAGTTCTCCGTGGCGAAATAATCGGTGTGCACGCCGACATGGAACGGCGGATTGCTCAGGATCGCGTTCAAACCCATCGGCGCAGCGTCGATGCCGTCGCCAGTGATCACCTCGGCTTCCAGACCATTGGCCGCCAAGGTGAGGCGACTGCTTGCGGCGGCGAAGGCATCGACATCCAGCAGCGTGACCTGATTGTGTGGGTAACGACGCTTGACCGCCGCGCCCAGTACACCGGCACCACAACCGAAATCGAGCAGATGTCCGCTCGGCAGTTTGTCCAGGTGTTCCAGCAGCAAGGCGCTGCCGCGATCCAGTCGGCCGTGGCTGAACACCCCCGGCAGGCTGATGACTTTCAATGGGCCTTCGGCCAGTGGCAGCTCGTAAGTCTGGGCCAGGCTTTCCAGGGATTTGGCTTCAGGCGCGTTGGCCACGGTGACTTGCCACAGTTGGCAGTGTCGCGCGCTGTCGAGTTTGCGCGGCTTGCCAAACGGGTTGAGTTGCTTGGACGCACCCTCGATGCCACTGCGTTTTTCGCCAACCAGAAACACCTCGCGCCCGGCCAGACGCGAGGCCACGGCGTTGAGGATGTAATCGGTCAGGTCTTTGGACTTGGGCAAAAACACCACGGCGCTGTCGAACTCACGCTGAGGAATCTCCACGCCAAAATGGCTGCGACCCTCGAAACGCGCGTCGAGTGCGGCTTGATCACCCGCGTGCCAGCACCAGCCAAACGCATCGGGCAGGCGCCCGAGCAAATCGTCGGCGGGCAAACCGGCGAGCAACAGCGAACCCTGGAATAACTCGGCCTGACGAAGCAGTACTTCACTGCGCGGATCCATAACTGCTCCTCGAAAAAAAAGTGCCGCAGTTTATCAACTGACGACCCGCAGCGCCTTACCGCTGAAGAACGCCTGAGCGTTTTCGGTCAATTGACCCACGATGCGCTGCCGTGCTTCGCGGCTGCCCCAGGCATTGTGCGGGGTGACGATCAAACGCGGGATGTCGGCGGCCAGCAACGGATTGCCGTTGACCGGTGGCTCGACACTCAATACGTCGGTGGCCGCACCGCCCAGATGACCGTTGCGCAAGGCATCGGCCAGGGCTTGTTCATCGACCAGCCCGCCACGGGCAGTGTTGACCACGAAGGCGCCGGGTTTCATCGACGCCAGTTCGCGGGCACCGATGAAGTGGCGGGTGTGTTCGTTGAGCGGGCAATGCAGGGTCAGGGCATCAATCTGTGGCAGCAATTCGTTCAGGGGCAAGCGATCCGGTCGGGCAGGGCGCCCCGGAATCTGCCCGAGCAGTACGCGCATGCCAAAGGCCTCAGCCAGTCGCGCGACGGCGCCGCCGAGTTCGCCGTGACCGAGCAGGCCGAGGGTTTTGCCTTCCAGTTCGACGATCGGGTAGTCCAACAGGCAGAACTGTTTCGCTTGCTGCCAGCGACCGGCGGCTACGGCTTTCTGGTAATCGGCCAGGCGCGTGGCGAGGTTGAGCAGCAGCATGATGGTGTGCTGCGCCACGGATGGCGTGCCGTAACCCTGACAGTTGCACACCGTGATGCCGTGGTCGCGGGCCGCGTCCAGGTCGACGTTATTGGTGCCGGTGGCGGTGATCAGGATCAGCTGCAGATCCGGGCTGGCGGCCATCGCAGCGGCGTCGATGCGGATTTTGTTGGTGATCGCTACCGTGGCGCCGTGCAGGCGCTCGCTGACTTGTTCGGGCAAGGTCTGGGCGAACAGTTGCAAGTCACTGAAGCAGGCACGCAAAGGGCCAAGGTCGAGATCGCCGAGATCCAGTGAAGGGTGATCAAGGAATACGGCGCGGCGCGGGTTCGTCATCAACTGTACCTTTTGTGCTCGGAACGGAAGGCGTAATCTGCCGAGCCTACCAGATGAAACAATTGGTTACTCAGAGCACAAAAGTCTGATGCGATGCATCGCAATGTGGATAACGCTGTGACGAGGGGATTTATCCCCGTTGGCGCGCGAAGCGCGCCCTGAAACTGGTAATCGTGTTGAAACAGTGACAGCACATGCACTGAATTTACGACTGCTGCGCAGCCGAACGGGGATAAATCCCCTCGCCACAGGTTCGAGTTCGCCGCGCATTTATTTTTCACCAAGCTGCCCCAGAGGAGCCCCCATGTACTGGACCGAGTTCTTGACCGTTGCATTGATCCACCTGCTGGCCGTGGCCAGCCCCGGCCCGGACTTTGCCGTGGTGGTGCGCGAGAGCGTGACCCACGGGCGCCGCGCCGGCACCTGGACCGCGCTCGGTGTGGGCACGGCGATTTTCCTCCACGTCGGTTATTCGCTGCTGGGCATCGGTCTGATCGTGTCGCAATCAATCATGCTGTTCAACGCGCTGAAGTGGGCGGCGGCGGCTTATCTGCTGTATATCGGCTTCAAGGCGTTGCGCGCGCAGCCGGCGAAAACCGTGACCGATGATCTGCACAAGGAAGCCGGCGTGCGCACAGCCCGCGGTGCGTTCACTTCGGGCTTCGTCACCAACGGCCTGAACCCGAAAGCGACGCTGTTCTTCCTGTCGCTGTTCACCGTGGTGATTAACCCGCACACCCCGCTGGCGGTGCAGGCCGGCTACGGGATTTACCTGGCAGTCGCGACTGCGATCTGGTTCTGCCTCGTTGCGATGCTGTTCAGTCAGCAACGCGTACGCGCCGGTTTCGCCCGCATGGGCCATTGGTTTGACCGCACCATGGGGGCGGTGCTGATCGCGCTCGGCGTGAAAATCGCCTTCACCGAAATGCACTGATCGCACACCCCCCCCCGATTCAAATTTGGGGGGTGGGTGGTGTGCGATTTCTACGCGAGTTCGCTGAGTTTGCTCAGGGTATTCAGATACTCGCGGGGATTTTCCCCAAGCAAACGGCAAAACATCGCACTGAACGCCCGCGCGCTGCCGTAACCCAAGTCCCGTGCCACACGCTGCACGCTGTCCCCGGCGAGCAGGCGTGGCAGGGCTTCCATCAGGCGCAGTTGCTGGCGCCAGGCGTTGAAACTCATCTGCAATTGCTGCTGAAACAGCCGTGCCAACGTGCGTGAGCTGGCGCCGACCTGCTGCGCCCAGTCTTCCAGCGTATTGGGATGGTCGGGGCTATGCAGCAGCGCCAGACAGATGTTTTGCAGACGCCGGTCAGTCGGCATCGGAATGTGCAGCGGCAGGTTTTCCAGGCTGGCGAGTTCTTCCAGCATCAACTGTTGAATCAGTGGATTGTCGGCATGCGGCGGCCCTTGCACCGCGCGCAGAATCAATTCGCGCAGTAACGGCGTCACCGCCAATACGCAGCAATGTTGCAGGCTGGCGGGCGACAGTTCTGGCGCGATGAACAGCGAACGCATCTGCACATCGCCGCTCATGAAAATCTCGTGCGCGACCTCGGGCGGAATCCACACCGCGCGACTCGGCGGAATCACCCACGCGCCCGATGCCGTGACCACACGCATGATCCCGCTGGCCGCATACAACAACTGCGCCTCGCGGTGCAGATGCAGCGGTTGATGCGCGCCGTCCAGATAATCCCGGGGGTAGGCGCTCACCGGGCCGTGTTCGAAGTGGCTGATCAACATGTCTGATTCAATGACTTGGTAGGCAGAAATGTGCTTTCCGGCCAACTTAGCATAAGCGGCTCATCACTACGTAAAGCGTGCTGCCATGAATCAATCGACCAATGTCATCCGTTACATCAACGCCGCCCATGTGATCGATCACATGTTCATGCTGATTTTTCCCGCCGCCGTGCTCGGCATGACGCAGGCCTTCGGTCTCGACTACGCCACGCTGATCGGCTTGTCACTGGGCGGTTTCATTGCCTTCGGCGCCTGTTCGCTACCCGCCGGTTGGCTGGGTGATCGCTGGAGTCGGCGGCAGATGATGCTGGTGTTTTTCTTCGGCATCGGTGCCTCGGCTATTTTTACCGGCCTGAGTAACAGTCCGACGATGCTGGTGATCGGCCTGACCCTGATCGGTATTTTCGCCGCGATTTATCACCCGGTCGGTACGGCGATGCTGGTCGCTTACGCGCAGAACCGTGGCCGCGAAATCGGCATCAATGGCATGTGGGGCAATCTTGGCGTGGCGTTTTCGGCGCTGGTCACCGGGCTGCTGGTGGCGCAATTTGGCTGGCGCTTGGCGTTTCTGTTACCCGGCGCGGTGGCCGTTGTGCTGGGTTTTGGTTTTGCCGGGCAGGTGCGTGAAGAACCGATTCCGAAACGTCCGCACACGCCTCTCAAAGGCGCCGCCGGACAGCGTATTTCGATGGTCATGGTTTTTGGTGTGCTGGCGCTGGCCACAGCCACCGGCGGCGTGGTGTTCAACGCCACCACCATGACTTATCCGAAACTGTTCCAGGAGCGTTTGCAGGAGCTGTTCGCCTCACCGCAAACCCTTGGCGTGGTGGTCAGTCTGGCCTATGCCTTTGGTGCGGTGGCGCAGTTGAGCATTGGCCGGGTGTTGCACCGGCTCAGCCTGAAGTGGCCGTTTGTCGTGCTGACGGTGTGCCAGGCGCCGCTGCTGTTTGCGCTCGCTTATGCCGATGGCTGGGCGGTGATCGCACTCGGTGCGGCGTTCATGTTCGTGGTGTTCGGTCAGGTCACGGTGAACGATGCGATGGTCGCGAACTTCGTCGCCCCGCAGTGGCAATCGCGGGTGTTTGCCCTGCGTTACTGTTTATCGTTCGGTGCCAGCGCGACGGCGATTCCGCTGATTTCCTATGTCGAACCGCGCCATGGTTTTGTAGGCCTTTACTTGATTCTCGCGGGTTTCGGCGCACTGACCTTCCTCGGGGCAATGGTTTTCCCGCGGACGCCTTCTGAAGAGGCTGTAGGACAAACAGCCTGATAGCTGACGAAAACCGGCAAATGCTGGCGCAAAGCTAGCATTTGTACGGTTCTGCAAATCATTCCTTTGGCTGATTTGGCTGGCGTATAAGGGTTCTAGAGTACCAAGCTCTACGCCAACACCGTGCAGCCAGAAAAGGGATTCATATGTTGCAGACTCGCGTCATTCCCCCGGCCGATGGGGCCTACCAGTATCCATTGCTGATCAAGCGGCTGCTGATGTCCGGCGCCCGTTACGAGAAAACCCGCGAGATCATCTACCGTGACCAGTTGCGCTACAGCTATCCGACCCTGATAGAACGTGTGGCGCGCCTGGCCAACGTGCTGACGGCCGCCGGTGTGAAGGCCGGTGACACGGTGGCGGTGATGGACTGGGACAGCCATCGTTACCTGGAATGCATGTTTGCCATTCCGATGATCGGCGCGGTGATCCACACCATCAACGTGCGTCTGTCGCCGGAACAGATTCTCTACACCATGAACCACGCCGAGGACCGCTTCGTGCTGGTCAACAGCGAGTTCGTCGGGCTGTATCAGGCCATCGCGCCGCACCTGACCACGGTCAAGAAAACCCTGTTGCTGACCGATCTGCCGGAAAAAACCGCCGAGCTGCCGAATCTGGTCGGCGAGTACGAGCAGTTGCTGGCCGCCGCGAGTGCGCAGTACGACTTTCAGGACTTCGACGAAAATTCGGTCGCCACCACGTTCTACACCACGGGCACCACCGGCAACCCGAAGGGCGTGTACTTCACCCATCGGCAACTGGTGCTGCACACCATGGGCGTGTCGACCATCATGGGCGCGATCGACAGCGTGCGCCTGCTCGGCACCAACGACGTGTACATGCCGATCACGCCGATGTTCCACGTGCACGCCTGGGGGCTGCCGTACGTCGCGACCATGCTCGGCCTCAAGCAGGTTTATCCGGGGCGTTACGACCCGGAATTCCTGGTCGAGCTGTGGCGCAAGGAAAAGGTCACGTTCTCCCATTGCGTGCCGACCATCCTGCAAATGCTGCTCAACGCCAAAGGCGCGCAAGACACCGACTTCGGCGGCTGGAAGATCGTCATCGGTGGCAGCGCGCTCAACCGCACGCTGTATGAAACCGCCAAGGCGCGCGGCATCCAGCTGACCGCCGCGTATGGCATGTCCGAGACCGGGCCGCTGGTGTCCTGTGCCCACCTCAATGATGAACTGATGGCCGGCACCGAAGACGAGCGCACCACCTACCGGATCAAGGCCGGTGTGCCGGGGCCGCTGGTCGAGGCGGCGATCGTTGACGCAGAGGGCAACTTCCTGCCCGCCGACGGCGAAACCCAGGGCGAACTGGTGCTGCGTGCGCCGTGGCTGACCGAAGGTTATTTCAACGAGCCGCAGAAGGGCGCCGAGCTCTGGGCCGGCGGCTGGCTGCACACCGGCGATGTGGCCACGCTCGACAGCATGGGCGTGATCGACATTCGCGACCGCATCAAGGACGTGATCAAGACCGGCGGCGAATGGATCTCTTCGCTGGACCTCGAAGACCTGATCAGTCGTCACGCGGGGGTACGCGAAGTAGCAGTGGTGGGCATTGCCGATCCGCAGTGGGGCGAGCGCCCGTTTGCCTTGCTGGTGATCCGTGAAGGGCACGTGATCGGGGCGCGCGAGCTCAAGGAACACCTCAAGCCGTTCGTGGAACTGGGGCACCTGAGCAAGTGGGCGATTCCGAGTCAGATTGCCCTTGTTACCGAAATTCCCAAGACCAGCGTCGGCAAGCTCGACAAGAAGCGCATCCGCCTCGACATCACCGAATGGCAGGCCAACAACAGCACCTTCCTCTCGACACTTTGAGTGTCCGCTGGCGCGCCGAAAACGGCGCGCCAGACCCACCAAGCAAGCGCTTGGCTTGTGAAATCGAAAAAATCAGCCATCCTTGCCGTGCCGACTTGTGTCGGACTGGCGAAAGGACTGTTCCAGAGTGGTTGGCGGCTGCAAATCACACTTTAGAGGGATCAAGCAGTACCACCTGCTGGCTATAGTCCGCTCAAGGATTTTTAAGAACGGGGCACACGCACAAAACGGGGCGATGCATCTTTGGAGTGACTTCGGGCTGTCTCTGGCACCCGGTCCTTCAGCGTTTTTAAAAGTACTCACTGCCATAACAATAATGCACATGGAGTAGCGTCGATGACCTCAGTAAACCAGTTCTGGCGCCGGGCGAAACTGCCTCTGGCGGTCAGTCTTGCCTCTTCGCTCGCCGGGCCCGCATTCGGCGTCAGTTTCAACGTCGGTGAAATCGAGGGCCAGTTCGACTCGTCCCTGTCGATCGGTGCCAGTTGGTCTACTCAGCAACCGAACAAGAACCTGATCGGCGTCAACAACGGCGGCCACGGCCTGTCGCAGACCTCCGATGACGGTCACGCCAACTTCAAGAGCGGTGAAACCTTCTCGAAGATCTTCAAGGGTATCCATGACCTTGAACTCAAGTATGGCGACACCGGGGTGTTCGTCCGTGGCAAATACTGGTACGACTTCGAACTCAAGGATGAAAGCCGCGAGTTCAAGGACATCAGCGATTCGGGCCGCAAGGAAGGCGCCAAGTCGTCCGGCGGGCAGATCCTCGACGCCTTCGTCTACCACAACTATGCGATTGCCGATCAGCCGGGTTCCGTGCGTCTGGGCAAGCAGGTCGTGAGCTGGGGTGAAAGTACCTTCATCGGTGGCGGCATCAACTCGATCAACCCGATCGACGTGTCTGCGTTCCGTCGTCCGGGTGCCGAGATCAAGGAAGGCCTGATCCCGGTCAACATGTTCTACGTCTCGCAGAGCCTGACCGAAAACCTTTCGGCCGAAGCGTTCTATCAACTGGAATGGGACCAGACTGTCGTCGATAACTGCGGTACGTTCTTCTCGCAGCCGGACATCGTCGCCGACGGTTGCAACGACAACCTGCGCGTGCTGAACAAGCGTTCGCAAATCCCGGCCGTGGCCCTCGGCCCACTGGCCGCCAACGGCGTCAATGTCAACCAGGAAGGTGTGCTGGTCCGTCGCGGTCCTGATCGGGACGCTCGAGACAGTGGCCAGTGGGGCGCGTCCTTCAAGTACATGTACGAACCGCTGGACACCGAGTTCGGCGCCTACTTCATGAACTACCACAGCCGTGCGCCAATCTTCAGCGCCACCGGTGCTCCGCAATCGGTTTACAACACGGCACGCGCGCTGCCGGGGCCTTTTGCGGCACTCGCCCCCCTGCTGGTCGCGGGTAACTCGAACTACTTCATTGAATACCCTGAAGACATTCGCCTCTACGGTCTGAGCTTCTCCACCACCCTGCCTACCGGTACGGCGTGGAGCGGTGAGATCAGCTACCGTCCGAACGCACCGGTGCAGCTGAACTCCACCGACATCCTGTTCGCCGGCGTTCGTCCGCTGGGCGGCGCACTGACCAACGCTTCGCTGCTCACCGGCGTTCCTGGCCAGGATCTGCATGGCTATGAGCGCAAGGAAATCACCCAGATCCAGACGACCTTCACGCACTTCTTCGATCAGGTCATGGGCGCCAGCCGTCTGACCCTCGTCGGCGAAGTCGGCGCGACCTACGTCGGCGGGCTGGAAAGCCGTTCCGACAAGCGTTATGGCCGCGATCCGGTGTACGGCCCGGGTGAGTTGCCGGCCACTGGCGGCGTCAATACCTGCGCCAACATTCTCAACGCCAGCACCATCAATGGTGCGGGCCCAGGTTCGCCGCAGAACAACCGCAGCCGCAATTGCGACAACGACGGCTTCACCACATCAATGTCGTGGGGCTACCGCGGTCGCGCCATCTGGGAATACAACGACGTGTTTGCCGGCGTGAACCTCAAGCCGAACGTGGCCTGGTCCCACGACGTCAGCGGTTACTCGCCAGGCCCTGGCGGCAACTTCGAGGAAGGTCGCAAGGCGGTCAGCCTGGGCGTCGACGCCGAGTACCAGAACACCTACACCGCAAGCCTGGCTTACACCAACTTCTTTGACGGCAAGTACACCACCGTGGATGACCGTGACTTCGTTGCGCTCAGCTTTGGCGTGAACTTCTAAGCACTGCATTTTCAGGACGAACGAATTTATGAAAATAACAAAGAGTCTGTTCCACGCCGGTGTTCTGGGCCTGTCATTGCTGGCGACCGGCGTCATGGCGGCGGTGCCTGCCGCCGAAGCCGACAAGCTGGGCAAGAGCCTGACCCCGATGGGCGCCGAAATGGCCGGCAACGCCGACGGTTCGATCCCGGCCTGGAAGCCGCTGCCGAAGAACGCTGGCAGCGTCGACAGCAAAGGTTTCCTGTCCAACCCGTACGCCAGTGAACAGCCGCTGTTCACCATCACTGCCAAAGACGTCGACAAGTACAAGGACAAGCTTGCACCGGGCCAGTACGCGATGTTCAAGCGTTATCCGGACACCTTCAAAATGCCGGTCTATCCGTCCCATCGCGGTGCGACCGTGCCGGATGACGTGTTTGCCGCGATCAAGAAGAACGCCACCAACACCAATCTGGTGTCCGGCGGCAACGGTCTGGAAAACTTCGAAACGGCGGTGCCGTTCCCGATTCCGAAAAGCGGCGTGGAAGTCATCTGGAACCACATCACCCGCTATCGCGGCGGCAGCGTGACCCGTCTGGTGACCCAGGCCACGCCGCAGCCGAACGGTTCGTTCAGCCTGGTGTACTTCCAGGACCAGTTCGTGTTCCGCGACAAGATGAAGGACTACGACCCGAAAAATCCGGGCAACATCCTGTTCTACTTCAAGCAGAAAGTGACTGCGCCGGCGCGTCTGGCCGGTGGTGTGCTGCTGGTGCACGAGACCCTCGACCAGGTGAAAGAGCCACGTTCGGCGTGGGTCTACAACGCCGGTCAGCGTCGTGTGCGCCGTGCGCCACAAGTGTCCTATGACGGTCCGGGTACTGCCGCCGACGGTCTGCGTACCTCCGACAACCTCGACATGTACAACGGTGCACCGGATCGCTACGACTGGAAGCTTGAAGGCAAGAAAGAGATGTACATCGCCTCCGACAGCTACAAGCTCGACGATCCGAAGCTGAAGTACACCGACATCATCAAGGCCGGTCACATCAACCAGGATCTGGCGCGTTACGAGCTGCGCCGCGTCTGGCACGTGGTTGCAACCCTGAAAGAAGGTCAGCGTCACATCTACGCCAAGCGTGACTTCTACATCGACGAGGACACCTGGCAGGCCGCCGTGATCGACCACTACGACGGTCGCGGTCAGCTGTGGCGCGTAGCCGAAGCGCATGCCGAGAACTACTACGACAAGCAAGTGCCGTGGTATGCCCTGGAAACCCTCTACGACCTGCAATCGGGCCGTTATCTGGCGCTGGGCATGAAGAACGAAGAGAAACAGGCGTATGACTTCGGCTTCACCGCCACCACCAGCGATTTCACCCCGGCCGCGCTGCGTCAGGACGGTGTTCGCTAAACCGTTGTAAAAACCGAGGCCGCATCCTCGTGGAACGCCCCGACTGGTTCGGGGCGTTTTTTTTGCTTTTGCAGGCGTTGCCGGAAGACGTGTGCAGGGGCGTGTAGTCTTTTTGTAGCCATTTGTAGCAGCAACCTTCATAACCGGTTCGTTTAAGGCTAGTCTGCGGACATCTGCAACGCCGCCAACAGCAATTCGAACAAGAGCCGGCCATGACTGATCTGTCCCCGCTTCCGGGTCCCGCAAGTGTTGCCGTCACGGCATTGGACGGGCGTTTTTTTCGCCCGCCGTTGCCGGACGGCTACGTGTTGCGACCACGCCTTTGCGAGCGCCTGCAAGCCGGGCTCGGTGGACGGCTGTTGCTGGTCAGTGCCCCCGCCGGGTTCGGCAAGAGTTCACTGGCGATAGAGTTCTGTCAGAGCTTGCCGGAGCATTGGCAAAGTCTGTGGCTGGGTTTGAGCCCGCGTGACAGCGATCCCGGACGCTTTCTCGAACGCCTGCTCGAAGGCTTGCAGGACTACTTCCCGCAATTGGGTAGCCGCGCACTCGGCCTGTTGAAAATGCGCCAACGCCATCAGCCCTTTGCCTTCGAGGAATGGCTCGACGGCATGCTCGATGAGTTGGCGCTGCACCTCGACCCTGCGACGCCACTGTTACTGGTACTCGACGATTACCATCTCGCCCAAGGGCCGGTGCTCGACCGCTGCCTGCAATTTTTCCTCAATCATCTGCCCGATGGCTTGCTGGTCATGGTCACCAGCCGCCAGCGCCCGGACTGGCATCTGGCGCGCTTGCGGCTGTCGCGCCAACTGCTTGAACTCAATGAGCAGGATCTGCGCCTGACCCACGACGAAGCCTTGTCTCTGCTTGATCGACACAGCACGTCACTGCGCGGCGAGGCGCTGGAGAACCTGATCCAGCGCAGCGAGGGCTGGGTCGCCGGGTTGCGTTTCTGGCTCCTGGCAGCGTCCGAAGCCGGCAGCGAGGCGGCCTTGCCGCAAGCGCTGAACGGCGGGGAAGGGCTGATCCGTGATTACCTGCTTGAAGAAGTGATTGATTGCCTGCCGCCCGAAGTACAGGCGTTTCTCTATGACACGGCGCCGCAGGAACGCTTCTGCAGCGAACTCTGCGACGCCGTGCGCGAAGCCCATGACAGCGGCGAGATCCTGCGTTTTCTGCTGGCGCACCAGGTGTTTCTGGTGCCGCTGGACGAACACGGCCACTGGTATCGCTATCACCATCTGTTTTCCGATCTATTGCGCAGTCGGCCATTCGCTCAGGCGCTGGTGCCGACCGCCACTCTGCACTTGCGCGCCTGTCGCTGGTTCAACGCACAGGGCTTGCTCGACGAGGCCGTGGAGCAAGCGTTGCGTGCCGGCCATCTCGACGTGGCGGCGAATCTGGTGCAGAACCTGTCCGAGGAGCAATTGCTGGCCGAGCAAAACGTCGGCATGTTGCTGCGCTGGAAAATGGACTTGCCCGACAGCCTGCTGATCAGCACCCCGCGCCTGATCGTGCTGTACAGCTGGGCGCTGGGGCTGGCGTGTCAGCTCGATGCTGCCGAGGAGCTTGCCAGCCATCTGAGCCGTTTCCTGCCGGCACCTTCGGCCACCGCGCAAAAGTCGATGCTGGCGCAATGGCTGGCGTTGAGCGGGATCATCGCCCGGGGGCGCGGACATCGAGAACTGACGATCCGATATTGCACCGAGGCTTTGGAGAGCTTGCCAGCCAAGCGCTACGGCCAGCGGTTGATGTGCCTGTCGACATTGTCCAACCTCGCGATTGCCGACGGCGACCTGTGGCGCGCCCGAGGCTTGAATCGTGAATCCCTCGAACTCGCGCAACGCGTCGGCAATCCCTTGTTCGAGGCGCTGGCGCATTACGACCGTGCCCGCGTCCTGCAATCGCGTGGCGAAATTCTGCGCGCACTGGATGAAGTGCATCAGGGCCTGGAGCGCTTGCGTGGCCTGTCGCCGCAACGCTTGTATGCGGTGCGCGCACGGTTGACGTTGTACGAAGGCTTCCTGCTGGCGATGCGCTTGCAGCCTCAGGCCGCACGCGTGCGATTACTGGCCGGTATCGGTGAGGCACGAGCCTGCCGCGACATCAGTGTGTTGATCGGGCACTGCGTGATCGCCAGGCTGGACGGTACGACTGGCGAGTTCGCCAAGGCCTTCGCCGAACTGGCCGAAGCCGAGCGCCTGATGCACATCTGGGATGTGCCGCCGATTTACTATCTGGCGATGATCACCCTGGTCAAATGCGAATTGTGGCTGGCGCAGGGGCGCACCGATCTGGCCGAGGCCTGGCTGGCGCGACTCGGGCAAACCTATACCGGTGAGCGTGCGGCGGCGCCGCCGGAGTTTCATCCGCAATTGCCGTTGCATGTCGAACTGCAGCAGGCACTGCTCGACATGATTCAAGGGCAGCCGATGCTCGCCGAAGGACGCTTGAACGTGCTGCATGAAAACGGCCAGCAGACCGGGCGGCAATTGCTCAGCGTGATGGCGTTGACGCAGAAAGTGGCGTTACTGCTGGCGACCGGACGCGAACCGGAAGCGCGCAAGGTGTTGAGTCAGGCACTGGAGGCGGCGGCGGGAGGGGTCTTGCAACCCTTTAACGAGTTGCTGAAAAGTCATGCAGACTGGATGCGCGGGGCACTATTGAATTCTCCCGTTTCGGTCGGGCAATACTTGCTGGAACACTGTGCGCTGATAACAAATCGCCCGGCCATCGAATCTTTGCCGGCGGAGCAACTGAGTGCTCGGGAACTGGCGGTTTTGCGTCTGATTGCGCAAGGTTGCTCGAATCAGGAGATCAGTGATCGGTTGTTCATTTCGTTGCACACCGTAAAAACCCATGCCAGTCATATCAACAGCAAGCTCGGCGTTGAGCGACGCACACAAGCGGTGGCCCGGGCGCAGGAACTCGGCATGTTGTCGTAGCGGGTGAAGTGCACATAAAAAAGCCCCGAACCAGTCGGGGCTTTGATTTTTATCCGGCCTGCTGCCAGGCCGGATTCAACAGCTTTTGACGTCAGGCCACCAGATCGTTGGTGCTGAAGGTATTGACGCCGACCAGTTGGATTTCAAAATCGGCACCCGCATTGCCACTGATATTGCCGGACAGTACGTGATCCACAAAACGCAACTGGCCTGCACCGGTGAAGTCGCTGGCACCGATGAATGTGAAACCATTAACACCGTTCAGCAGCAGGTTGGCATCGAATTTCGTCAGGTCGATCTTGTCGCCCTGCAGACTGCTGAAGTCAGTAATGACATCGCGGTTGGCCCCCATCCCCATTTCGTTAACCGCGCCGAAGACGAAGGTATCCGCCCCCGCGCCACCGATCAGGGTATCGGCACCTGCGCCGCCGTTGAGCACGTTGTCGGAGCCGTTGCCGGTCAGGGTGTTGTTCAGGCTGTTGCCCAGCGCGTTGAAAGCACCGCTACCCAGCAGCAACACATTCTCGACGTTCTGCAGGTTGCTCAACCCCAGGTCGATCGTTTCACCCGGTGTGCTGGCGTTGTAGGTGACATACAGGGTGTCGATGCCTTCGTTGGCATTTTCCTGAACCAGCGCCAGTTCACCTGCCTGATCAAGGCCGTAGTCATCGTTGCCCTTGCCACCGATCAGGGTATCGAGACCGGCGCCGCCGTTGAGCTGATTGTTGCCGTCGTTGCCGGTGATCACGTTGTTCTGAGCATTGCCGATGCCGTTGATGTTGGCATTGCCGGTCAGAACGAGGTTTTCCAGGTTGGCGCCGAGGGTGTAGGTCACCGAAGCACGCACGGTGTCGATTTCGCTGACCAGGGTGCTGGTTTCGCTGATCGCATCGGCGATGTTATCGACAATGTAGGTGTCGTTGCCGGCACCACCGACCAGGTAGTCGACCCCGGCTCCACCGTCGAGGATGTTGTCGCCGGCGTTGCCGTAGATAACGTTGTCCAGTCCGTTGCCGGTGCCGTTGATGTTGGCATTGCCGGTCAGGATGAGGTTCTCCAGATTGGCGCCGAGGGTGTAGGTGACCGAAGCACGCACGGTGTCGATTTCACTGGCCAGGGTGCTGGTTTCGGTGACGATGTCGCCGACGTTGTCGACGATGTAGGTGTCGTTGCCCGCGCCGCCAATCAGGGTGTCGGCACCCGCGCCGCCGTCGAGCACGTTGTCGGAGCCATTGCCGGTCAGGGTGTTGCTCAGGCTGTTGCCCTGCGCGTTGAAAGCCCCGCTACCCAGCAGCAACACATTCTCGACGTTCTGCAGGTTGCTCAACCCCAGGTTGATCGTTTCACCCGGTGTGCTGGCGTTGTAGGTGACATACAGGGTGTCGATGCCTTCGTCGGCATTTTCCTGAACCAGTGCCAGTTCACCTGCCTGATCAAGGCCGTAGTCATCGTTGCCCTTGCCACCGATCAAGGTGTCGAGACCGGCGCCGCCGTTGAGTTGGTTGTTGCCGTCGTTGCCGGTGATCACGTTGTTCTGAGCGTTGCCGATGCCGTTGATGTTGGCATTGCCGGTCAGAACGAGGTTTTCCAGGTTGGCGCCGAGGGTGTAGGTCAGCGATGCGCGCACGGTGTCGATTTCACTGGCCAGGGTGCTGGCTTCGATGACCACGTCCCCGACGTTGTCGACGATGTAGGTGTCGTTGCCCGCGCCGCCGATCAGGGTGTCGGCACCCGCGCCGCCGTCGAGCACGTTGTCGGAGGCGTTGCCGGTCAGGGTGTTGCTCAGGCTGTTACCCAGCGCGTTGAAAGCCCCGATACCCAGCAACCGCACGTTTTCGACGTTCTGCAGGTTGCTCAACCCCAGGTCGATCGTTTCACTCGGTGTGCTGGCGTTATAGGTGACATACAGGGTGTCGATGCCTTCGTTGGCATTTTCCTGAACCAGCGCCAGTTCACCTGCCTGATCAAGGCCGTAGTCATCGTTGCCCTTGCCACCGATCAGGGTATCGAGACCGGCGCCGCCGTTGAGCTGGTTGTTGCCGTCGTTGCCGGTGATCAAGTTGTTCTGAGCATTGCCGATGCCGTTGATGTTGGCATTGCCGGTCAGAACGAGGTTTTCCAGGTTGGCGCCGAGGGTGTAGGTCACCGAAGCACGCACGGTGTCGATTTCGCTGACCAGGGTGCTGGTTTCGCTGATCGCATCGGCGATGTTATCGACAATGTAGGTGTCGTTGCCGGCACCGCCGACCAGGTAGTCGACCCCGGCTCCACCGTCGAGGATGTTGTCGCCGGCGTTGCCGTAGATAACATTGTCCAGTCCGTTGCCGGTGCCGTTGATGTTGGCATTGCCGGTCAGGATGAGGTTCTCCAAGTTGGCGCCGAGGGTGTAGTTCACCGAAGCACGCACGGTGTCGATTTCACTGGCCAGGGTGCTGGTCTCGGTGACGATGTCGCCGACGTTGTCGACGATGTAGGTGTCGTTGCCCGCGCCACCGATCAGGGTATCGGCACCTGCGCCGCCGTTGAGCACGTTGTCGGAGCCGTTGCCGGTCAGGGTGTTGTTCAGGCTGTTGCCCAGCGCGTTGAAAGCACCGCTACCCAGCAGCAACACATTCTCGACGTTCTGCAGGTTGCTCAACCCCAGGTCGATCGTTTCACCCGGTGTGCTGGCGTTGTAGGTGACATACAGGGTGTCGATGCCTTCGTTGGCATTTTCCTGAACCAGCGCCAGTTCACCTGCCTGATCAAGGCCGTAGTCATCGTTGCCCTTGCCACCGATCAGGGTATCGAGACCGGCGCCGCCGTTGAGCTGATTGTTGCCGTCGTTGCCGGTGATCACGTTGTTCTGAGCATTGCCGATGCCGTTGATGTTGGCATTGCCGGTCAGAACGAGGTTTTCCAGGTTGGCGCCGAGGGTGTAGGTCACCGAAGCACGCACGGTGTCGATTTCGCTGACCAGGGTGCTGGTTTCGCTGATCGCATCGGCGATGTTATCGACAATGTAGGTGTCGTTGCCGGCACCACCGACCAGGTAGTCGACCCCGGCTCCACCGTCGAGGATGTTGTCGCCGGCGTTGCCGTAGATAACGTTGTCCAGTCCGTTGCCGGTGCCGTTGATGTTGGCATTGCCGGTCAGGATGAGGTTCTCCAGATTGGCGCCGAGGGTGTAGGTGACCGAAGCACGCACGGTGTCGATTTCACTGGCCAGGGTGCTGGTTTCGGTGACGATGTCGCCGACGTTGTCGACGATGTAGGTGTCGTTGCCCGCGCCGCCAATCAGGGTGTCGGCACCCGCGCCGCCGTCGAGCACGTTGTCGGAGCCATTGCCGGTCAGGGTGTTGCTCAGGCTGTTGCCCTGCGCGTTGAAAGCCCCGCTACCCAGCAGCAACACATTCTCGACGTTCTGCAGGTTGCTCAACCCCAGGTTGATCGTTTCACCCGGTGTGCTGGCGTTGTAGGTGACATACAGGGTGTCGATGCCTTCGTCGGCATTTTCCTGAACCAGTGCCAGTTCACCTGCCTGATCAAGGCCGTAGTCATCGTTGCCCTTGCCACCGATCAAGGTGTCGAGACCGGCGCCGCCGTTGAGTTGGTTGTTGCCGTCGTTGCCGGTGATCACGTTGTTCTGAGCGTTGCCGATGCCGTTGATGTTGGCATTGCCGGTCAGAACGAGGTTTTCCAGGTTGGCGCCGAGGGTGTAGGTCAGCGATGCGCGCACGGTGTCGATTTCACTGGCCAGGGTGCTGGCTTCGATGACCACGTCCCCGACGTTGTCGACGATGTAGGTGTCGTTGCCCGCGCCGCCGATCAGGGTGTCGGCACCCGCGCCGCCGTCGAGCACGTTGTCGGAGGCGTTGCCGGTCAGGGTGTTGCTCAGGCTGTTACCCAGCGCGTTGAAAGCCCCGATACCCAGCAACCGCACGTTTTCGACGTTCTGCAGGTTGCTCAACCCCAGGTCGATCGTTTCACTCGGTGTGCTGGCGTTATAGGTGACATACAGGGTGTCGATGCCTTCGTTGGCATTTTCCTGAACCAGCGCCAGTTCACCTGCCTGATCAAGGCCGTAGTCATCGTTGCCCTTGCCACCGATCAGGGTATCGAGACCGGCGCCGCCGTTGAGCTGGTTGTTGCCGTCGTTGCCGGTGATCAAGTTGTTCTGAGCATTGCCGATGCCGTTGATGTTGGCATTGCCGGTCAGAACGAGGTTTTCCAGGTTGGCGCCGAGGGTGTAAGTGACCGAAGCACGCACGGTGTCGATTTCGTTAAACAGCGTGCTGGTTTCGATGACCACGTCACCGACGTTGTCAACGATATAGGTGTCGTTACCACGGCCACCGGTCAGAGTGTCCGCCCCGGCGCCACCGTCGAGAAGATTGTCGCCGGTGTTACCGGTGATGACGTTATTCAGCGCGTTACCGGTACCGTTCAGGTTGGCACTGCCGGTGAGCGTGAGATTTTCCAGGTTGGCGCCGAGGGTGTAGTCGATCGAGGCACGCACGGTGTCGATTTCACTGGCCAGAGTGCTGGTCTCGGTGACGATGTCGCCGACGTTGTCGACGATGTAAGTGTCGTTGCCCGCGCCGCCGATCAGGGTGTCGGCACCTGCGCCGCCATCAAGCACGTTATCCGAGGCGTTGCCGGTCAGGGTGTTGCTGAGGCTGTTGCCTGTTGCATTTAAAGCACCATTGCCCAGCAGCAGCACGTTCTCGACGTTCTGCAGATTGCTCTGCGTCAGGTCGACACTCTGGCCGAGGTAAAGCGCGTCATAAAGGACATACAGCGTGTCGTTGCCTTCGTTGGCGTTCTCCTGGATCAGGTCCAGCTCACGGGACTGATCCACGGCGTAGTCGTCGTTGCCTTTGCCGCCAATCATGGTGTCGCGGCCGGCACCACCGTTGAGCTGGTTGTCGCCATCATTGCCGATCAGCACATTGTTCTTGGAGTTGCCGATGGCATTGATGTTGGCGCTGCCCGTCAGCGTAAGATTTTCCAGGTTGGCGCCGAGTGTCCAGGTCAAGGACGAAATAACGGTATCGACCTCGCCATCAAAAAAACTGGTTTCACTGACGACGTCGTTGACGTTGTCGACGATGTAGGTGTCGTTGCCTGTGCCACCGGCCATGAAGTCGGCACCCGCACCGCCGTCGAGGACGTTGTCGCCAGCGTTGCCGGTCAAGATGTTATCCAGCGCATTACCGGTTGCGTTGATGCTGGTGTTGCCGGTCAGCGTAAGGTTTTCCAGATTGGCGCCGAGGGTGTAGCTGATCGAGGCACGTACCGTGTCGATTTCGCTGGCCAGGGTACTGACCTCATTGACCACGTCCCCGATGTTGTCGACGACGTAAGTATCATTGCCTGCACCGCCGGTCAGGATGTCGGCGCCGGCGCCGCCATCAAGCACGTTGTCCGAGGCGTTGCCGGTCAAGGTGTTATCCAGGCTGTTGCCCATCACACCAAACGCGCCGGTTCCGAACAGCAGCACATTCTCGACGTTTTGCAGGTTGTTCTGGCTGAGGTCGATTACACGAGTTTGCGCCGTGGCGTTGTATGTAATGAACAGGGTATCAATGCCTTCATTGGCATTCTCCTGAACCAGCGCCAGCTCACCTGCCTGATCAAGGCCGTAGTCATCGTTGCCCTTGCCACCGATCAGGGTGTCGAGACCGGCACCGCCGTTGAGCTGGTTGTTGCCGTCGTTGCCGGTGATGACGTTGTTCTGAGCGTTACCAATGCCGTTGATGTTGGCATTGCCGGTCAGCGTGAGGTTTTCCAGGTTGGCACCGAGGGTGTAGGCAAACGATGACCGTACGGTGTCGATTTCGCTGGCCAGGGTGCCGGTTTCGATGACGACGTCGCCGATGTTGTCGACGACGTAGGTGTCGTTGCCCGCGCCGCCGATCAGGGTATCCGCACCTGCTCCACCGTCGAGGATGTTATCGCCGTCATTACCGGTGAGGACGTTGTTGCCGCTGTTGCCGGTGCCATTGAGGTTGGCGATGCCGGTGAGCGTGAGATTCTCCAGGTTGGCGCCGAGCGTATAGTTGATCGAGGCACGTACAGTGTCGATTTCGTTGACCAGCGTGCTGGACTCAATGATTACATCATCGACATTGTCGACGACGTAGGTGTCATTGCCGGCTCCGCCGGTCATGATGTCGGCGCCGGCGCCGCCATCGAGTACGTTATTGCCGCTGTTACCGGTCAATACGTTGACCAGGTCGTTACCCGTGAGATTAATGGACGCCGATCCCAATAGCAGGCCGTCTTCCACGTTGCTCCCGAGAGTGTGACTGACCGAGGCGCGTACCAGGTCGTGACCACCTTCGGCGGACTCTATGACCTGGTCGTTGGCGTCGTCGACAATGTAGATGTCATCGCCCGCATAACCCTGGAGGATATCCGCTCCGGCGCCGCCGTCGAGAATGTTGTTGCCGTTGGTGCCATTGATACGGTTGTTGCTGAAGTTGCCGGTGCCGTTGAGGGCAGAACCAGTGAGCGTCAGGGTCTCGATGTAATTGCCAAGAGTGTAATCAACGGACGCGATAACCTGGTCGTGGTCATACGACCAGTCTTCAAGGATGACATCAGCAGCGTTGTCGACATAGTAGGTATCGCTGCCTCTGCCGCCGATCATTGTGTCGGCACCCAGGCCACCATCAATGATGTTGTCGCTCGAGTTACCGGTCAGCACGTTGTTGACGTCATTGCCGGTCAGGTTGATCGCGGCAGTACCCAGCAACTCGCCGTCTTCAATATTGGTGCCAAGGGTATAGCTGATGGTCGAGCGAACCAGATCACGACCTTCGCCAGCCAGTTCGACGATGGTGTCGTCGAGACTGTCGATGACGTACGTGTCGTTCCCGGTTCCCCCCACCAGAATGTCAGCGCCCGCACCACCATCCAAGACATCGTTGCCTGCACCACCCTGGAGGGTGTTGGCAGAAGCATTGCCCGTCAGAGCGTTGTTCAGATTGTTGCCGACGGCGTTGAACGCGCCATTACCCAGTAACAATACATTTTCGATGTTCTGCAGATTGCTCTGATTCAGATCGATGGTGTCAGCCTGTGCTGTTGCGTCATAGGCGACATAGAGGGTGTCGATACCTTCGTTGGCCTTTTCCTGAACCAGCGCCAGTTCGTCCACTTGGTCGAGACCGTAGTCATCGTTACCTTTGCCGCCAATCAGGGTGTCGAGGCCTGCACCGCCATTGAGTTGGTTGTTGCCGTCGTTACCGATGATCACGTTGTTCTGGGCGTTACCGATGCCATTGATATTGGCAAGGCCCTCGAGCGTCAGATTTTCCAGGTTGGCGCCGAGGGTAAAGGTCACCGATGAGCGTACGGTATCGATCTCGGTGGCTAGGGTACTGGTCTCGATAACTACGTCGCCGATGTTGTCGACAACATAAGTGTCGTTGCCAGCGCCGCCAATCATGGTGTCGGCACCGATGTAGCCGTCTAGAAGGTTATTGCCGGCATTGCCGGTAAGCACGTTGTTCGATGTATTCCCGAAAGCGTTGAGGTTGGCGTTGGTCAGCAGCGTCAGATTTTCTACGTTGGCACTGCTGCTCAGGCTGTAGGAAACAGTGGAAAAGACAGAGTCGATTTCTGTGAGAGACGTTCCGGTTTCGACAACCACGTCACCACTGTTGTCGACGTAGTACGTATCGTTGCCTGCACCGCCGACCATGTAGTCTGCGCCCTCGCGACCATCGAGGACGTTGTCCAGGGCGTTGCCTTTCAACTGGTCATTAAATGTCGAGCCGATGGCATTTTCGATTTTGGTGCCATAGGCAATAGCCAGACCGCTATTGAAAAAGTTGTTTTTGCCATACAGGAAACCGACGCCGATCGAACTGAATGCCCCTTCATTCAAATCCAGGCTGACCGAGATCATCTGGTTGCTTGCATCAATGGTATCGGTGCCGCCCGAGTCCCAGATGGTTTCGAAAATCTTGTCGTAATGGTTCCAGCGATAGACGTTGTCTCCGGACTGCCAATGGGTATTGGCACCATACAATGACTGGATCGCGAGGATGTCCAGAAGCATGGGGGTCGTCGGCTGGTAGCTGTAGTTGTTGTTGTAGCTCATGACCGTGAAGCGGACGTCGTCCAGCGACGGATCAAGAATCGTCGAGTTCAGCGTGTTCGGTGAAAACGGGTGCTTGAGCCCGATGGCGTGTCCGATCTCATGAATGTAGGTCATGAAGTCGTAAGAGCCGTTGATAGGGAATTCGTTGGCAGGATCACCAATCCAGACATCGCCGCCTTTGGGGGTGTTGGAAGGCGTGTAGGCCCAGGCGGCAGCCTGGTCCTTCATCAGCGTATAACCGCCAAAGCGCAAGTCACCGACATTGGAGATATCGTCGGTGGTTTTTGTAAAAGTGATATCGGCTACCGCACTCCAGGCCGCCAGCGCTCGAATAATTCCGCCTTGTTGGTCCGTCGACAGATCGTACGCTGCCTTGTATTCATTGTCGGGGCTGTAGTTGGTGGCGAAGTACGATGTGGCTGAATTGATGAAGCTGTAGGTCAGGCTGGTTGTACCACCAAGAGGCCAGTTGGCGCCAAGCCAATAGGAACCGGATAACAGGCTGTCAACGGGTTTGAAGCCTGTCAGCGAGGAAAAAAAACTTGGGGTTGAGCCAGTTGGAGTAGGCATGCGATTTCCTGAGTACGATGGGGCCCTTCCTGAATGCGGCCGCTACAAAACTGTGATTTTGCACCAGAGAAGGTACAATTGATATCATGTGGCCATTACTTTTCTGAGCTGTTCGTCAGTTATTTGGCTTGGCAATCTGTATCGGCGTGTGGCGTAGAATCCTGAAGCAACAATCACCGCTTCACCTCACTCCAGGCCATCGATTGACCATGACTGTTACCAGCCAAGCCTTGATTCGCGAAACCTTCCCCGTCGGCCCTTTGCAGTGCAACTGCACGATCATCGGCGACCCGATCACGAAAAAAGCCATCGTCGTCGATCCGGGTGGCAATCCCGATCTGATCATGGAGCGTCTCGACGCTTTGGGGTTGAAGGTGGTCAGCATCATTCACACCCACGCGCATCTCGATCACTTCCTCGCTTCCGGGCAGATGAAAGAGAAAACCGGTGCGACCCTGCATCTGCATAAAGACGATCAGTTCCTCTGGGATAACCTGGAGATGCAATGCCAGATGTTCGGGGTGCCTTACACCCCGGTGCCATCACCGGACCGCTGGCTGAGCGATGACGAAGAGCTGGCGTGCGGCTGCGGCGTGGCGCTGCACACGCCGGGGCATACGCCAGGTTCCATGAGCTTTTGGTTTTCCGAGGCTAAGCTGTTGATTGCCGGCGACACGCTGTTTCGTCGCGGGGTAGGGCGCACTGATTTATGGGGCGGCGATCAGGCCACCATCGTGCGTTCGATCAAGCAGCGGCTGTACACCCTCGACGAAGACGCAATCGTTGTTGCCGGACATGGTCCGGACACGCGTCTCGGGGACGAAATGCGGGAAAACCCGTTCGTGCGCGCCTAAACATTTTGTCATGAGTGTGTGGCGGAATTTTTCGGCATTGTCATGATCCAACGCCCGCACAGGTCTATTGCCTAGGGCCGCTGCCACACAGAATGCGAAAAAACCAGGAGCTCTTCATGTTCACCACGCCTCGTTTGATTATTGTTGCTACCGCTGTGGCCATGTTGGCCGGCTGCGCCTCGCCCAACCCGTATGACAATCAGGGCCAGGCCGACGGTGGCTCGCAAGGCATGAGCAAAACCGCCAAATACGGTGGCCTCGGCGCGCTGGCCGGTGCACTGGCCGGTGCCGCCATCGACCACAACAACCGTGGCAAGGGGGCCTTGATTGGTGCCGCAGTGGTGGGGGCGTCGGCAGCCGGTTACGGTTATTACGCCGACCAGCAAGAGAAAAAGCTGCGTGCGAGCATGGCCAACACTGGGGTTGAAGTGCAGCGTCAGGGCGATCAGATCAAGCTGATCATGCCGGGCAACATCACGTTTGCCACCGATTCGGCGAACATCGCGCCGAGCTTCTACCAGCCGTTGAACAACCTGGCCAACTCGCTGAAAGAGTTCAGCCAGAACCAGATCGAAATCGTTGGCTACACCGACAGTACCGGCAGCCGTCAGCACAACATGGACCTGTCCCAACGGCGTGCGCAGAGCGTGGCCACCTACCTGACCTCGCAAGGTGTCAGCGGTGCCAACCTGTCGGCCCGTGGCGCCGGTCCGGATAACCCGATTGCCAGCAACGGTGACGTCAATGGCCGGGCGCAGAACCGCCGCGTTGAAGTCAACCTGAAGGCGATTCCGGGTCAGCAGTACGGTGGTCAGCAGCAACAACAGCCGGGTACGGTTCAGCAGTATCCGTAAGCGATTGCCTGAATGAAGAAATGCCCGGTCCTGTGATCGGGCATTTTTGTGTGTGGCCTTTGCCGGCTCCTTCGCGAGCAGGCTCGCTCCCACAGTGGAATGCATTTCAAAATGTTGGAGTGAGCCTGCTCGCGATGGCGATCAAATCGGCACCACAAAACCATCAGGCACAAAAAAGCCCCCGGACAACGGAATTGTCCGGGGGCTTTTTGTTGCGCGCGAAGCTGATTACTTCTTCAGACCATAGTGCTCATCGAGCATGCCTGGCGAGTTCGGGGTCTTCGGTGCGTAGTCGCGTGGCGGCTCCTGATCGCGCGGTGGCGTCAGGCGTTCGCGCGGTGCCTGTGCGGCATCGGCGTGCAGGGCGGCGATCAGGCGCTGGCGGGTCTGCTCGTCCAGGGCCAGACGATTGGCGCCCTCGGCGAGATGATCCTGCACTTCCTGATAGCTCTGGGTCAGCTTCTTGACCAGCATCGCGGTGCTGTTGAAGTGGGTGACCACCTCGTTTTGATAACTGTCGAAGCGCTCCTGGATATCATCCAGTTGACGCTGCGTGCGGCTCGGTGCGGCGTTCGGCGCAACGCGCGCGATCAGGAATCCAATGGCGACACCCACAACCAGGGCAAGAGTCGGTAACAACCAAACTAAGAGCGAGTGTTCCACGAGTCCTTCCTCTATAAACGGCTTTGCTTTACGTTAACGGCTCGAACCTGCGCTGTATACCGCGATTCACTCGCAATAGATTGGCACAGACAATTTGCTAGACGAGTCGACCCGATTCGAGGTCACGGAGTTCCTTCCTTGCTGATGCGTGAAACCCCTGTAGTGATTGACGGCCCGGTGGGCCAACTTGAGTCTCTGTACCTGGATAACGAGCAGCCAATCGGCATCGCGTTGATCTGTCATCCGAACCCGGTACAGGGCGGTACCATGCTCAACAAGGTCGTCTCGACCCTGCAGCGCACCGCGCGCGACGCCGGCCTGATTACCTTGCGCTTCAACTATCGCGGCGTCGGTGCCAGCGAAGGTTCCCATGACATGGGCAGCGGTGAAGTCGACGATGCTCAGGCTGCAGCCGCATGGCTGCGGGAAAAACACCCGGATCTGCCACTGACCCTGTTCGGTTTCTCCTTCGGCGGATTTGTTGCAGCAAGTCTCGGCGGTCGTCTTGAGGCCGAGGGCGTGCCGCTCAAGCAGCTGTTCATGGTGGCGCCGGCGGTCATGCGCCTGGGCGATCAGGATCAACTGCCGCAGCACGGCGAGCTGACCGTGATCCAGCCGGAAACCGACGAAGTGATCGATCCGCAACTGGTCTACGACTGGTCGGAAAAACTCCAGCGCCCCCATGAGCTGCTGAAAGTGGCAGAATGCGGACACTTTTTTCATGGCAAGCTGACCGATCTCAAGGATCTGATCCTGCCGCGTCTTTCGAATTGATTGCAGTCTGACAAGCGATTACCCATGACGAACCGTACCCGCATCCTCACCGGCATCACCACCACCGGCACGCCGCACCTGGGCAACTATGCCGGCGCCATCCGCCCGGCGATCCTTGCCAGCCGCGACAGCAATGCCGACTCGTTCTACTTCTTGGCCGACTACCACGCCCTGATCAAATGCGATGACCCGCTGCGCATTCAGCGCTCGCGTCTGGAAATCGCCGCGACCTGGCTGGCCGGTGGCCTGGATGTCGACCGCGTAACCTTCTATCGCCAGTCCGACATCCCGGAAATCCCTGAGCTGACCTGGCTGCTGACCTGCGTCGCCGCCAAGGGCCTGCTCAACCGTGCGCACGCCTACAAGGCCTCGGTGGACAAGAACGTCGAGACCGGTGAAGACCCGGATGCCGGCATCACCATGGGCCTCTACAGCTACCCGGTGCTGATGGCGGCGGACATCCTGATGTTCAACGCACACAAGGTGCCGGTCGGTCGTGACCAGATCCAGCACGTGGAAATGGCCCGTGACATCGGCCAGCGCTTCAACCACCTGTTCGGCCAGGGCAAAGAGTTCTTCACCATGCCCGAAGCGCTGATCGAAGAGAGCGTGGCGACGTTGCCGGGCCTCGACGGGCGCAAGATGTCGAAGAGCTACGACAACACCATCCCGTTGTTCTCCAGCGCCAAAGAGATGAAGGACGCGATCTCGCGGATCGTCACTGACTCCAAGGCACCAGGCGAAGCCAAGGATCCGGACAACTCGCACCTGTTCACCCTGTTCCAGGCGTTTGCCACACCGGCGCAGGCTGATGAGTTCCGCAGCGAACTGCTCGGCGGTCTGGGTTGGGGCGAGGCGAAGAATCGCCTGTTCCAGTTGCTCGACAACGAACTGGGCGAGGCGCGCGACAAGTATCACCAGTTGATCGAACGTCCGGCAGATCTGGAAGACATCCTGCAGATCGGCGCGAAGAAAGCCCGTGCCGTGGCAACGCCGTTCCTCAACGAACTGCGTGAAGCCGTAGGCCTGCGTTCCTTCGTCAATCAAGTGCAAGTCGCTGCGACCACCAAGAAGAAGGCCGCGAAAGCCGCGCGCTTCGTCAGCTTCCGTGAAGACGATGGCAGCTTCCGCTTCCGTCTGCTGGCGGCCGATGGCGAGCAACTGCTGTTGTCGCGCAACTTCGACGACGGCAAAACTGCAGGCCAGGTGACCAAGCAACTGCAATCCGGCCAGCCGCTGGATGTGCGCAATGAAGACCTGAGCTTCAGCGTATGGCTGGAAGGCGAGTGCGTCGGCGACAGCCCGGCGTTCGCTGATACCGCTGCGCGGGACGCGGCCGTCGAGGCGTTGCGCGTTGCGCTGACCCCGGTTCAGGACTAAACAACGGCGCGGCCCGACCAAGGGCTGATTGCCATTCCTACGGGCCGTCGCTACAGTGACGGCCCGTTTTTGTTGCCTTGCTAACGAATTATGACGCCCCTAGAACGATACCAAGCTGATCTGAAACGCCCGGACTTCTTCCATGACGCCGCGCAGGAAACTGCTGTGCGTCATTTGCAGCGTCTGTATGAAGATCTCATTGCTGCCGACCAGAACAAGCCGGGTTTGCTGAGCAAGCTGTTTGGCAAAAAGGATCAGACGCCGGTCAAGGGTCTGTATTTCTGGGGCGGCGTGGGTCGCGGCAAGACCTACCTGGTCGACACCTTCTTCGAAGCGCTGCCGTTCAAGGAAAAGACCCGCACCCACTTCCACCGCTTCATGAAGCGTGTGCACGAAGAGATGAAAACCCTCGGCGGCGAGAAAAACCCGCTGACCATCATCGCCAAGCGCTTCGCGACCGAGTCGCGGGTGATCTGTTTCGATGAGTTCTTCGTGTCCGACATCACCGACGCGATGATCCTCGGCACGCTGATGGAAGAACTGTTCAAGAACGGCGTGACCCTGGTCGCGACCTCGAACATCGTTCCGGATGGCTTGTACAAGGACGGTTTGCAGCGCGCGCGTTTCCTGCCGGCGATTGCGCTGATCAAGCAGAACACCGAGATCGTCAACGTCGACAGTGGCGTCGACTACCGACTGCGTCACCTCGAACAAGCCGAGCTGTTCCACTATCCGCTCGACGAAGCGGCGCACGAAAGCTTGCGCAAGAGCTTCCGCGCACTGACGCCGGAGTGCACTGCCGCGATCGAGAACGATGTGCTGATCATCGAAAACCGTGAGATCCGTGCCCTGCGCACGTGCGACGACGTGGCCTGGTTCGACTTCCGCGAACTGTGCGATGGCCCGCGCAGCCAGAACGACTACATCGAACTGGGCAAGATCTTCCACGCCGTGTTGCTCAGCGGCGTCGAGCAGATGAGCGTCACCACCGACGACATCGCCCGGCGCTTCATCAACATGGTCGACGAGTTCTACGACCGTAACGTCAAGCTGATCATTTCTGCCGAAGTCGAGTTGAAAGACCTGTACACCGGCGGGCGCCTGACGTTCGAGTTCCAGCGCACGCTCAGCCGTCTGCTGGAGATGCAATCCCACGAATTCCTGTCGCGGGCGCACAAGCCTTAAACAGAATCGGCGTACAAAAAAAAAGGGCCTGCAATTGCAGGCCCTTTTTATGCGCTGAAGAAAAACTCGAACGCACTGCAATCCGTGTGGGAGCTGGCAAGCCAGCTCCCACAGGTTTTGTATTTGCTTCGGGGGTTACGCAGCCTGCTGAAACTGCTGCCGATACTGGTTCGGCGACAGCTCGGTGTGCTGGCGGAACAACCGCGCAAAGAAGCTCGCATCGTCGTAGCCGACCTCATAACTGATGGTCTTGATGCTCTTGCGGCTGCCGGACAACAGGCCCTTGGCGGTCTCGATGCGCAGGCGTTGCAGGTAATGCAGCGGCTTGTCGCCGGTGGCGGTCTGGAAGCGGCGCATGAAGTTGCGGATGCTCATGCCGTGCTCACGGGCGACGTCTTCGAAGCGGAACTTGTCGGCGTAGTGCTCTTCGAGCCAGTGCTGGATCTGCAGGATGATCACGTCCTGATGCAGCTTCTGCCCGCCGAAGCCGATGCGCCCTGGCGAATAGCTGCGCTGCACTTCGTAAAGGATGTCGCGGGCCACGGCTTGCGCCACGTTGGCGCCGCAGAAGCGTTCGATCAGGTAGATATAGAGATCGCACGCCGATGTCGTGCCGCCGGCGCAATACAGGTTGTCGGCGTCGGTCAGGTGTTTGTCCTGATTTAGGTAAACCTTGGGGAATCGCTCGGCGAAGGCATTGAAGAAGCGCCAGTAGGTGGTCGCTTCCTTGCCATTGAGCAAGCCGGCCTCGGCCAGCCAGAACACGCCGGTGGCTTCACCGCAGAGCACGGCGCCGCGGGCGTGCTGTTCACGCAGCCACGGCAAGACCTGGGGATAACGGCTGCAAAGGGTATCGAAATCATCCCAGAACGCCGGAAGGATGATCACATCGGCGTTTTCCAGGCCGCCGTCCACCGGCATCACCACGTCACTGAAACTGTTCACCGGTTTGCCGTCGGGGCTGACCAGGCGCGTTTCGAACGCCGGTGTCAGGCCGTGGCCCAGTTGTTTGCCGTAACGCAGGCTGGCCAGGTGGAAGAAATCCTTGGCCTGCATGAGTGTGGATGCGAAAACCCGGTCGATTGCCAGGATGCTGACGCGCCGCAAAGGCGTGGAGACTTGCTTGGACATAATTCAACTTTTGTTTTGTTTTTATAAGGGAAAGTGGTCACCAGACGGCTGGATCGTCTTATTTTTTGTCGGATGTGTCCAGTGTCCTGTATCGGAGGTGAGGCATAGTCTCTGAAGGTCATCTCCCTCCAACAAGAAAGAAAGGTGCCGCATGATCCCCAGAACCTTGTTCAGCTCCGAGCACGAATTGTTCCGCGACAGCGTACGAACCTTCCTCGAAAAAGAGGCTGTGCCGTTCCATGCGCAATGGGAGAAACAAGGCCACATCGACCGCAAACTGTGGAACAAGGCGGGGGAGGCGGGGATGCTCTGCTCGCACTTGCCCGAAGAGTACGGCGGCCTGGGCGCGGACTTTCTCTACAGCACCGTGGTGATCGAGGAGGTGGGGCGGCTGGGGCTGACCGGCATCGGCTTTTCGCTGCATTCGGACATCGTTGCGCCCTACATCCTGCATTACGGCAGCGAGGCGCTGAAGCACAAGTACCTGCCCAAACTGGTCTCGGGCGAGATGGTCACGGCCATCGCCATGACCGAGCCGGGCGCCGGTTCCGACCTGCAAGGCGTGAAGACCACCGCTGTGCTGGATGGCGATGAGTACGTGATCAACGGCTCCAAGACCTTTATCACCAACGGCTTTCTCGCGGATCTGGTAATCGTTGTCGCCAAGACCGATCCGAAGGCTGGCGCCAAGGGCACCAGCCTGTTCCTGGTCGAAGCCAATACGCCTGGCTTCGAGAAGGGCAAGCGCCTGGAGAAGGTCGGCATGAAGGCCCAGGACACGTCGGAATTGTTCTTCCAGGACGTCCGTGTACCCAAGGAAAACCTGTTGGGCCAGGCCGGGGCGGGGTTCGCTTATTTGATGCAGGAGTTGCCGCAGGAGCGCCTGACCGTGGCAATCGGTGGGCTGGCTTCAGCCGAAGCTGCGTTGCAGTGGACGCTGGATTACACCCGTGATCGCAAGGCCTTCGGCAAGGCAATTGCCGATTTCCAGAACACCCGCTTCAAGCTGGCGGAGATGGCCACCGAGATTCAGATCGGCCGGGTCTTCGTCGACCGCTGCCTCGAGTTGCATCTGCAAGGCAGACTGGATGTGCCGACGGCGGCGATGGCCAAGTACTGGGGCACCGACCTGCAATGCAAGGTGCTCGACGAGTGCGTGCAATTGCACGGCGGGTACGGCTTCATGTGGGAATACCCGGTGGCCCGGGCGTGGGCCGATGCGCGGGTGCAGCGGATCTATGCCGGCACCAATGAAATCATGAAGGAGATCATTGCGCGGTCGCTGTAGGTTTTCGGTGGCTGTCAGACCGCTATCGCGAGCAGGCTCGTTCCTGCAGAGGAACGCATTCCAAAATGTAGGAGTGAGCCTGCTCGCGATTTGATTTATGGATTAATCAAGGCGCCGGATTCGGATGATCCTTGTGAATCGCCTCAATCCCGGCCAGCACTTCGTCGGAAAGCTTCAGCTCGAAACTGGCAATGTTGCTGTCCAGTTGCTCAAGGGTCGTCGCGCCAATGATGTTACTGGTGACGAACGGTTGCTGGGTCACGAATGCCAAGGCCATTTGCGCCGGGTCCAGGCCATGTTCGCGGGCCAGGGCCACGTAACGGCTGCACGCCGCTTCCGACTGCGCATTGAAATAGCGGCTGAAGCGGCTGTAGAGGCTCAGGCGACCTTTTGGCGGGCGGGCGCCACCTTCGTACTTGCCCGACAGGAAACCGAACGCCAGCGGCGAATAGGCGAGCAGGCCGCACTGTTCGCGGATGGCGATTTCCGCCAGGCCGATTTCGAAGCTGCGGTTGAGCAGGTTGTAAGGGTTCTGGATCGACACCGCGCGCGGCCAGCCACGGGCTTCGGCCAGAGCGAGGAAACGCATGGTGCCCCACGGGGTTTCGTTGGACAGACCGATGTGGCGGATCTTGCCGGCCTTGACCTGTTCGTCGAGGGCTTCGAGGGTGTCTTCGAGCGGCGTCAGGTTGGCTTCGATCTTGTGCTTGTAGCCCAGTTGTCCGAAAAAGTTGGTGCTGCGCTCCGGCCAGTGCAATTGATACAGGTCGATGTAGTCGGTCTGCAGGCGCTTGAGGCTGGCATCGACCGCTTCGGTGATGTGTTGACGGTTGTGGCGCAGGTTTTTGTCGCGGATGTAGTCGATGGTGTTGCCGGGGCCGGCGATCTTGCTGGCGAGGATCCAGTCGGCGCGGTCACCGCGAATTTTGAAGTAATTGCCGATGTAGCGCTCGGTGGTGGCGTAGGTTTCGGCTTTCGGCGGCACCGGGTACATCTCGGCGGTGTCGATGAAATTGATCCCCGCTTCCTTGGCCCGTTCGATCTGGGCAAAGGCTTCAGCTTCAGTGTTTTGCTCGCCCCAGGTCATGGTGCCGAGGCAGATTGCACTCACGTTCAGGTCGGTACGGCCTAGCTGGCGATAGTCCATCGGGTGCTCCTTGGGCAAAACAATCATAAAAGCAGGTTGAAAATTTTTTCGCAATCTGCATAATTGCCGACCTCTTTCTGCAGTGGAAGTGATGCGCCGCCGCCGAAGAATCTTGCCGTTGAACGGACGCGCCGACCCGAGCCCCCGAAAGCGTCTGTATCCGGCTGCCTTTGACTTGTCAAAGTACGCACTATTCAGTAAGATCCGCCGTCTTATTTACAGGCGGCCCCTGAGGCTATAAAGAATGAAAACTTTTACTGCTAAACCGGAAACAGTAAAGCGCGACTGGTTTGTCGTCGACGCTGCTGGTCAGACCCTGGGTCGTCTGGCCACCGAAATCGCGAGCCGTCTGCGTGGCAAGCACAAGCCTGAGTACACTCCTCACGTTGACACCGGCGACTACATCGTCGTAATCAACGCCGAGCAGATCCGTGTTACCGGCGCTAAAACCACTGACAAAATGTACTACTCCCACTCCGGTTTCCCGGGCGGCATCAAGTCGATCAACTTTGAAAAGCTGATCGCCAAAGCCCCTGAGCGCGTGATCGAGACCGCGGTTAAAGGCATGCTGCCTAAGAACCCGCTGGGTCGTGACATGTACCGTAAGCTGAAAGTCTATGCGGGCGCTGCACACCCTCATACTGCTCAGCAGCCCCAAGAACTGAAGATTTAACGGAATAGTTCATTATGTCGGCGACTCAAAATTACGGCACTGGCCGTCGCAAGACCGCAACCGCACGCGTTTTCCTGCGTCCGGGTACTGGTAACATCTCCATCAACAACCGCTCCCTGGACTCGTTCTTCGGCCGCGAAACTGCCCGCATGGTAGTTCGTCAGCCGCTGGAACTGACCGAGACTGTCGAGAAATTCGACATCTACGTCACTGTCATCGGCGGCGGTGTAAGTGGTCAAGCTGGCGCAATCCGCCACGGTATCACTCGCGCTCTGATGGACTACGACGAAACCCTGCGCGGCGCTCTGCGCAAAGCTGGCTTCGTTACTCGCGACGCCCGTGAAGTTGAACGTAAGAAAGTGGGTCTGCGTAAAGCGCGTAAGCGTCCGCAGTACTCGAAGCGTTAATTCCGCTTCCACGTTCAAAAAGAACGCCCGATTCCTCACGGAAGCGGGCGTTTTTTTATGCCTGCGATTTATCAAAAGAATTGCGCTGTGACAACTTGCCTCATCCGTAGACCCCCTATACTGCAAGGCTTGGGGGTGGAAGCTCCGGGTAATTCCCTTGTCAGAATTGGGGCTTTTCATTACCATTCGGCAAAATTTTTATAAGTAACATTGATTTATTTAGTAGATGCCTGATTTAACAGGCCACAAAAGCTGATGGGAGAGGACTGAATGAGCAATGACGGCGTGAATGCAGGCCGGCGTCGCTTCTTGGTAGCAGCCACATCCGTGGTGGGTGCTGCAGGAGCGGTGGGGGCTGCGGTCCCGTTCGTGGGGTCATGGTTTCCCAGTGCCAAGGCGAAAGCCGCCGGCGCACCGGTGAAAGTGAATGTCAGCAAAATCGAGCCAGGGCAGCAGATGATTGCTGAGTGGCGCGGCCAGCCGGTGTTCATTGTCCGCCGTACTGCGGAAATCCTGGGGAATCTCAAGAAGATCGAGGGCCAGCTCTCCGATCCGACTTCCAAAAACTCCACGCAACCTACTTATGTCGATCCTGAAGTGCGTTCGATCAAGCCGGAAATTCTGCTGCTGATCGGGATCTGCACGCACCTGGGTTGCTCACCAACTTTCCGTCCCGAAGTGGCACCTGCGGATCTGGGTAAAGACTGGGTCGGTGGCTATTTCTGCCCTTGCCACGGTTCCCACTACGATCTGGCTGGCCGCGTCTACAAGTCGCAACCTGCGCCTTTGAACCTGCCAGTTCCCCCGCATTCCTATGAGACCGATGACCTGATTGTCATTGGCGTCGATACGGAGAAAGCGTGATGAGCAAGTTCATGGATTGGGTTGATGCGCGCTTTCCCGCCACAAAAATGTGGGAAGACCATCTCAGCAAGTATTACGCTCCAAAAAACTTCAACTTCTTCTACTTCTTCGGCTCCCTGGCGCTGCTGGTGCTGGTCAACCAGATCGTCACCGGTGTCTGGCTGACGATGAGCTACACGCCGTCGGCAGAGGAAGCGTTCGCTTCCGTCGAATACATCATGCGCGATGTCGAGTACGGCTCGATCCTGCGTCTGCTGCACTCCACCGGTGCTTCGGCATTCTTCATCGTGGTCTATCTGCACATGTTCCGTGGCTTGCTCTACGGTTCGTATCAGAAGCCGCGTGAACTGGTGTGGGTGTTCGGCATGCTGATTTACCTGGCGCTGATGGCCGAAGCGTTCATGGGTTATCTGCTGCCGTGGGGTCAGATGTCCTACTGGGGTGCCCAGGTGATCATCTCGCTGTTCGGTGCGATTCCGGTCATTGGTAACGACCTGACCCAGTGGATCCGTGGTGACTACCTGATCTCCGGGATTACCCTGAACCGCTTCTTCGCCTTGCACGTTGTCGCGCTGCCGATCGTGATTCTCGGTCTGGTGGTGCTGCACATCCTGGCGCTGCACGAGGTCGGTTCGAACAACCCTGACGGCGTCGACATCAAGAAGCACAAAGACGAGAACGGTATCCCGCTGGACGGTATTGCCTTCCACCCGTACTACACCGTGAAAGACATCGTCGGCGTGGTGGTGTTCCTGTTCATCTTCTGCTTTATCGTGTTCTTCTTCCCGGAAATGGGCGGCTACTTCCTCGAAAAACCAAACTTCGAGCAGGCCAACCCGTTCAAGACGCCAGAGCACATTGCACCGGTCTGGTACTTCACGCCGTTCTACGCGATCTTGCGTGCGATCCCGGACAAACTCATGGGCGTGATCGCCATGGGTGCTTCGATCGCCTTGCTCTTTGTCCTGCCCTGGCTTGACCGCAGTCCGGTCAAATCGATGCGCTACAAGGGCTGGATGAGCAAGATCTGGCTGGTGGTGTTCTGCATTTCCTTCGTGATTCTCGGCATTCTCGGTGTGCTTGCGCCGACGCCGGAGCGCACGCTGGTATCGCAGGTCTGCACCTTCCTGTACTTCGCCTACTTCATTCTGATGCCGTTCTACACCAGGCTCGAGAAGACCAAACCGGTTCCGGAAAGGGTGACTGGCTGATGAAAAAGTTATTTTTTGCTCTGATTTTTGCTGCGCTGCCTGTGCTGTCTTTCGCCGCTGAACACGGTGGTCCAGAACTGGAAAAGGTCGACATTGACGTGTCCGACAAGGCTGCCCTGCAAGATGGCGCGCGCACTTTTGCCAACTATTGCATGGGTTGCCACAGTGCCAAGTTCCAGCGTTACGAGCGGGTGGCCGATGACCTCGGCATTCCACACGAAATGATGCTGGAGAAGCTGGTGTTCACTGGTGCCAAGATCGGCGATCACATGTACATCGGCATGCAGCCGGCGGACGCCAAGACCTGGTTCGGTGCAGCGCCACCGGATCTGACCCTGGTGGCGCGTGTGCGCGGCACCGACTGGCTCTACGGTTACCTGCGTTCGTTCTACGAAGATCCTGCACGTCCATGGGGCGTGAACAACAAGGTCTTCCCGAACGTCGGCATGCCTAACGTGCTGGTCGGCCTGCAAGGTCGTCAGGTGGTTGGCTGCAAACAAGTGCAGATCGTTGAAGACGGCAAGAAGCAATATGATCCGCTGACCGGTACGCCGCTGACTCATGAAGCGTGCGATCAGTTGACCATCGTGCCGAAAACCGGTGCTCTGAACGAAGAGCAGTTCGATGAGAAGGTCAAGAATCTGGTAACCTTCCTGGCTTACTCGGCTAACCCGGTTAAGCTGCAACATCAGCGCATCGGTACTTACGTCTTGCTGTACCTGGCGTTCTTCTTTGTGTTCGCCTACCTGCTCAAGCGTGAATACTGGAAAGACGTGCACTGATACGCTTCAAGCATTGCTGTTAATCGCGCGCGCCCAAGGGCGCCTCTGATAACGCAACGTCTGGTCAGCCAGAGGTTGCGGGAGGCGCCCTCTGGGCGCGCGCGTTTTTCCGGTTCCGACAATTTCAACAAGCGAGGAGGATCGCCATGGGCGTGACCAATCGGTTGGCCTGTTACTCCGACCCCGCCGACCACTATTCCCACCGAGTGCGCATCGTACTTGCAGAGAAGGGTGTCAGCGCCGAGATCATTTATGTGGAAGCTGGTCGCCAGCCGCCTAAACTGATTGAGGTGAACCCTTACGGCAGTCTCCCTACGCTGGTCGATCGTGACCTGGCGCTCTGGGAGTCGACCGTGGTGATGGAATATCTGGATGAGCGTTACCCGCACCCGCCCTTGATGCCGGTTTATCCGGTGGCGCGTGCCAACAGTCGTCTGCTGATTCACCGCATCCAGCGCGACTGGTGTGGTCTGGTGGATCTGATTCTGGATCCGAAAACCAAGGAAGCCGCGCGTGTCGTGGCGCGCAAGGAATTGCGTGAAAGCCTGACCGGCGTGTCGCCGCTGTTCGCCGACAAGCCGTTTTTCCTCAGCGAGGAACAAAGTCTGGTGGATTGCTGCCTATTGCCAATACTCTGGCGTTTGCCGATTCTGGGTATTGAACTGCCGCGGCCGGCCAAGCCGCTGCTTGATTATATGGAGCGCCAGTTTGCGCGTGAGGCTTTCCAGGCGAGTCTGTCTGGCGTCGAACGCGATATGCGCTAAGGCTTAAGGAGCCGCTATGAACTCCAGTCGACCTTATCTGGTCCGCGCGCTCTACGAGTGGATTGTTGATAACGATTGCACCCCGCACATGCTGGTCAATTCCGAATACCCGGCGGTGCAGGTGCCGCAGGGTTTCGCCAGTGACGGACAGATTGTCCTGAACATCTCGCCCAGTGCCGTGCGCCATCTGCACATGGATAACGACGTGGTGACCTTTGAAGGTCGCTTCGGCGGTGTTCCGCACAGCCTGTATGTGCCGATCAGCGCGATCCTGGGGATCTATGCCCGGGAGAACGGTCAGGGCATGGTGTTCGATCTTGAGTCGCCGATGGATGACGAAGACGACATCGAACCGGATGACGACTTGCCGCCGCCGGACAGCGAGCCGCCGCGCCCGAGTGGCCGGCCAAGCCTGAAAGTGGTGAAGTAAAAAAAAGGCGACCCGAAAGGGTCGCCTTTTTTATTGCGCAGGTGCTGCAAATCAGTCGATGTATTCGAACAGCTTCACGATCTTCTGCACGCCAGAAACGCTTTGCACCAGATTGGTTGCCTGTTGGGCTTCCTGCTTGGTCAGCAGGCCCAGCAGGTAGACGATACCGTTCTCGGTCACGACCTTGATGCGCGAGCCGGGAATACTGGCGTCGGTCAGCATCTGAGTCTTGATCTTGGTGGTCAGCCAGGCGTCGTTCTGGCGGGCGAGGAAGCTTGAAGGTGCAATCACTTGCAGTTCGTTGTGCACCTTCTTCACACGCTGGACGTTGGCGGCAGCCTGTTCGGCTTTGGCCTTGAGGTCTTCGCGCGGCGTCTGGCCGGCCAGCAGCACGACGCCGTTGAAGCTGGTGACGACGATGTGCGAGCCGTTGTCCAGGGCCGGGTCGGCCTTGGCCACGTTCACGCCCACTTTGGTTTCGATCAACGAGTCGTCGATCTTGCTGCCGAAGGTGCGGGTGCCGCGGTCGTCTTCGATCGGCGCTTCACGGCTGGCGTTCACCACCGAGGTGCAGCCGCTGATGCCGAGGCACAGGGTCAAGGCCAGAAGGCCAAGGCGATTAGGGGTCATTCTTCACTCCCGAACAGTTGGCTGTCGATCAGATCGCAGAGGCAATGGATCGCCAGCAAGTGGACTTCTTGAATACGTGCAGTGACGTTGGCCGGTACGCGAATTTCGACATCCTCGGGCAACAGCAGCGACGCCATGCCGCCGCCATCGCGTCCGGTCAAAGCTACGACAATCATTTCGCGATCATGTGCGGCCTGGATCGCCTGAATAATGTTCGCCGAGTTGCCGCTGGTCGAAATCGCCAGCAAGACATCGCCGGGCTGGCCGAGCGCACGGATCTGTTTGGAGAACACTTCGTTGTAGCTGTAGTCGTTGGCGATCGAAGTGATCGTCGACGTGTCGGTGGTCAGCGCGATGGCTGGCAGGCTCGGGCGTTCGCGCTCGAAGCGGTTGAGCAGCTCCGACGAAAAGTGCTGGGCGTCGCCAGCGGAGCCGCCGTTGCCGCACGAAAGCATTTTGCCCTCGTTGAGCAGGGCGTTGACCATGATCTGGCTGGCTTGCTCGATGTGCGGTGCAAGTACGTCCATCGCCTGTTGCTTGGTGTCGATACTGGCCTGGAAAAGCTGGCGAATTCGGGATTGCATGTCCATCTGTGTGACCTTAAGTAGCGCGGCTGTCCGGCACATGAATGTGCAGCCCGCAAAGCAAAGAGCAAAATGTGTCGGGTGAAAATCCGGTCGGTTACAGGCGATCAGCTGTCGAACGCATTCTGCAACCAGTTCAGCTGATCCGGATGGCTGTCGATGGCCACCACGTCGAAGCGGCAGGGGGAATTGGCCCAACGCGACTCGCGCTGAAGAAAATACTGCGCAGCGAAAATCAATTTCTGCTGCTTGCGCTCATCAATGCTAGCGAGCGCGCCACCCCATTGAGTGTTTTTTCTGTAGCGAACTTCAACGAATACTACTGTATCGCCATCAAGCATGACCAGATCAAGCTCGCCGCGTTTACATAACCAGTTCTGCGCCAACAGGCGCAGCCCCTGGTTCTGCAGATGCTCGAGCGCCTGGCGCTCGGCATCCTTGCCGCTTTGCGAGCGTGACCTGTCAGGCATCAGCGCGGAGTGTCCGGCAGGCGTTGAACCTGACCGCTGACGAACTGTGCCCACGGCAGCTGACGCACGACACGCTGGGTCTGGGTCATGCCGAGGCTACCCGACTCGCCGTCGATGCGGCTGTCCGGCAGTGCCTTGAGCTGACCCAGGCGCGGAGCCAGACGATAAGCATCGACGCCCATGGCGTACAGGCGACCGAGGCTGCCGGCAGCCTGTGGCCACTGTGCAACCACTTGCTGACGCAGCGGGTCGCTGGTTTCCAGCAGCCACGGGGTTTCGCAGAAGCGAATGCCGTTCATGTCGTTGTACTGGTTGACGTCGCCACTGGCGCTGTACACGTGTGAGGTCGCGTACACCGGTACGTCACCGGCGTACTGGAAGTTCAGGGTCGGCTTGATCTGTTGCGCCTGTTGCGGAGTGGCGGCCAGGAAGATGAATTCGATGTCCTGACGACGCGAAGGCTGCGCGGCCACGTTGGTGCCGGCGGCATTCTGCAGACTCTTGGCGCGGGCTTCGCTCTGGCGCAGCTGGAACATGTCGGCGATCTGCTGGGCCAGTTGCACTGGCTGATCAACACGTTCGGTGGCAACGATGCTGCCACCGTTGGCCTGCCAGTCCTGGCTGAACGCACGCAGTACGCGCTCGCCCCATTCGCCTCTCGGTACCATGATTGCGGCGCGATGCAGGCCGTCGGCACGTGCGCGGCGCGAGACTTCGCGGGCTTCGTCTTCAGCGGCCAGACCGAACTGGAACAGCTGCGCCGGGCCTTGATCGCCTTCGCTGTAGTTCAGCGCGAGGGTCGTGATCGGCAGTTGCGGGCGAGTGCTCAGTTGTTTGACCAGCGGTTTTTCCAGCGGGCCGACTACCAGTTGCACGCCGTCAGCCTGAGCCTTGCGGTAGAACTCGTCCATCGAGGTCAGTTTCGAGCTGTCATAGAACTCAATGGCTGGCGGCTTCTGGCCGGCCTGTTGGGCCTGGTAGTGCGCAGCCATGAAGCCTTCACGCAGGGCTTTGCCGACCGAGGCCAGCGGGCCATCCTGCGGCAACAGCAGCGCGATTTTGCTCAGGGGCTGGCTGGCCAGCTCCTTGAGTTTGGTCAGTGGCAGCGGCAGGTTGATCGCGGCCGGGTGCTTCGGATTCTGCGCACGCCAGGCGTCGATCGCGGCTTGTTGCTGTTCCAGGGTGCCCGCGGATTTCACCGCCAGGGCCAGGCCCATCCAGCCGCCGAGGTCGTCGCTGGTGTTCGGTTGCAACTGGTCGGTTGGCAGCGAGCCGATCAGCGTCCAGATCGCTTCGTGGTTCTTGCTCGCCGCCTCGCCTTGCAGCATCGGCGCGATGAACACGCGCTCACGGGCGGCGGCCAGTGTCTGTCCATCGGCTTCCAGTGCACGGGCATGCACGGTGCCGGTGCGCACCTGCTGCTCTTCCGGCATTTCGCCCAGGTGTTGCAGGCTTGGGTGGCTCAGGGCAGTCAGCGCGGCTTTCGGCTGATTGCGGGTCATGGCCAGTTCGGCGGACAGGGTGCTGGCGAAAATCTGCTGGCCTGGCTTCAACTGCTCGATTGGCACTTGTTGCAGGATTTGCGCGGACTGGCCGGCATTGCCCTGGCGATAAGCCAGGTCTGCCGCGCTCAGGCGCAACAGGGCAGCTTTTTCCGGGGTTTTAGCCTGGGTGGCCTGTTCGAGCAGTTGCTCGATGCTGGCATCCGGGGTCCGTGGAAGTTCGCCAAGGCTGGAGGAAGGGGAACTGGCGCAGGCCGCCAGCAAGGCAGCGAGGCAGAGGGCAGTGAACAGCCGCAGGCAAGCGATCATGTAAGTGTTCCTGATACTCGATCAAATTAGCGTCGAATTGTACCCAAGCACTGGCCGGGGCGCGATGTTAGTGGCGTGAAACGGACAATTTAGCTGGAGCAAATGTTGCAGTGGCGCACAACCGAGGGGAAAACCGTGCCTGGGCGGAGCGCCGCGCACGCCTCGTGACGCGCTACAATGGCCGCTTTTACCGATCACGAGGTGTGCGCTTTGATTGCTCCAGGTTCCCTGAATTCCGCTGCTGGCTCGCTTTATGTGGTGGCGACGCCCATCGGCAACCTGGACGACATCAGCGCCCGGGCCCTGAAAATCCTGCGCGAAGTGGCGCTTATTGCGGCCGAAGACACGCGGCACTCGGCGCGCCTGATGCAGCACTTCGGCATTGCTACGCCGCTGGCTGCCTGCCATGAACACAACGAGCGCGATGAAGGCAGCCGCTTTATTACCCGTCTCATGGCAGGCGATAACGTGGCGCTGATCTCCGACGCCGGCACGCCGTTGATTTCCGATCCGGGTTATCACCTGGTGCGTCAGGCCCGCGCCGCCGGGATCAATGTCGTACCGGTGCCGGGTGCCTGCGCATTGATTGCGGCGCTGTCGGCGGCGGGGCTGCCGTCCGACCGTTTTATCTTCGAAGGCTTTCTGCCAGCCAAGTCGGTCGGGCGCAAGGCGCGTCTCGAGGCCGTCAAGGAAGAACCGCGCACGCTGATTTTCTATGAGGCGCCGCATCGCATCCTTGAGTGTCTGCAGGATATGGAAGAAGTCTTCGGCGGTGAGCGCCAGGCTTTGCTGGCCCGCGAGATCACCAAGACGTTCGAGACGCTCAAGGGCCTGCCGCTGGCTGAGTTGCGCGCATTCGTTGAGTCCGACAGCAATCAGCAGCGCGGCGAATGTGTCGTGCTGGTCGCGGGCTGGGCGGCGCCAGAGTCGGAAGATGCGGTCAGCAGTGAGGCGATGCGCATCCTCGATCTGTTGCTTGAAGAGATGCCGCTCAAGCGCGCCGCTGCTTTGGCAGCGCAGATCACCGGCGAGCGCAAAAACGTGCTGTATCAGGTAGCACTGGATAAACAGAAGGGCGTGTAAGCCGTCGCCCATAGCGGTCTTGAGGCTTTTAGCGCTTGTTCTTCAGGCGCTCTGCCGTTAACCTTCGCGGCGGAGAGTCGATCGGACAGTCGCTGCCCTCTATGAAAATTAGGGGGGGGAGGAAAGTCCGGGCTCCATAGGGCGAAGTGCCAGGTAATGCCTGGGAGGCGTGAGCCTACGGAAAGTGCCACAGAAAATAACCGCCTAAGCGCTTCGGCGCCGGTAAGGGTGAAAAGGTGCGGTAAGAGCGCACCGCACGTCTGGCAACAGTTCGTGGCTAGGTAAACCCCACTTGGAGCAAGACCAAATAGGGTCCCAAGGCGTGGCCCGCGCTGGGACCGGGTAGGTTGCTAAAGATGTCCAGTGATGGCCATCGTAGACGAATGACTGTTCAAGACAGAACCCGGCTTACAGATCGACTCTCCACCTTTTTCTTTTCCCTGCTTGAATTAAAGGCGACAGGGCTGTTTATTATCAGCAGGCCTGGGCTGGATATCCGGCAGCGGCAAACTCAGTAATAGCCATTTCCCACCTTGCTTCAATCAACAGCAGAAGCGCCTTTGTAATACCGAAAAAATCTTACTCTTAACAAATTACTTTAACTTTCGAGCGCAGCTTTCAGTGCTGCCTCAAGTTATGGGTCGAATGCATCCGCCAGATTCTCGTTGCTTCTTCTTTTATGCTCCTAAATCTCCGTTCTGTAAGGGTTTTCCTTTAATCCGCGCCTTGACGGTGTGGTGGGCGCATTCCTATAGTGTGCGCAAGTGGCGGAAAGTGGCATGAAGTGGGTTTTTTGAGCTCAAAACGATAAAAATTGGAGAAACGCTGACGTGTTTCGCGGAGCTAACGCTATCAGTCTCGACGCAAAGGGCCGTCTCGCCATGCCGAGCCGGTACCGTGACGAGCTCGATTCGCGCAGTTCCGGCCAATTGATCGTGACCATTGATGCCGTTGATCCGTGTCTGTGTGTCTATCCGCTCGACGAGTGGGAAATTATTGAAACCAAGTTGCGCGCGCTCCCTTCACTTCGCGAAGAGAACCGTCGCCTGCAGCGTTTGCTGATTGGTAATGCCGTCGACCTCGAACTCGATGGCAGTGGTCGTTTTCTGGTTCCACCGCGTCTGCGCGAATACGCCAAATTGGATAAGCGCGCGATGCTGGTAGGCCAACTGAACAAGTTCCAATTGTGGGACGAGGATGCATGGAACGCGGTGTCTGCCGCTGACCTTGCTGCTATTCAACAACCGGGCGCGATGCCTGATGAACTGCGTGATTTGATCCTGTGACTATTGATAGCGGCTTTAACCACATCACCGTACTGCTTGACGAAGCCGTCGAGGCTCTCGCTGTACGTCCTGATGGCTGCTATCTGGACGGCACGTTCGGGCGCGGCGGGCATAGTCGGCTGATCCTCAGCCAGCTCGGGACGGACGGGCGGCTCATCGGATTCGACAAAGATCCACAAGCGATTGCCACCGGGCAAACGCTAGCGGCCGAAGACGGCCGCTTTGTCGTTGTGCAGCGCAGCTTTGCCGAGCTCGGTTCGGTGGTTGCCGAGCGCGGCCTGGCGGGCAAGGTCAGCGGCATTCTGCTGGATCTGGGCGTGTCGTCGCCGCAGCTCGATGACGCCGAGCGCGGCTTCAGCTTTCTCAATGACGGCCCGCTGGACATGCGCATGGATCCGTCCCGTGGCATCAGCGCGGCGGAATTCGTCAATACCGCACCGGTGGAAGAAATTGCCCGGGTGTTCAAGGAATACGGCGAAGAACGTTTCTCCGGTCGCATGGCCCGTGCCGTGGCCGAGCGTCGCGATATCAAACCTTTCGAGCGCACCGCCGACCTGGCTGAAGTGCTGAAAGTCGCCAACCCGGCTTGGGAAAAGGGCAAGAACCCGGCCACCCGTGCGTTCCAGGGTTTGCGCATTCACGTCAACAACGAGCTGGGCGATCTGGAAGCCGGCCTTGATGCCGCGCTGGAAGCGCTGGAAGTGGGCGGCCGCCTGGTCGTGATCAGCTTTCACTCGCTGGAAGACCGCATCGTCAAACTGTTCATGCGCAAGCTGGTGAAAGGCGAAGCCGACAACCTGCCGCGCAACCTGCCGGTTCGCCACGTGGCGTTCGAACCGAAAATCAAAATTCATGGCAAAGCGCAGACGGCCTCCGATGCCGAACTCAAAGCCAACCCACGTTCCCGTAGCGCCGTCATGCGCGTCGCGGAGAAGTTGCGGTGAGCAAGCTTTTCGCCAAGCCCCTGCCGGGCGGCAGCTTTCTGATGCTGCTGCTGTTTATCGGCGTGCTCGTGTCGGCCATCGGCGTGTCTTACAGCGCGCACTGGAACCGTCAGTTGCTCAACACCCTGTATAACGAGCTCAGCGTACGCGACAAGGCGCAGGCCGAGTGGGGGCGCCTGATTCTCGAGCAAAGCACCTGGACCGCGCACAGCCGGATTGAAGTGCTGGCCACCGAACAACTGAAAATGCACATCCCTGGCGCGGCTGACGTGAAGATGGTGGCGCCATGATGAAACTCGAAGGGGCACTCTTTCCGTGGCGCTTCCGGGTGATGGTGGCGCTGCTCGGCATCATGGTTGCGGCGATCTGCTGGCGCATCATCGACCTGCAGGTAGTCGACCGTGATTTCCTTAAAGGACAGGGCGACGCACGCAGTCTTCGTCACATTCCGATTCCGGCGCATCGCGGCCTGATCACCGACCGTAACGGCGAGCCGTTGGCCGTGAGTACCCCGGTGACCACCCTGTGGGCCAACGCCAAGGAAATGCAGACGGCCAAAGAAAAGTGGCCAGCACTCGCCGCCGCGCTGGGTCAGGATCCGAAAGCCCTGACCGAACGCCTCGAGGCCCAGGCCAACAAAGAATTCATTTATCTGGTGCGCGGGTTGACCCCCGAGCAGGGCCAGGCCGTGCTCGACCTTAAAGTGCCGGGCGTGTATGGCATCGAAGAATTCCGCCGGTTCTACCCGGCCGGTGAAGTCACCGCGCACATGGTCGGCTTTACCGACATTGACGATCACGGGCGCGAAGGCGTTGAACTGGCCTACGACGAGTGGCTGGCCGGGGTGCCGGGCAAACGACAGGTCATCAAGGATCGGCGCGGACGGCTGATCAAGGATGTCCAGGTCACCAAAAACGCCAAGGCCGGCAAGCCCTTGGCGTTGTCCATTGACCTGCGTCTGCAGTATCTGGCCAACCGCGAACTGCGTAACGCCATCATCGAGAACGGTGCCAAGGCCGGTAGCCTGGTGATCATGGACGTGAAGACCGGCGAGATTCTGGCCATGGTCAACCAGCCGACCTACAACCCGAACAACCGGCGCAACCTGCAACCGGCGATGATGCGTAACCGCGCGATGATCGACGTGTTCGAACCGGGTTCGACCATGAAAGCCATCTCGATGAGCGCCGCGATCGAAACCGGCCGCTGGAAGCCGAGCGACACCGTCGAGGTGTATCCGGGTTCGCTGCAGATCGGCAAATACACCATCAAGGACGTGTCGAAGACCGAAGGTCCGGTGCTCGACCTGACCGGCATTCTGATCAATTCCAGTAACGTCGGCATGAGTAAGGTCGCGTTCGATATCGGCGGCGAAACGATTTTCCGCCTCGCACAGAAAGTCGGCCTCGGCCAGGACACCGGCCTCGGTTTCCCGGGCGAGCGCGTCGGCAACCTGCCGAACTACCGTGAGTGGCGCAAGGCTGAAACCGCAACGCTGTCGTACGGTTATGGTATTTCCGTGACCGCCATCCAGCTGGTGCACGCGTTCTCGGCGCTGGCCAACAACGGTCGTCTGGCACCGCTGACCCTGATCAAAACCGACAAGATGCCGCAGACCACGCAAGTGCTGCCGGAAGCCGTCGCGAAAACCATGCAAGGCATGCTGCAGCAAGTGATCGAAGCGCCGCGCGGCGTGTTCCGTGCGCAGGTGCCGGCGTATCACGTGGCGGGCAAGTCGGGTACTGCGCGTAAGACCTCGGTGGGCACGAAAGGCTACGCGGAAAACTCTTATCGCTCGCTGTTCGCCGGTTTCGGTCCGATGAGCGATCCGCGTTACGCGATTGTTGTGGTGATTGATGAGCCGTCCAAGGCCGGTTACTTCGGTGGTCTGGTTTCCGCGCCGGTGTTCAGCCGTGTGATGTCCGGCACCCTGCGCCTGATGAACGTGACGCCGGACAACCTGCCGACGACGCAACAAGCCAACGCCACCCCGGTCGTTCCGCTGAAAGCCAATGGAGGGCGCGGCTGATGTCATTAAGTCTGAACAAAATATTCCCCCACGCCGGCCACGATCTGTTGATCCGTGAATTGGCGCTGGACAGCCGCAACGTGCGCGCCGGCGATTTGTTCCTCGCGGTGCCGGGCGGCAAATTCGATGGCCGTGCGCACATCGCCGATGCCTTGCAGCGCGGCGCGGCAGCGGTGGCCTATGAAGTGGAAGGCGCCACTGTGCTGCCGATCACCGAAGTGCCACTGATTCCGGTCAAAGGTCTGGCGGCGCAGCTGTCGGACATCGCCGGACGTTTTTACGGCGAGCCGAGCCATCATCTAAACCTGATTGGCGTGACCGGCACCAACGGCAAGACCAGCGTGACCCAATTGGTCGCACAGGCGCTGGATCTGCTCGGCCAGCATTGCGGCATCGTCGGGACCCTGGGTTCCGGCTTCTATGGCGCACTGGAAAGCGGTCTGCACACCACGCCGAATCCGATCGCCGTGCAAGCGACCCTGGGCGACCTGAAAAAGGCCGGCGCCAAAGCCGTGGCCATGGAAGTCTCGTCCCACGGCCTGGATCAGGGCCGGGTCACGGCGCTGGCGTTCGACGTCGCGGTGATGACCAACCTGTCCCGCGATCATCTGGATTATCACGGCACCATGGAGGCGTACGCCGAGGCCAAGGCCAAGCTGTTCGCCTGGAATGATCTGAAGTGCCGCGTGGTCAACCTCGACGACGATTTCGGTCGACAACTGGCCGCTGAAAAACGTGAGTCGCGCCTGATCACCTACAGCTTGCTCGACAGCAGCGCTTATCTGTTCTGCCGCGAAGCGCAGTTCGACGACCATGGTGTGCGCGCCACATTGGTGACGCCGCAGGGCGAGCATCATTTGCGCAGCACGCTGCTGGGTCGTTTCAACCTGAGCAACGTACTGGCTGCCGTCGGCGCCTTGCTCGGTCTGGACTACGCCCTCGACGAAATACTCAAGGTTCTGCCGAAACTCGAAGGCCCGGCCGGTCGCATGCAGCGTCTGGGCGGCGGCACACAGCCGCTGGTGGTGGTCGATTACGCCCACACCCCGGACGCGCTGGAAAAAGTCCTGACGGCATTGCGCCCGCACGTCAAAGGTCAGTTGCTGTGCCTGTTCGGCTGCGGCGGCGACCGTGATCGCGGCAAGCGTCCATTGATGGCCGAAGTGGTCGAGCGTCTGGCCGATCAGGTACTGGTTACCGACGACAACCCGCGCACTGAAGATCCTGCGGTGATTTTCGATGACATCCGCGCCGGGTTCACCGCTGTGGATAAAGTCACGTTCGTGGCGGGCCGTGGTCAGGCGATTGCGCAATTGATTGCCGGCGCCTCGGCTGACGACGTGATCGTCCTGGCCGGTAAAGGTCACGAGGACTATCAGGAAATCAACGGCGAGCGCCACGCGTTCTCCGATCTGGTCGAAGCCGATCATGCCCTCACCGCATGGGAGGTGGCCCATGCTTAAGGCCCTGACATTAAGTGAACTGACCAACGTGCTCGATGCACGTCTGATCAGCGGCGATGCGCGTTTCGACGGCGTCAGCATCGACAGTCGCGCGATCAAGCCTGGCCAGCTGTTCATTGCCCTGACCGGTCCGCGTTTCGACGGTCATGACTACCTGAACGATGTTGCCGGCAAAGGCGCCGTCGCTGCCTTGGTCGAACGCGAAGTCGCTGACAGCACCTTGCCGCAACTGCTGGTCAAGGACACCCGTCAGGCCCTCGGTCAGTTGGGTGCATTGAACCGCGCCGCGTTCACTCAGCCGGTCGCCGCCATTACCGGCTCCAGCGGCAAGACCACGGTCAAGGAAATGCTCGCGAGCATCCTGCGCACTCGCGGCGCCGTGCTCGCCACTCGCGGTAATCTGAACAACGACCTGGGCGCACCGCTGACCTTGCTCGAACTGGCCCCGGAACATACCGCGGCCGTGATCGAGCTGGGGGCTTCGCGCCTGGGCGAAATCGCCTACACCGTGGGCTTGACCAAGCCGCACGTGGCGATTCTGAACAATGCCGGCACCGCTCACGTCGGTGAGTTCGGCGGCCCGGAAAAAATCGTCGAGGCCAAAGGCGAGATCATCGACGGCCTGGCGGCTGATGGCGTGGCGGTGCTCAACCTCGACGACAAGGCTTTCGGTATCTGGAAGCTCCGAGCCGGCGGACGCAAGGTGCTGACCTTCTCCCTGGGCAATCCTCAGGCAGACTTTTACGCCAGTGACCTGAGCACCGATGCCCGGGGTTGCCCGGCTTTCAACCTGCATACACCTGAAGGTGTCGAGCATGTTCAGTTGAACCTGCTCGGTACCCATAACGTCGCCAATGCCATGGCCGCCGCCGCTGCCGCTCACGCCTTGGGCGTGTCGCTGTTCGGCATCGCCACTGGGTTGGGTGCCGTGCAACCGGTCAAGGGTCGCACCGTCGCGCAACTGGCGAAAAACGGCATGCGCGTGATTGATGACACTTACAACGCAAACCCCACCTCCATGTGCGCCGCCGTTGATATACTCGCCGGCTTTTCCGGCCGCACCGTTCTGGTGCTCGGGGATATCGGCGAGTTGGGCGATTGGGCGGAGCAGGGGCACCGCGACGTGGGTGAGTACGCCCGGGGCAAGGTTTGCGCACTTTACGCAGTCGGACCGAACATGGTTCACGCCGTAAAGGCATTCGGTGAACAGGCGCATCACTTCGGCACGCAAGCCGAACTGATCCAGGCCCTCGACGCCGAGCAGGACACAAACACCACCATTTTGATCAAGGGTTCGCGCAGTGCAGCGATGGAAAACATCGTTGCGGCTCTGTGCGGGTCCAGTCTGGAGAAACATTAATGCTGCTGCTGCTAGCGGAGTATCTGCAACAGTTCTACAAAGGCTTCGCGGTCTTCCAGTACCTGACCCTGCGCGGGATCCTCGGTGTACTGACCGCGCTGGTTTTGTCGCTGTGCTATGGCCCGTGGATGATCCGCACCCTGCAGAACCGTCAGATCGGTCAATCCGTTCGTAACGACGGTCCGCAATCGCACCTGTCCAAATCCGGTACGCCGACCATGGGCGGTGCGCTGATTCTGTCTTCGATCGGTGTCAGCACCCTGTTGTGGGCTGACTTGAGCAACCGTTACGTGTGGGTCGTGCTGCTGGTGACCCTGCTGTTCGGTGCCATCGGCTGGGTCGACGATTACCGCAAGGTCATCGAAAAGAACTCCCGTGGCTTGCCGAGCCGCTGGAAGTACTTCTGGCAGTCGGTGTTCGGCCTCGGTGCGGCGATCTTCCTTTATATGACCGCTGCCACTCCGGTGGAAACCACCCTGATCCTGCCGATGCTCAAGGATTACAGCATTCCGCTGGGCGCCGGTTTCATTGTGCTGACCTACTTCGTGATCGTCGGTTCGAGCAACGCGGTCAACCTGACCGACGGCCTCGACGGTCTGGCGATCATGCCGACGGTGATGGTCGGCGGTGGCCTGGGCATTTTCTGCTACCTGTCGGGTAACGTGAAATTCGCCGAATACCTGCTGATTCCTTACGTTCCGGGCGCGGGCGAGCTGATCGTGTTCTGCGGCGCGCTGATCGGTGCCGGCCTGGGGTTCCTCTGGTTCAACACCTATCCGGCACAAGTGTTCATGGGCGACGTCGGTGCACTGGCGCTCGGCGCGGCACTGGGCACCATTGCGGTGATCGTCCGGCAGGAAATCGTCCTGTTCATCATGGGCGGCGTGTTCGTGATGGAAACCCTGTCAGTAGTCATTCAGGTTGCCTCCTTTAAGCTGACCGGTCGCCGTGTGTTCCGCATGGCGCCGATTCACCACCACTTTGAACTCAAGGGCTGGCCCGAGCCGCGTGTGATCGTCCGTTTCTGGATCATCACCGTGATTCTCGTGCTGATCGGCCTTGCCACCCTGAAGCTGAGGTAGAACGAGTGTCTCTGATCGCTTCTGACCACTTCCGCATCGTTGTCGGCCTCGGCAAGAGCGGCATGTCCCTGGTTCGCTTCCTGGCGAACCGGGGCGTGGCGTTTGCCGTGGCCGATACGCGGGAGAATCCACCGGAACTGGCCACGCTCAAGCGTGACTATCCGCACGTGGAAGTGCGTTGTGGCGAGCTGGACGTGGAATTCCTGTGCCGTGCCGACGAGCTCTACGTGAGCCCCGGCTTGGCGCTGGCGACCCCGGCCCTGCAAGCCGCTGCAGCGCGAGGCGTGAAACTGTCCGGCGACATCGAGCTGTTCGCGCGTAACGCGCAGGCGCCGATCGTGGCCATCAGCGGTTCCAACGCGAAAAGCACCGTCACCACCCTGGTCGGCGAGATGGCGGCAGCGGCGGGCAAGCGCGTTGCGGTCGGCGGCAACCTCGGCACTCCGGCGCTGGATCTGCTCAGCGACGACGTCGAGCTGTACGTGATGGAACTGTCGAGTTTTCAGCTGGAAACCACCGACCAGCTCAACGCCGAAGTGGCCACCGTGCTGAACATCAGCGAAGACCACATGGACCGCTACAGCGGCCTGCCGGCGTATCACCTGGCCAAACACCGGATCTTCCGCGGCGCGAAGCAGTTCGTGGTCAACCGTCAGGATGCGCTGAGCCGTCCGCTGATGGGCGAGGGCCAGCCTTGCTGGACCTTCGGCCTGACCAAACCGGACTTCAAGGCTTTCGGTATCCGCGAAGAAGACGGCGAGAAGTATCTGGCCTTCGAATTCCAGAACCTGATGCCGGTGCGCGAGCTGAAGATTCGTGGCGCGCACAACCAGTCCAACGCCCTCGCGGCACTGGCGCTCGGCCATGCGGTGGGCCTGCCGTTCGATGCGATGCTCTCGGCACTGCGCACTTTCGCTGGCCTCGAACATCGCTGCCAATGGGTGCGTGATCTCGATGGCGTGGCGTACTACAACGATTCCAAAGCGACCAACGTTGGCGCCGCTCTGGCCGCCATCGAAGGCCTCGGTGCGGACATCGCCGGCAAGGTCATTCTGATTGCCGGTGGCGATGGCAAGGGTGCCGAATTCAACGATCTGCGCGATCCGGTAGCGGCCAACTGCCGCGCCGTAATCCTGATGGGCCGCGACTCTGACAAGATCGGCGAAGCCATTGGCGACGCCGTGCCGCTGATTCATGCCGGTTCGCTGGTCGAAGCCGTCGAGCAATGCCGTGCGGTCGCCCAACCGGGTGACGTGGTGCTGCTGTCGCCAGCCTGCGCCAGTTTCGACATGTTCAAGAATTACGAAGACCGTGGTCACCAGTTCGTCCGCGCCGTGGAGGATCTGGTATGAGTCTGCGCAATATCATCAAGCCGTACCCGTCGCCGATCATCACCGGGCGTGGCATCGACCTCGACTTCCCGATGCTCGCCGGTTGCCTGGCGCTGCTGGGCCTGGGCCTGATCATGATTGCCTCGGCGTCCACCGAAGTGGCGGCGGCGCAATCGGGCAGCGCGCTGTACTACATGATTCGCCACCTGATCTACGTGGCGCTGGGCCTGGGTGCCTGCATCGTGACCATGATGATTCCGATCGCCACCTGGCAGCGTCTGGGCTGGATGATGCTGATCGGCGCATTCGGTCTGCTGGTGATGGTGATCGTCCCGGGGATCGGCCGTGAAGTGAACGGGTCGATGCGCTGGATCGGTTTCAGCTTCTTCAACGTTCAGCCCTCCGAGATCGCCAAGGTGTTTGTGGTGATCTACCTCGCCGGTTATCTGGTACGTCGTCAGAAAGAAGTGCGCGAAAGCTGGATGGGCTTCTTCAAGCCATTCATCGTGCTGCTGCCAATGGCCGGCCTGTTGCTGATGGAGCCGGACTTCGGTGCCACCGTCGTGATGATGGGGGCGGCGGCGGCCATGCTGTTCCTCGGCGGGGTCGGGTTGTTCCGCTTCTCGCTGATGGTGGTGTTGGCGGTCGGCGCCGTGGTCCTGCTGATTCAAATGCAGCCGTACCGGATGGCGCGTCTGACCAACTTCGCCGACCCGTGGGCCGACCAGTTCGGCGCCGGCTATCAGTTGTCGCAGGCGTTGATCGCTTTCGGTCGCGGTGAGTGGCTGGGCGTCGGCCTGGGCAACAGCGTGCAGAAACAGTTCTACCTGCCTGAAGCACACACTGACTTCGTGTTCTCGGTACTGGCCGAAGAGCTGGGCGCGGTCGGTTCGCTGTGCACCGTGGCGCTGTTCGTGTTCGTGTGTATTCGCGGCATGTACATCGGCCTGTGGGCCGAGAAAGCCAAACAGTTCTTCGCCGCTTACGTGGCTTACGGTCTGTCGTTCCTGTGGATTGGTCAGTTCCTGATCAACATCGGGGTGAACGTCGGCCTGCTGCCGACCAAAGGCCTGACCTTGCCGTTCCTCAGTTATGGCGGCAGTTCCCTGGTGATCTGCTGCGCCTGCCTCGGCTTGTTGCTGAGGATCGAGTGGGAGAGTCGAACCCACCTGGGCAGTGAAGAGATGGAATTCCATGAGAGCGACTTCGCCGAGGAGCCGAACCATGGGCGCTAACGTATTGATCATGGCCGGCGGCACCGGCGGCCACGTGTTCCCGGCGCTGGCCTGTGCCCGCGAGTTTCAGGCGCGCGGCTACACCGTGCACTGGCTCGGCACACCACGCGGGATCGAAAACGATCTGGTCCCGGCGGCCGGCCTGGAACTGCACCGCATCCATGCCACCGGTTTGCGTGGCAAAGGCAAGCTGTCGCTGCTCAAGGCGCCGTTCATGCTGCTCAAATCGGTGTGGCAGGCGCGGGCAATCATTCGTCGGCTGAAGCCGGTGTGTGTCGTCGGCTTCGGAGGTTATGTGACCGGTCCAGGCGGTCTTGCCGCGAAACTGGCCGGTGTGCCGGTGATCGTTCACGAGCAGAACGCCGTGGCCGGCACCGCCAATCGGTTGCTGGTGCCGTTCGCCGCCCGGGTGTGTGAAGCGTTCCCCGACACCTTTACTCTGTCGGACACCCGCCGTACCACCGGAAACCCGGTGCGCAGCGAGCTGTTCCTCGAAACATCGCGACCTGCCCTGGCCGGCCGCAAAGCGCGTTTGCTGATCCTTGGCGGTAGCCTGGGCGCAGAACCGTTGAACAAGTTGCTGCCTGAAGCCCTGGCCCAAGTCGCTGCCGATTTGCGCCCGGAAGTGTTTCATCAGGCCGGCAAAAACCACGATGAAGTGACTGCAGAGCGCTACCGCGCCGCCGGCGTGGACGCGCAGGTGCAGCCGTTCATCAAAGACATGGCCCAGGCCTATGGCTGGGCTGACCTGGTGGTGTGCCGCGCAGGCGCGTTGACCATCAGTGAGCTGGCTGCCGCCGGTCTGCCGTCGATGCTGGTGCCCTTGCCCCACGCGATCGACGATCACCAGACCCGCAATGCCGATTATTTGGCCCGCGAAGGCGCTGCCTTCCTGATGCCGCAAAGAACGACTGGTGCTGCGGACCTTGCCGCGCGCCTGACAGAGGTCTTGATGCAACCGCAACGACTTGAAGAAATGGCCCGAGCGGCCCGCCGTCTGGCGAAACCCGATGCCACCCGTAGCGTGGTCGACACCTGTCTGGAGGTGGCTCATGGTTGAGAATCAGAAAGCCATGCCACAACCGGAAATGCGCCGCATCCGACGCATCCACTTCGTCGGTATCGGCGGCGTGGGCATGTGCGGCATCGCCGAAGTGTTGCTGAACCTGGGCTATGAAGTGTCTGGTTCCGACCTGAAAGCCTCGCCGGTGACCGAGCGCCTGGAATCGTTCGGTGCGCACATCTTTATCGGCCACCGTGCCGAGAACGCCGCGACTGCCGATGTGCTGGTGGTCTCGAGCGCTGTGAACACCTCCAACCCGGAAGTGGCGACCGCCCTCGAGCGTCGCATTCCGGTGGTGCCGCGTGCCGAAATGCTCGCCGAACTGATGCGCTATCGCCACGGCATCGCCGTCGCCGGTACGCACGGCAAAACCACCACCACCAGCCTGATCGCTTCGGTGTTCGCCGCCGGTGGCCTGGACCCGACGTTCGTCATCGGTGGTCGTCTGAACGCGGCGGGCACCAATGCCCAACTGGGCACCAGCCGGTACCTGATCGCCGAAGCCGATGAAAGCGATGCGAGCTTCCTGCACCTGCAACCGCTGGTGGCAGTGGTGACCAACATCGACGCCGACCACATGGCGACCTACGACGGTGACTTCAACAAACTGAAGAAAACCTTCGTCGAATTCCTGCACAACCTGCCGTTCTACGGTCTGGCGGTGATGTGCCTGGACGATCCGGTGGTGCGGGAAATCCTGCCGCAGGTCAAACGTCCGACCGTGACCTACGGCTTCAGCGAAGACGCCGACGTACGCGCGATCAATGTGCGCCAGCAAGGCATGCAGACGTTCTTCACCGTGCTGCGTCCGGATCGTGAGCCACTGGAAGTCTCGGTAAACATGCCGGGCAACCACAACGTGCTCAACTCGCTGGCGACCATCTGCATCGCCACTGACGAAGGCGTCAGCGATGAAGCCATCGTCCAGGGCCTGTCCGGGTTCCAGGGCGTGGGCCGACGTTTCCAGGTCTACGGCGAACTGCCAGTGGACGGCGGCAACGTGATGCTGGTCGACGACTACGGCCACCACCCGACCGAAGTCGCCGCGGTGATCAAGGCCGTGCGCGGTGGCTGGCCGGAGCGCCGTCTGGTGATGGTCTACCAGCCACACCGCTACAGCCGCACCCGCGACCTGTACGACGATTTCGTCAATGTCCTGGCCGACGCCAACGTGCTGCTGCTGATGGAAGTCTATCCGGCCGGCGAAGAGCCGATTCCGGGCGCCGACAGCCGCAAGCTGTGCAACAGCATCCGCCAGCGCGGTCAGCTCGACCCGATCTACATCGAGCGTGGCGTCGATCTGGCGCCGCTGGTCAAGCCGCTGCTGCGTGCCGGTGACATCCTGCTGTGCCAGGGCGCAGGTGATATCGGCGGACTCGCGCCGAAGCTGTTGAAAAGTGAATTGTTCGCCGGCGCCGTGGCCGCGTCGGTCGAGGGGAAGTTGAAATGACTGCTGCCTACGCCAACCTGTTCTCCACTATCGCGCCGAAAGACTTCGGCCGTGTCGCCGTGCTGTTCGGTGGCCTGAGTGCCGAGCGTGAGGTTTCGCTGAAGTCCGGTAATGCTGTGCTCGAAGCGCTGCAGAGCGCCGGGGTGGACGCGTTCGGCATCGACGTTGGCGCCGACATTCTGCAACGTCTGCTCAGCGAAAAGATCGACCGCGCCTTCATCATTCTTCACGGCCGTGGCGGTGAAGATGGAACGATGCAGGGCCTGCTCGAAGTGGCGGGAATTCCGTACACCGGCAGCGGCATTCTGGCCTCGGCCCTGGCGATGGACAAACTGCGCACCAAGCAGGTCTGGCATAGCCTCGGGATTCCGACGCCGCGTCACGCCGTGCTGTGCAGCGAAGCCGATTGTATTTCGGCGGCGACGGAACTGGGCTTCCCTTTGATCGTCAAACCGGCGCATGAAGGTTCAAGTATCGGGATGGCCAAAGTGAGTTCTGCGTCCGAGTTGATCGACGCATGGAAAGCGGCCAGTACCTACGATTCGCAAGTCTTGGTCGAACAATGGATTCAAGGTCCGGAGTTCACCATCGCCACCCTGCGTGACCAGGTGTTGCCTCCTATTGCCCTGGGTACACCGCACACGTTCTACGACTACGACGCCAAGTACATCGCCAACGATACCCAGTACCGCATTCCGTGCGGGCTGGATGCCGCCAAGGAAAAGGAACTCATGGATCTCACGGCCAAGGCCTGTGAGGCGCTGGGTATTGCCGGTTGGGGCAGGGCGGACGTGATGCAGGACGCCGACGGGCAGTTCTGGTTTCTCGAAGTGAACACCGCTCCGGGCATGACCGACCACAGTCTGGTGCCGATGGCTGCCCGTGCGGCCGGTCTGGATTTCCAGCAACTGGTTCTGGCCATTCTGGCCGCCAGTGTTGAAGACGCTAGAGGTTAAGACGATGCAAGGCGCTCAGCTCAGACATCAGTCACCCGCACCCGGCCGTAAGCCGGTGCCGCGGGGTGCCAGCCGAATGGTGGCCAAAGAGCCGATGTCTGCGCGCCTGCCGAAAGCCAACTTCGGTTTTCTGAAAAGCCTGTTCTGGCCAGTGCTGCTGGTGGTCCTGGGGTTTGGCACTTACGAAGGCGCGCAGCGGTTACTGCCGTACGCCGACCGGCCAATCACCAAGATCGCCGTGCAGGGCGACCTGAGCTACATCAGCCAGCAAGCGGTGCAGCAGCGAATCGCCCCGTACGTGGCGTCGAGCTTCTTCACCATCGACCTGGCCGGTATGCGCACCGAGCTTGAGCAAATGCCGTGGATTGCCCACGCCGAAGTGCGCCGGGTATGGCCCGATCAGGTGGTGATCCGCCTCGAAGAGCAACTGCCCGTGGCCCGTTGGGGCGACGAGTCGCTGCTGAACAATCAGGGCCAGGCGTTTACGCCCAAGGAACTGGCGAACTACGAACACCTGCCACAGCTGTTCGGTCCACAACGGGCCCAGCAGCAAGTGATGCAGCAATACCAGGTGCTGAGCCAGATGCTGCGGCCGTTGGGCTTCTCGATTGCACGCCTGGAACTGCGTGAACGCGGGAGTTGGTTCCTGACCACCGGTGCCGGCAGTTCCGGCCCCGGCATCGAGTTGCTGCTGGGACGCGGCAACCTGGTGGAAAAGATGCGCCGCTTCATTGCCATCTATGACAAGACGCTTAAAGACCAGATTACGAACATTGCGCGCATCGATCTGCGCTACGCCAACGGCCTCGCCGTTGGCTGGCGGGAACCTGTAGCGCCGACGACAGCCCAACCCGCTGTCGCAAAGAATTAAGAAGAGGCAGGACCCATGGCAAACGTGCAAAGCGGCAAAATGATCGTCGGTCTGGATATCGGCACCTCCAAAGTGGTGGCGCTGGTAGGCGAGGTCGCGGACGACGGCACGCTGGAAATCGTCGGTATCGGTACTCACCCGTCCCGCGGCCTGAAGAAGGGCGTGGTGGTGAATATCGAGTCCACCGTGCAATCGATCCAGCGCGCGATCGAAGAAGCCCAACTGATGGCGGGCTGCCGCATTCACTCGGCGTTCGTCGGCGTGGCGGGCAATCACATTCGCAGCCTGAACTCCCACGGCATCGTCGCGATTCGTGATCGCGAAGTGAGCTCCGCTGACCTCGAGCGTGTACTCGACGCCGCCCAGGCCGTGGCGATCCCGGCTGACCAGCGCGTGCTGCACACCCTGCCGCAGGATTACGTGATCGACAACCAGGAAGGCGTCCGCGAGCCTCTGGGCATGTCCGGCGTCCGTCTGGAAGCCAAGGTTCACGTGGTCACCTGCGCCGTCAACGCCGCACAGAACATTGAAAAATGCGTGCGTCGCTGCGGTCTGGAAATCGACGACATCATTCTCGAGCAACTGGCCTCGGCCTACTCGGTGCTGACTGACGACGAAAAAGAGCTGGGCGTGTGCCTGGTCGACATCGGCGGCGGCACCACCGACATCGCGATCTTCACCGAAGGCGCGATCCGCCACACCGCAGTGATCCCGATTGCCGGTGATCAAGTGACCAACGACATCGCCATGGCGTTGCGCACCCCGACCCAGTACGCCGAAGAAATCAAGATCCGCTACGCCTGCGCCCTGGCCAAACTGGCCGGTGCCGGTGAAACCATCAAGGTGCCGAGCGTCGGCGACCGTCCACCGCGTGAACTGTCGCGTCAGGCTCTGGCCGAAGTGGTCGAGCCGCGTTACGACGAACTGTTCACCCTGATCCAGGCCGAGCTGCGTCGCAGCGGCTACGAAGACCTGATCCCGGCGGGCATCGTCCTGACCGGCGGTACGTCGAAGATGGAAGGCGCCACCGAACTGGCCGAAGAAATCTTCCACATGCCGGTCCGCCTCGGCGTGCCGCATGGCGTCAAGGGCCTGGATGACGTGGTGCGCAACCCGATTTATTCCACTGGCGTGGGTTTGTTGATGTACGGCCTGCAGAAGCAGTCCGACGGGGTTTCGTTCTCCGGCATCGGCAGCCGCGACAGCTACAGCAACGAAGAGCCACAGGCGCCGTTGCTGGACCGATTGAAGAAGTGGGTTCAAGGCAACTTTTAGAAGCAGCTCGGAGCGTCAAGCTTCAAGCGGCACGCAATAGCAGTAGATGCACCGCAACAAACAGCAGTAGGCGAAAAAACTAGAGAATGTAAGGAGAGGGAAAATGTTCGAACTCGTAGACAACATCCCCGCAAGCCCGGTAATCAAAGTTATCGGTGTTGGCGGTGGCGGCGGCAACGCTGTCAACCACATGGTCAAGAGCAACATCGAAGGCGTTGAGTTCATCTGCGCCAACACCGATGCTCAAGCGCTGAAAAACATCGGCGCGCGGACCATCCTGCAACTGGGCACCGGCGTGACCAAAGGTCTGGGCGCTGGCGCCAACCCTGAAGTAGGTCGTCAGGCCGCTCTGGAAGACCGTGAGCGCATTGCCGAAGTCCTGCAGGGCACCAACATGGTGTTCATCACCACCGGCATGGGTGGCGGTACCGGTACCGGTGCTGCGCCGATCATCGCCGAAGTGGCCAAGGAAATGGGCATTCTGACCGTTGCTGTCGTAACGCGTCCGTTCCCGTTCGAAGGCCGCAAGCGTATGCAGATCGCCGATGAAGGCATCCGCATGCTCTCCGAAAGCGTCGACTCGTTGATCACCATTCCCAACGAGAAGCTGCTGACCATCCTCGGTAAAGACGCAAGCCTGCTGTCGGCTTTCGCCAAGGCAGACGATGTACTGGCCGGTGCCGTTCGCGGTATCTCCGACATCATCAAGCGTCCGGGCATGATCAACGTCGACTTCGCCGACGTGCGTACCGTGATGAGCGAAATGGGCATGGCGATGATGGGCACTGGCTGCGCCAGCGGTCCGAACCGTGCACGTGAAGCCACTGAAGCGGCGATCCGCAACCCGCTGCTGGAAGACGTGAACCTGCAAGGCGCGCGCGGCATCCTGGTGAACATCACCGCCGGTCCTGACCTGTCCCTGGGTGAGTACTCCGACGTGGGTAGCATCATCGAAGCCTTCGCTTCTGAGCACGCGATGGTCAAGGTCGGTACCGTGATCGATCCGGACATGCGCGACGAACTGCACGTTACCGTGGTTGCCACCGGTCTGGGCGCGAAAATCGAGAAGCCTGTGAAGGTCATCGACAACACCGTTCACACTTCGATGGCGGCTGCTCAGGTGCAACAACCGGCTCCGACCCGTCAGGAAGCACCCGCGGTGAACTACCGTGATCTGGACCGTCCGACCGTCATGCGCAACCAGGCTCAGGCCGGTGCTGCGGCTGCCGCGAAGATGAATCCGCAAGATGACCTGGACTACCTGGACATCCCGGCTTTCCTGCGTCGTCAGGCTGATTGATGGAATGTATCAGGGCTATGAAGGTGATTGGTGTTCAGCAAAGGCTCGGTCTGCTATCATCGCCAGCCTTTGTTGATACCAGTTCGCAATTTGCGCTGAAGCGGCCCAAGCCATGATTAAACAACGCACACTGAAAAATATTATCCGTGCCACAGGTGTAGGCCTGCACTCCGGTGAGAAGGTCTATCTGACCCTCAAGCCTGCGCCTGTCGACACTGGCATTGTGTTTTGTCGCGCTGACCTCGACCCTGTGGTGCAGATTCCTGCCCGCGCGGAAAACGTCGGTGAAACCACTATGTCGACGACGCTGATTAACGGCGACGTCAAAGTGGACACGGTAGAGCACTTGCTCTCGGCCATGGCTGGCCTGGGCATCGATAACGCCTACGTCGAGCTCTCCGCGTCCGAAGTCCCGATCATGGATGGCAGCGCTGGACCTTTCGTATTCCTGATTCAATCGGCTGGCCTGGAAGAACAGGACGCCGCCAAGAAATTCATCCGCATCCTGCGTGAAGTGACAGTGGAAGACGGCGACAAGCGCGCCACTTTCGTCCCTTTCGAAGGGTTCAAGGTGAGCTTCGAGATCGATTTCGATCACCCGGTATTCCGGGACCGCACCCAAAGTGCAAGCGTGGATTTTTCCAGCACTTCGTTCGTAAAAGAAGTCAGCCGCGCCCGTACCTTTGGTTTCATGAGTGATATCGAGTACCTGCGCAAGCACAACCTCGCACTCGGCGGCAGCGTTGAAAACGCAATCGTGGTCGATGCCGATGGCGTACTGAACGAAGACGGTCTTCGCTATGAAGACGAATTCGTGAAGCACAAGATCCTCGATGCCATTGGCGATCTGTACCTGCTGGGTAACAGCCTGATTGGTGAGTTCAAAGGCTTCAAGTCCGGTCATGCACTGAACAACCAGTTGCTGCGCAAGTTGATTGAGCAGACAGATGCTTGGGAAGTGGTGACGTTCGAAGACGCCAGTACCGCACCGATCTCTTACATGCGCCCGGTTGCGGCAGTGTAAGTAAAAAACCTCTCTAGTTTTTTGAAGGCCATCCTCGGATGGCCTTTTTTTATGCCTGTGGTTTCTCTAGTGCCTGATCTGGCCTCTTCGCGAGCAAGCTCGCTCCCACAGGGGAATGCACTTCAAAGGTGGGAGCGAGCTTGCTCGCGAAGGCGCCGGTGCAATCGCCACAGACCTTTCAGGTAGCCACCACCACCCGATTGCGCCCACCTTCCTTGGCCTGATACAGCGCCTTGTCCGCCGCAAACAACAGCTGCTCCAGCGTCATTTCCTTCGCCGCCGTCCACGTCGCGATGCCAATGCTCACGGTCATCGGCCACTCCGCGCCGTCGACCAACGGCAACTGCTCCACCGCCTGACGAATATGCTCGGCAATCTGCTGTGCGCCATGGCCATCGGTCTCGGCCAGAATCACCGAAAACTCCTCGCCGCCATAGCGCGCCACCAGATCCGCCGGTCGCCGCACATTTTCGGTGATGACCTTGGCCAGCGTCTTCAGCGCCCGGTCGCCGGCCTGATGGCCATGCCGGTCATTGAACGCCTTGAAGTGATCGGCATCGATCATCATCACCGACAACGGCTGGCCTGAACGCTGGGCGCGGAACCACTCGTGGCGCAACGACTGATCGAGCATGCGCCGGTTGGCCACGCCGGTCAGTGCATCGGTCGCGGCCAGTTGCGCCAGCTCGCGCTCGGCGCGCTGGCGCAAACGCAGCTCCCGGGCGAGCAGCCAGGTCAACCAGAGTAATCCGGCGCAGAGCACGCCGGTGGCACCACTGATCAGTATCGCGGTACGGCGCCAGGTGCCGAACACTTCATCGCTGGACAGCGCGACCATCACCGTCAGGGGCAGATTGCCGACCCGCGAATAGGTGTAGAGGCGTTGCTGATGGTCCATGCTCGAGGTGCTGGTGAAACTGCCATTGCCGTCCTTGTCGCCCAGTATCCGCATCACGTTTGGTCGGTTGCCGAAACTTTTGCCGATGGAGTCGCTTTGCAGATACGGCTTCTGCGCCAACAGGACGCCGTCGCTGTTGATGATGTTCAGCGTGCTGTCTTTGCCGATGTCGAGGCTGTTGAACAACTGATCGAAGTAGTCGAGCTTCATCGACGCCACCGCCACGCCGACGAACTCGCCGGTGTCCGAGGAGATCCGCCGGCTGAAGCTGATGCGCCACTGGTTGGCCTCGTCGCAATCGCAGCGGGTTTTGAATGGACGACTGATGAACATACCGGTGTCGCGGTTTAAGGCATGGGCGAGGAAGTACTCGCGGTCGGCAAAGTTGCCCGGCTTGGGCACTATCCGTGAAGAGTCGGCGACCACATCGCCGTGCTTGTCGAGCAACAGGATGTCGCCCTTGAAGCGGGCCGTCGTGGAGCGGTCGAACAGCGCCAGATGGCGGATCTGCGGGGTGACGTCGTGCAAGTCATCGCGTTGGGCGGCGGCGATCAGGCCTTGCAGGGTCAGGTCGTACAGTTCGACCGTGCGCAGCACGTCGGCGTCGATCAACTGCGCGATGGTGGTAGCGCTGCGGGTGGCCGTTTCCTGAGCGCTGGCGTGCTCGCGAATCAGTAGAAAAGTGACGATGCACAGAATCGCGATCACCGTCAGCGAACTGCCGCAGATCAGCAGCAATTCGGGGCGTCCGGTCTTGCCCGCAGGTGAGGTACGGTTCGCGATCATGGTGGGGGCTGTCGGTTGAGGAGATCTTGTTAGCGTAGTTGCACAAACACTGAATCGACTGTGGCGAGGGCGCTTGCTCGCGCTGGGCCGCGTAGCGACCCCTCTTTTTTGCGGAGGGGCCTGCTGCGCAGTCAAGCGGGAGCAAGCGCCCTCGCCACAGGATCTGTGCGAGTCGCGCCTGACTTTGGGGTGATCTTAGAAGACGTTGATCGGGTAGTCGATGATGACACGGTATTCATCTGTGTCAGTGTCGATCGCGCCGTAGCCGTTGCCGCCACGGTTGGTCGCCCATTGCAGGCGTATCGCGAGGTCTTTGGCCTGGCCGCTCTGCACCAAGTATTTCAGGTCGATGTCGCGCTCCCAGTGCCTGGCGTTGCGACCGTCGGCGCTGTACCACGAGGCGTAACCTTTGCTGGCCGGGTCGACCTTGGTCAGGTCAACGGTACCGCGCGAGTAGGACACCGCCGAGGTCAGGCCCGGCATGCCGAGACCGGCGAAGTCATACGCGTACTTGAGCTTCCACGAGCGCTCGTTCGGGCCATTGAAGTCCGAGTACTGCTGGGAGTTGTCGAGGTAAACGCTGTCACCCTGGCTGATGTAGTCGAACGGCGTGTTGCCGTTGACCCGTTGGTACGCGGCCGTGACGCTGTGGCTGCCGATGCCGACGGTGAAATGCAGGCTGTAGGTGTTGTTGTCGATGTCACCCAGCAATGCGTCGCCGGTGTCCTGCGTGTGATAGAAGTGCAGGCCCGGGTTGAGGCTGACCAGATCGTTAAGCGTCCAGGTGTAGTCGAGGTCGTAGTAGTACTGGTTCCAGATGTCCTTCAGCTCGGCGACGTACAGATTGCTGGTCAGGCCTTCGACGCCGCTCCAGGAAACCCCGGCCCAGTTCAGATGGCGGCTCTCGTCGCCCTCGGCGAGTTGGCCGTACGAGGTGCCGATGCGCTGGCGACCGCTCTGGTTGTAAGGCTTGGTGAAACTGGCCTGGCCACCCTCGAACATCCAGCCGTCGAAGCTGTGGTTGGTCAGGCTGACGCCACGGAAGGTCTGCGGCAGCATACGGCTGTCACCACCAGCGATCACCGGGTTGGTGAGGAACAGGTCGCCGGCCTTCAACTCGGTATCGAACGCACGCATTTTCAGGGTGCCGCCGGCAGTCGAGAATGCGCCCGGTGCCTTGCCGTTGCCATCGCTCACCGGGAGGATGCTCGAACCATCCGTGCCGCCACCGCCATCGAGCTTCAGCCCGAGCATGGCGTGCGCGTCGATGCCGAAGCCGATGGTGCCTTCGGTGTAACCCGACTGGAAGATCCCGAGAAACCCCTGGCCCCACTCGATGTTGTCGTCCGTCTGCTGCAGACGGTTGCGATTCATGTAGTAGTTACGGGCGTTGAGGTTGAGGCTCGCGCCTTCAACGAAACCTGCTTTGGCCGCTTCGTCGGCCTGGGCGGCGGGAACAATCGTTGCGGCGATTGCAATGAATAACGGGGTATAGCGGACTGGGTAACGCACTTGCGGTAAAGCTCCTTGGGTCAACTGACCCCTCAATGTCTTGAGGGGCTGGATGTTTCTTGTTGTTACAGACGAACCGGATGGCTTTCAGACCACAACGAAAAAAGGCCGCTGAACATCAGCGGCCTGGAATGACGACGGTTGAACGGGAAGAGCCAAACAACCGCGTCGAGGGAAACGTAGGAACGGCGCGCGACTCAGCTGTCCTTCTCGGACGCTTTAGCCTGGGAAGCGGCGGCCTGCGGGGCTTGTGTGGCGTCTTGCGATTTGGCCATCACTTCTGCCTGAGACTGTTCGAATGCGTGAGCGCGAGCGGCATTCTGCGCTACGAACGACTGCGATTCTTCAGCCATCGCCATCGGCGACAGGATCAACGAGGACAAAACGAAAGCGCTGGCAATACCCATACTGTTGGACATCTTGAAAACCTTCTTGCTTGGCAAGTGCTGTTTGGTGCGGGCAAAGATAAGGTTGCCGGGCGTTGGGAAACAGCGTGATTTTCATAAATGACTGTTACAGCAGAAGCAAAAGTCACCCCCTCACCCCAGCCCTCTCCCCCAAGGGGGCGAGGGGGAAAGGGAGCAGATCTCCATGCTTTTCAAAGCCTGAGTTCGACTGGCTATTTCAGGTCGGTGTATTTCGGAACAACAACGCGGTCAGTCCCAAGTTGGCGAGGGGGAAAGGGAGCAGACCTCCATGCTTTTCAAAGCCGGAGTTCGACTGGCTATTTCAGGTCGGCGTACTTTGGAAGAACAACGCGGTCAGTCCCAAGTAGGCGAGGGGGAAAGGGAGTAGATCTCCATGCTTTTCAAAGCCTGAGTTCGACTGGCTATTTCAGGTCGGCGTACTTCGGAAGAACAGCGCGGTCAGTCCCAAGTGGGCGAGGGGGAAAGGGAGCAGGTCTCCATGCTTTTCAAAGCCTGAGTTCGACTGGCTATTTCAGGTCGGCGTACTTTGGAAGAACAGTGCGGTCAGTCCCAGTGGGCGAGGGGGAAAGGGAGCAGATCTCCATGCTTTCAAAGCCTGAGTTCGGCTGGCTATTTCAGGTCGGTGTATTTCGGAACAACAACGCGGTCAGTCCCAAGTTGGCGAGGGGGAAAGGGAGCAGATCTCCATGCTTTTCAAAGCCTGAGTGCGACTGGTTATTTCAGGTCGGCGTATTTCGGAACAACAACGCGGTCAGTCCCAAGTGGGCGAGGGGGAAAGGGAGCAGATCTCCATGCTTTTCAAAGCCGGAGTTCGACTGGCTATTTCAGGTCGGCGTATTTCGGAACAACAACGCGGTCAGTCCCAAGTAGGCGAGGGGGAAAGGGAGCAGGTCTCCATGCTTTTCAAAGCCTGAGTTCGACTGGCTATTTCAGGTCGGTGTATTTCGGAACAACAGCGCGGTCAGTCCCAAGTAGGCGAGGGGGAAAGGGAGTAGATCTCCATGCTTTTCAAAGCCGGAGTTCGACTGGCTATTTCAGGTCGGCGTATTTCGGAACAACAACGCGGTCAGTCCCAAGTAGGCGAGGGGGAAAGGGAGCAGGTCTCCATGCTTTTCAAACCCTGAGTGCGACTGGCTATTTCAGGTCGGTGTATTTCGGAACAACAGCGCGGTCAGTCCCCTCTCCCTCTGGGAGAGGGTTAGGGTGAGGGGCTTTTCAGACCGGCAGATAAATCCCGAAGGTATTCATCCCTCGATCGCTGCGCACAAACACATCCCCGCCATGCATCAGCGCAATCGCCTTGACGATCGCCAGCCCCAAACCATGGTTGTTGCCGCTGTTGCTGCGCGACGCATCCACTCGATAGAAGCGCTCGAACAGGCGCGGCAAATGCTCGCTGGCAATCGGCGATCCGGGGTTGGCCACGCCGATGCTCACCTGGTGCTCTTCCACCTCGATGTGCACTTCGATCACCTGGCCCGGCCCGGTGTGCTGCACCGCGTTGCTCAACAGATTGATCAACGCCCGACGCAAATGCGCGATCTCGATCCGCACCTGCGCATCGCCACTCACGTGTACCTGTACTTGCGCGTCTTCGAGGATGAAATCCAGGTACTCCAGCGTGGTCGCCACTTCATCGGCCAGCGAAGCTTCGGTGAGCCTGGTCGCCTTGCTGCCCTGGTCGGCGCTGGCCAGAAACAGCATGTCGTTGATGATCGAGCGCAGCCGTTCCAGCTCTTCAAGATTGGATTGCAGCACCTCGAAATAATGCTCGGCAGAGCGCCCGCGGGTCAGTGCGACCTGGGTCTGGCCGATCAGGTTGGTCAGCGGTGAGCGCAGTTCATGGGCCACGTCGGCGTTGAACGATTCCAGCCGCGAATAGGCTTGTTCGACCCGTTCCAGCGTCGAGTTGAACGAGTCGACAAACTGCTCAAGCTCCGGCGGCAACGGCGACATCCGCAAGCGCCCGGCCCGCAGTGGCGGCGCCAGTCGTTGCGCCTCCTGAGACAGTTTGATCAGCGGTTTGAGGCCGATGTGCGCCACCCAGTAACCCAGCGCGGAAGCCATCAACACCCCGGCAATCGCCAGGCCGATCAGGGCGATCAGCAGGTTGTGCTGGGTCTCGTGGAAGGTCTCGGTGTCGATGCCGATCATGAAGCGCAGCGGCGGACGCTGATCCTTGGCCGGCAGTTCGGTGAGCAGCACTTTCAGCGGATAGGGATGATCGGGCAACTGCAGGTCATGCATGCCCGTCGGGCCTTTGGCGAAGGCGCGGATCAGCGCATCCGGCTGACCATATTCGTAGCCCGGATCACCACTCACCACCCAGAACCGAATGCGTTTGTCCTCTTCGCCCAGCAGCTTCAGCTTGGCGTTGATCTTCACCCAGTGTTCCGGCGTGCCGTAGCGATTGAGCGCCGACTCGAGCACGCTGTAACGTGCGTCCAGTTCGGCTTCCGGCAGCAGGCCGAGGCCCTTGTCGACCTGCTGATACAACGCGCCGCCGATCAACAGAAACACCAGCAGCGCCACCAGCGTAAACATGCCGCTTAAACGCAGGGCAATCGAGTTACTGGACACCGCGGCTCTCCAGCACATAACCCATGCCGCGAATGGTGTGCAGCAGTTTCTCGTCGAACGGCCCGTCGAGCTTGGCGCGCAGGCGTTTGATCGCGACTTCGACGACGTTGGCATCGCTGTCGAAATTGATATCCCAGACCATCTCGGCAATCGCGGTTTTCGAGAGGATTTCACCCTGGCGGCGGGCGAGGACGCTCAACAGCGAGAACTCTTTGGCGGTCAGATCCAGTCGGGTACCGGCCCGAGTGGCCTTGCGGCTGATCAAATCTATCCACAGGTCGGCGATGCTCACCTGCACCGGTTCATGGCCGCCGCTGCGCCGGGTCAGCGCTTGCAGGCGCGCCACCAGTTCGAGGAAGGAAAACGGCTTGCCGAGGTAATCGTCGGCGCCGTCGCGCAGGCCTTTGATCCGGTCTTCGACCCGTTCGCGGGCGGTGAGCATGATCACTGGCGTCTGCTTGCGCGCCCGCAACGCGCGCAGCACACCGAAGCCATCCAGGCCCGGCAACATCACGTCGAGGACAATCACCGCGTAGTCGCCTTCCAGCGCCAGGTGCAGGCCTTCGACGCCGTCGCGGGCCAGATCCACGGTGTAACCCTGTTCCGTCAGACCGCGGTGCAGATAATCCGCGGTTTTTTCCTCGTCTTCGATAATCAGAACGCGCATGACCCTGCCTCAGTCTGTGGTCGCCAGTGCCGCCGTGGGTACTGGTTTGGGGCGGTGAAACAGCCGCTCAAGCCACAAGTATATGACCGGCGTGGTGAACAGCGTCAGCATCTGGCTGACCAGCAACCCGCCGACCACGGCGATCCCCAGCGGCTGGCGCAGTTCGGCGCCGGTGCCATAGCCGAGCATCAGCGGCAGGGCGCCGAGCAGGGCGGCGAGGGTGGTCATGATGATCGGCCGGAACCGCGTGATGCACGCCTCGAAAATCGCCTCCTGCGGCGACAGCCCTCGATTACGCTGCGCTTCAAGGGCGAAGTCGATCATCAGGATGCCGTTCTTCTTGACGATACCGATCAGCAACACCAGCCCGATCAACGCCATGATCGAAAAGTCCTGGCCGCAGATCCACAGCATGATCACCGCACCCAAACCTGCCGCCGGCAGCGTCGAGATGATCGTCAGTGGATGCACGAAGCTCTCATAAAGCACGCCGAGAATGATGTACACCGCCACCAGCGCCGCAAGAATCAGCCACGGCTGACTGGCCAGCGAACTCTGGAACGCCTGCGCCGCGCCCTGGAAATTGCCGCTGATCGCCGTCGGCATGCCGATCTCGGCCTTGGCCTGATCGAGCAGGATCACCGCATCACCCAGTGCCACGCCGGGCGCGAGGTTGAACGACAGGTTGGCGGCGGGGAACATGCCGTCGTGGGCAATCGACAGCGGACCGATGGTCGGCGCGTCGAATTTGGCCAGCGCCGATAGCGGCACCATCTCGCCACTCAACGGCGAGCGCAGGTAAAAGTAATTGAGGCTTTCGGCCTTGCCACGTTGTTTGGTGTCCAGCTCCAGAATCACGTTGTACTGGTTGACCTGGGTCTGGAACTCATTGATCTGCCGTTGGCCGAAGGCGTCGTACAGCGCCTCGTCGACATCGCTCGCGGTCAGGCCGAAACGTGCGGCGGCGCTGCGGTCGATGCTGATGTGGGTGATGCTGCCGCCCAGTTGCAAGTCGTTGGAGATGTCGCGGAACGCCGGGTTGCTGCGCAGTTTTTCGGTCAGGCGTTGGGTCCATGTCGCGAGGGTTGCGCCGTCGTTGCTCTTGAGCACGTATTGATACTGTGCGCGGCTCGGGCCGGAGCTGAGGTTGATGTCCTGGCCGGCGCGCAGATAGAGGACGATGCCGGGGACTTTCATCAGTTGCGGACGAATCCGGTCGATGAACTGACTGGCCGAGACATCACGGTCGCCGCGTTTTTTCAAAGCAATCCAGAAGCGCCCGTTGGCGATGGTCTGGTTGCTGCCGGACACACCCACCGAGTGGGAAAACGCTTGCACGGCCGGGTCGGCGGCGACGATTTCGGCCATCGCCAGGTGTTTTTTCACCATGTCGCCGTAGGAGATATCCGCCGCGGCTTCGGTGGTGCCGAGGACGAAACCGGTGTCCTGCACCGGGAAGAAACCCTTGGGGATAAAGATGTAACCGCCAATCGCCATCGCCAGCGACAGGCCAAACACACCAATCATCAGTTTCTGATGGGCGAGGGCGCGGCGCAGGCCTTTCTCATACCAGCCGAGCAGGCGTTCGCTGAAGCCCGGTTTATCGCTGGCGTGATGCGCCGGTTTACGCATGAACAGCGCCGCCAGCGTTGGCGCCAGGGTCAGCGACACCACCACGGAAATCATGATGGTCGAGGTCGCCGTCAGGGCGAATTCCTTGAACAGCCGTCCGACCACGCCGCCCATGAACAGCAGCGGAATGAACGCCGCCACCAGCGAAAAGCTGATCGACACCACGGTGAATCCGATCTCGCCGGCGCCCTTGATCGCCGCTTCGCGCATATCGTCGCCGGCCTCCAGATGTCGGTGGATGTTTTCCACCACCACAATCGCATCGTCGACCACGAAGCCGACCGCGACGACGATCGCCACCAGCGTCAGGTTGTTCAGGCTGAAGCCCAACAGGTACATGAGGGCGAAACTGGCGGTCAGCGACACGCCGAGTACCGCCGACACAATCATCGTCGCCGACAGCTGGCGCAGGAACAGCGCCATCACCGCCACCACCAGCAGGATCGCGATCAACAGGGTGATCTCGACTTCATGCAGCGAGGCACGAATGGTCTGGGTGCGGTCGATCAGGGTTTTCACCTGCACCGAGGCCGGCAACATGGCTTCGAGGCCGGGCAGGGCGGCTTGAATGCGGTCAACGGTTTCCACAATGTTGGCGCCGGGCTGGCGCGAGATCACCAGGTTTACCCCCGGTTGATCGCCGGCCCACGCTTGCACATAGTCATCTTCCGAACCGTTGATAACGTTAGCGACATCTCTTAGGTGAACCGGGGCGCCGTCCTTGTAGGAAACGATGAGCTGGCGGTATTCCTCGGGCTGGAACAACTGGTCGTTGGTCGACAGCGTGGAAATACTCGACTCGCCATACAGCGCACCTTTGGCCAGGTTGAGGCTGGTCTGCTGTATCGCCAGACGAATGTCGGCGAGGGTCAGGCCGATCGCCGCCAGTTTGTCGGCTGAGGCTTGGACGCGGATTGCCGGACGTTGCTGACCGGTGATGTTGATTTGGCCTACACCGTCGATCTGACTGATCTGACGCGAGAGCAGGGTTTCCACCAGGTCGCTGAGTTCGGTGCCGGGCATCTGCGTCGAGCTGACGCTGAGGATCAGCACCGGGCTGTCGGCGGGGTTGACCTTCTTCCATGTCGGCAGCGTCGGCATGTCCTTGGGCAGTTTGCCGGCGGCGGTGTTGATCGCCGCCTGGACTTCTTGTGCGGCGGTGTCGATGCTCTTGTCGAGGGTGAATTGCAGGGTCAGCAAGCTGGAGCCGAGGGCACTGCTGGAGGTCATCTGGGTCATGCCGGGAATGGCGCTGAATTGCACCTCCAGCGGCGTAGCCACGGACGAGGCCATGGTGTCGGGGCTGGCGCCGGGTAACTTCGCCGAAACTTGAATCGTCGGAAATTCCGCTTCCGGCAGTGGGGCAATCGGCAAGCGCGGGAAGGCAATCGCGCCGACCAACACCAAGGCAATCGTCAGCAGAATCGTCGCGACCGGGTGGTCGATGCACCACGTGGAGATGCCTTTGTGCTCCTTCATGGTTTCGGCTCCGCTTGCACCACCTGTGGTGGCTCGCTCATGACCTGCACCGTGGAACCAGGTTTGAGCCGCGACTGGCCGTCGGTCACCAGCACGTCACCGGCCTTCACGCCTTTGATGATGTCCTGGCCGCTGCCCTGATAAACCATCTGCACTTGTACGACTTCGACCTTGTCGCCGTTCACCCGGTAGACGAAGTGTTGATCGAGCCCACGTTGTACGACGGTGGGCGGGACCACCAGCGCATCTTTGTCGAGGGCTGTCTGAATTTTTACCGTCACCAGCAGGCCGGGCCAGAGCTTCTGGCTGGCGTTGTCGAACTCGGCCTTGGCGCGGATGGTGCCGGTGTTGGCGTTGATCTGGTTGTCGATCAGGGTCAGGTGGCCTTCGCCGAGCAGGTTGCCGGTTTCGCCGTCGGTGTCGGCGCCGATGTAGGCCTTGACCGGGGCGTGTTGCTGGTCGTTGATCAGGCCTTGCAGGGTCGGCAGCATTTGCTGGGGCAGGGAGAACTCCACGGCGATCGGGTCGATCTGGGTCACGGTGAACAGGCCCTGGGCATCGGTCATGCGCAGGAAGTTGCCTTCGTCGACGGTACGAATACCGACGCGACCGGTGACCGGGGAGCGAATCTGCGTGTAGGACAGTTGTACCTGCGCCGCGTCGATCGAAGCCTGATTGCCTTGGGCGGTGGCTTTCAGTTGGTTGACCAGGGCTTGTTGCTGATCGTAGGTCTGCTTGGAGACGCCGTCGTCGACGCTGAGCAGTTTGTAGCGTTTGAGGTTGACCAGGGCGACTTGCAGTTGCGCCTGGCTTTCGCCCAGTTGCGCGCGGGCCTGGTCGAGGCTGGCGCGGATGGAGCGGTCGTCGATGGTGGCCAGCAGGTCCCCTGCTTTGACGAGTTGGCCTTCTTTGACGAGGATTTTGGTGAGGATGCCGTCGACTTGCGGGCGAACGACCACGCTGTGGAGCGAGAGTACCGAGCCGATGCCGCTGGTGTAGCGGGGGACGTCTTTTTCGCTGACCGCGATCACTCGCACGGGGATGGCGGTGGGGGTGGCGAGTTTGGCCGGGGCGGGTTTGATTGCCCACCATGTGCCTGCGGCGGCCAGGACGATCACTAGGGCTAGCAGGGCTTTGTTCTTTTGGATTCGCATGCGGGGTGGGCGCCGGACGGAGTTTGGGCAGGGTTAGGGTCTTTATAAACTTGTTTTGGGGTCAGGAGGGTGACGGCTAGCTGTCGGCGCTGTCAGTTTTCTCTGTGTGTATATCCGTTGCTGCGGGTGTGGCTGATTACGGTTCCGCCCTTACGGCGGGTCACTTTTTCCAGACGCCGAAAAAGTAACCAAAAAGGCTTGCTCCTACGTGCGGCCCGCTCGCTGGGGCTCGGGGTTCCTTCGCTCCGGGACCGATCCGGGCGCAGCGCCTCCGGTTTGCTTCGCTGCACCTCCTCTCGCTGTGTTTGGCTGCGCCAAACGGTCGCTGCGCTCCCACGCCCTGATCAATCCCTCCACTCAGCCTTCCGATGTCGCCTTACAGATCAAAAGCCGCAGCCGAGCTAACGCTCATCCTGTTGAGTGGTGAAGAGCGGGTGTTTGGCTTTGGATTTGTGGTGGATTCGCCCCTCATCGGAACGCCGCCCGCCCAGCCCTCTCCCGAGGGAGAGGGAGCCGATTTGTGTGCTTTTCAAGATCCAAATTCAACGAGGTATTGCACGTCGGCGTACCTCCCGCAAACACCACGGTCAGTCCCCTCTCCCTCCGGGAGAGGGCTAGGGTGAGGGTTGGCTTTTGGTTGTTTAAATTTGTGTCGAATAATCAGAACCTTCCCACAAGATTTTCAGGTTGTCCGTCGGACGTGCGCTCTCTAGTCTTTGGTTGTCGCCGACAACTCGGTGATCGGGTGTGAGAACCCGTAGGAACTGTTAATCCAACACCAGTACCACCATAATTGCCGCCGGCTATTTGCTGCCCTGCAATTTTTATGGCGGCTGTGTGCGGGCGAACTTCGGTTCGGCCGGGCTTGTTCCTACCGGTTTCTCACTCCGCACATAGCTGCCACCACTCCGCCGCGTGAGAAACGGCATGTGTTGGCTTTTGATTAGGAACATTTCCATGACTAAGCCCGTACCCGATCCCCCCATCCAAACCACCACCCCACTCGAAGACGCCCTCCGCGCCGACGACCAGCTCAAAACCCGCGAAGCCATCAAGCGCGCTCTCGATTTCTACCTCTGCCCCGAACCGGTCAAACCGCGTCAGCCCAGTACGATGTTCCTCATCCAGCCGAACATCGACACCGAAAGCCTGCTTGCCCACGCCTGCGAATCGCTGGCTTCAGCCAATGTCATGGCCGGTGATCTGGCCGATCAGCTCAGTCGCCCGCAGCGCAGTACGGCGCTGGCGATCCAGCAGATCGTCATGCTCGCCGAGCTGGCGGTGAACCGGGCGCTGGATAGGGTTGATCCGCAGACGTAGTCCGTCTGAACAGCATGTCACCGTGCTGCACGAATAGGCTCGCTCCTACAAGGGGATCGCATTCCAACTGTAGGTGTGAGCCTGTTCGCGATGGCGATTGTTCGGTGACCGCTGCCTCTGGAAATATTCGAACGGTTGATAAGTCCCAAAAAGGGACCTATCGTTCCCTTTTTGGGACTCTTGGCCTTCACAGTGGAAACTCTCTCTCTAAGCGAAGCGCTATTTACCACCACTCAACAAAAGGTATTGGGTCTGCTGTTTGGTAAGCCTGACCAGACTTTCTATGCCAACGAGATCGTGCGCTGGGCGCGGGTTGGCAAAGGCAGTCTCATGCGTGAACTCGACCGTCTGCAGCGAGCCGGTGTGTTGCGCATGACAAAGGTGGGCAATCAGAACCATTACCAGGCCAATCCCACATGTCCCATCTATGCCGAACTACTGGGCATCGCTCGCAAGACGTTTGGCATCGCTGAGCCTCTGCGTCAGGCATTGCAGCCGTTTACCGAGCAGATCACCTGGGCGTTTGTCTATGGCTCCATCGCCAAAGACACAGCAAACACACTCAGTGACATTGATCTCATGCTGATCGGCGAAGGCCTGCACTACAGTGACGTCATGGAACGGCTCATGCCCATGGAGGAACAATTGGGTCGTCCCATCAACCCGACGCTTTACACCCCGCAAGACTGGGCGGCAAAACTGGCTGCGCAAAACAGCTTTGTCTTGCGGGTGGTGCAGCAGGAAAAAATCGTTCTGTTAGGGGCAAACCCTTTGGAGTCCAAGGATGGGCAGCAACGAGAGTCTGGAGAATCTTCTACGTAGCGGTGGGCTGAAAGCGGAGCCGCCGGATCGCAAGGAGTGTGAGGGCTTGATGCGCTCGGCCATGGATCGGCTCAAGGATGCGCAAACTTCTACGTTGTCTTTTTCCAGCCGTTTCGACTTGGCTTATAACGCAGCGCACGCGTTGGCGCTGACGGCGCTCCGATTGAGTGGCTATCGATCAGATAAACGCTACCTGGTCTTTCAGTGTCTGGTGCATACGGCGCATATCAGCAAGGTTCAGGTGCGATTGTTCGCGTTGTGTCATGAGCGGCGCAATCTCGCGGAATACGAAGGGTATATGGATGAGGATGACGCGCTTCTGGCGCAGTTGTTGGAAAGCGCCTCGCAATTGTTGAGCAACGTCCAGCAACGAATGAACTGACATCCGGCACGGCTTGCGATCCTGACTAATCTCTTAAAGATCCGCCTCTATGAGCGGATACAGCTTGTATGGCTCAGGCCGCGCACGGTCCAAATCTCTCTGGGCCGTCCACTTCGGGAGTGTCTTGAAATGAAGCTGAAAACCGCTCTGCCGTATGTGCTTCTGTTGGTTCCACTCACAGCCTTCGCCGCGCCGGCCAGTCAATCCGGCGAGATCCGCTTCACCGGGCAAATCGTTGACTCGGGCTGTCAGGTCGGACCGGTCGGGGCGTTTGCTGCTCGTGAGTCTCGCCAGATCGAAATCAAGCCCGGCGTGAAAGTCGATGTCGACACTGAGCGCAACGCTTGCAGTCATCAGGCGCTGCCGATTTCCATGCGTTACGAAGCGCTGAAGACATCGACTGACAAAGGCATCGTGATCATCACCTACCTGTAAACCGTTCGGCGTGCGCTGCAAATCTTCAGGTGCCGAGCCATGGCGCACAGGTATACTGCGCGCCTTCGCGGCTCACTGATCGGGCCCGACTTTTTGCTTTCCGGAGCTTTTATGACTTCCCCGACCCTGCCGCCGGTTGACGACGCTGTGAGCGATGTCTCGGCTGAACTGGCCGATACCAGCGACACCAAAGCCGAAATCCCGGCCTTTAAGTTCCCCTTCAAACCGGGCGAACTGGCCGCAGCCAAAGGCTCGAACCAGCCGTGGTACAAAAACGGCGCCAAGAACGGCCACACCAAGACCCCGGGCATGGCGCCGCCGGGTACCCGTCGTTCGATGGGCAAGCGCTGAGTTTTATTCCCGCCCTGCGCCATCGACTGCGATTTTCGGTCGCAGTGATGGCTAAGTGCTCAGATCCTGAGCCAGATCAATATTTGACCAATTGGTGCGCTTAGAGTCAGCAGCCCTGCCGACTCTTTCCAATAAAACGAGCGCGCTATTCATGAAGATCAATCTCCCGGTGACCGGTCGCAATGTCGATGTGGCGCTGGATGCGAACATTCTCTCGACCACCGATCTGACCAGCGCGATCACTTACGCCAACGACGACTTCATCAAGATCAGCGGTTACAGCCGCGATGAGTTGCTGGGTGCGCCGCACCATCTGTTGCGTCATCCGGACATGCCGGCGCAGGCGTTTGCGCATATGTGGCAGACGCTCAAGGGCGGGCGGTCGTGGATGGGGCTGGTGAAAAATCGCTGCAAGAACGGTGATCATTACTGGGTCAGTGCCTATGTCACGCCGGTGACGCAGAACGGTAAGGCGGTGGAGTATCAGTCGGTGCGCACGCGGGCGGATGCGCGGCAAGTGGCGGCGGCGGAGCTGGCGTACGCGCAGTTGCGCGGCGAGCGTGTGACGCGCTGGCAACCGCAAGCCTTGGGGGTGCGGACCAAGGTCACGGCGCTGGCCAGTGCGCTGCTCGGCGTTGTGCTGGGTGCCGAGACCTGGTTGCAGCCGGATTCTGCCTGGTTGAACCTGGCAGCATTTGTGTTGGGCAGCGGCGCTTGTGCGTTGGCGCTGCGCTGGATTTTGTGCCCGCTGGAGCAACTGGCCGAGCGTGCGCGGAGCGTTGCGGACAATCCGTTGAGTCAGTCTGTGTATACCGGACGTCGCGATGAAATCGGCCAGATCGAGTTCGCCTTGCAGATGCTCGAAGCGCAGGTCGGCGCGGTGCTCGGGCGTATCGGCGATGCGTCGCAACAGTTGGCCGGACACGCTGCGCAACTGGTCGATCACCTGCAAAGCAGCCATAACAGTTCACTGCAGCAGCAGGCGGAAACCGACCAGGTGGCGGCGGCCATTCACCAGATGGCCGCGAGTGTCGCGCAGGTTGCCAGTCATGCGCAGCAGGCGTCTGTAGCGGCGGATATGGCCGGAACGGAAACCCGTGAAGGGCATTGGCTGGTCGGTGAAAGTCGCAGCGCCGTGTTGCGCCTGGCTGAAGAACTTGGCCGGGCGACCGAGGTGATTCATCAGCTCGAAGGCCACAGCAGTGAAATTTCCGGTGTGCTGGAGGTGATCCGCAGCATCGCCGAGCAAACCAATCTGTTGGCCCTCAACGCGGCGATCGAAGCCGCACGCGCCGGCGATGCCGGGCGCGGGTTTGCCGTGGTGGCGGATGAGGTTCGCGGGCTGGCGCAACGCACGCAGCAATCGACCAACGAGATTCAACGAATGATCAGCACCCTGCAGAACGGCGCGCGCGATGCGGTGCTGGTGATGCAGCAAAGCAGTGAGCATGTGGATAACAGCGTCGAACAGGCGCAGCGGGCGGCGCGGGCGCTGGACGGGATCAGCGAGCGGGTCGAGCAGATCACCGAGATGAGCCTGCAGATTGCGGCAGCGGTGGAGCAGCAGAGCGCGGTGAGCGAGGACATCAACCGCAACATCGTCAGCATTCGTACGGCGTGCGAGGTGACGGTGGATGAGGGGCGCGAGAGTCAGCGCAATTCCGAAGATGTGGCGGGGCTGGCGGGGGATTTGAGGTTGCTGGCGCGGGAGTTCTGGGGGCGGCGGCAGGTTCGCGATTGAGGGTGTGCTCACTTGCGCTATCGCGAGCAGGCTCACTCCTGCAAGGGAATGCATTTCAAATGTAGGGGTGAGCCTGCTCGCGATGAGGTCCGGGCGGGCGCTATAGAATCTGGATCAGGCCGCCCGCAACGAAATAAACGCATACGTCTGCGCCGGCTCCGTCACCACCTGTGCCCCGGCCGCCAACACTTGCCCGGCCACATCATCGCCCGACAGATGAAACACCCACTCACTCGGCGCCATCGTCAACGGCTGGGCAGTCACCTGATCAATCACTGCCGCAAACGCCTCCATATTCGGCAAGTAGGCAGTAAACCCGTCCCCCTTCAGCGCCGTGGTACGAATCCCCAGCATCGCGCAGATCGCGTCCTTGATGCCGATGTCATCGCGATCGGCCTGGCGCGAGCGTTGAATCAATTCAACCAGCGCCTGATCGACCAACTCGCCCCCGGCAATCAGCACGGGCCCCTGTTGCCAGGACTCCGGCGGGCAATCCTTGGCAGCAGGGGTGAGCGGGATATGCGGATTGATTTCCGCCGGGTAAATACGACACACCAGCGGCCGGCGCTCGTAGATGCGGCACAGGTTGTCTTCGTCAAGATTCCGGCAGGGACCGACGTTGTATGCGGCGAAGGTGATTGCCACATGGGCGTCTGTCGTGCCGCTGCGAACGAGCGCTGAACGCCGTTCGGCATGTTCTCGCTGCTGCGCCGGCAAACCCAGGCCATTACCGAGAAAAGCCTCCACCAGCACGATCACCTGACCGCCATCCGCCGCCCACATGCGGGCCTCGGCCAGGGTCAGCGGGACATGGTGGTCGGTGCAGCATTTGCCGCAGCCTACGCAGGAAAACGTCGTATTCATTGAGCGATCTGTCTTCAATCAGGGCGTGAAACGGTGGCGGAAAACCACCGCACAGGCGCGGATCGAAGCAAGTTATGCGCCACTCACTGCGCTTTGCCGGTCGGACGAATCGAGTCCCACTCGGTGACGAAGGCGGTTTTTGCCTTTTTGTTGTACAGGCACAGCTCGGTGCCCTGCTGGCCTTTCATGTGTTTTTGCGGGTATTGACCTTGTAGCAACACGGCGGTGTAGCCGACGCGGTCGTCGAATTGCGCGGGTGTGCCGACCGGTTTGGCGTTTTTCAGGCCACTGGCCTTGGTACAACTGGCGAGCACGGTTTTGTCGTAGGCGGCCCAGGCGTCGGGGCTGGAGGCGTTGGCCTGGGAGGTGAGGGCGGTGAGGCAGAGCAGGCTGAGGGTGAGCACTTTCATGGTGGGCGTCCTTGGTCGTGAGTGGCCAAGGTTGGAGTCTGCCTGAGAAAGGAAGTTGCCTGTGCTGGCCTGCTCGCGAAAGCGGTCGATCAGTCCGGCACCAGTTCCCGGCGGACCACATACATCCCGGCACTTTCATACAAGCGCTGCGCGCGCCGGTTGTCTTCCAGCACCTTCAGATCAACAAACCCCTCGCGCCGTTGCTGAAATACCTTGAATGCATTGAGCAACAACGCCCGGCCCAATCCACGCCCTTGCATGCGCGGATGCACCACCAGATTCTTGATATATGAGCTGGTCCAGCATTGCGCCACGCCGACCACACCTTCGCCGTCACGGGCAATCAAGCACAGCGACGGATCGTATTCGGGATCGGTCTCGAATTGCTGCTGCCAAGTGTCCAGCGCCGGCACCCGGCCGCCGCCTTCGCGGTAGCCGAGTTGCATTAGGGCGTGCACGTCCGGCGCGAGTTCGACGGAGTACGTACACAGTTCAATGCCTTGAGGCCAAAGCGCATCCGGCGCGTCCTTGGCAAGATCGCGCCGCATCAAAAAACAATACGTCTGAGCCAAGACTCAGTGACCGTTGGCCGCGACGTGTTTGGCCGCTTCGATCAGGCGTTGAGTCAGCTCTGGTGAGGAGAACTTGGTCAGCACCGCATTTGCTCCGGCCAACCGGGCCTTTTCGCTGTTCATCGCGCTGTCGAGCGAGGTGTGCAGCAGCACGTAGAGGTGGGCGAAGTCCGGGGTTTCGCGCAGGGTGCGGGTGAAGGCGTAGCCGTCCATCTCGGACATTTCGATGTCGGAGACGATCAGGTTGATCTGCTGCGCGGTGCCTTGCAGGTCGAGCAGGCAGTCGATGGCTTCCTTGGCGCTGCGCGCAGTGTGGCACTGCAGGCCGAGGTTGCGCAGGGTGTGCACCGATTGCTGCAGCGCCACCTGACTGTCATCGACCACCAGAATCCGCGCATTGCCGAGGACTTCGGCGTCTTCCATGCTCAGGTCGGTCGGGGCCATTTCGATCTGCGCCGGGGCGATGCTGTGGATAACCTTTTCGATATCCAGCACCTGCACCAGCGTGCCGTCCACCGAGGTCACGCCGGTGATGTAGGCACGTGAGCCACCGGAACCGAACGGTGGCGGCTTGATGTCGGTGGTCAGGCAATGGACGATTTTGCTCACGGCCTGCACGTGCAGGCCCTGTTTGGAGCGGCTGACATCGGTGACGATCAGGCAGCCGCCGTTCGGGTCTTCCAGCGGGCGCTCGCCGATCGCGCGGCTGAGGTCGATCACCGACAGCGACGCGCCGCGCAGGGTGGCGATGCCTTTGACGTGCGGGTGCGACTCCGGCAGCTTGGTCAGCGGCGGGCAGGGGATGATTTCACTGACTTTCAGCAGGTTGATCGCCATCAGCTTGCCGCTGCGCAAGGTAAACAGCAGAAGCGAAAGTGAATCTGCGCGGGCTTTGGTGGAAGACATATAAACCTTCTGTGGAAAAAGGTGATGGGCGAGGGGCAAATCGCCAGAAACTATTGATGCCGGGTTATCGGCGTCAAAAGGTTGGGCTTTAGGTTAGTTGTCGGGTAGTCGGCCTGGGTTGATCGCTGTTCTCTCGATCACTGCCCCTCACCCCAGCCCTCTCCCGGAGGGAGAGGGGGCCGATTGGGGGATATTGTAGTAATTCACCGACCTGAACCTGCTCTGCCGAATCCATAATCGACTCGATGTCTCAGGTCGGCGTATGGCGCAAAACACCTCGATCAGTCCGCTCCCCCTCCGGGAGAAGGGGCCGATTGGGGGATATTGTAGTAATTCACCGACCTGAACCTGCTCTGCCGAATCCATAATCGACTCGATGTTTCAGGTCGGCGTATGGCGCAAAACACCTCGGTCAGTCCCCTCTCGCTCCTCCCGGAGGGAGAGGGGGCCATTGGGGGATATTGTAGTAACTCACCGACCTGAACCTGCTCTGCCGAATCCGTAATCGACTCGATGTTTCAGGTCGGCGTATGGCGCAAAACACCTCGGTCAGTCCCCTCTCGCTCCTCCCGGAGGGAGAGGGGGGCGATTGGGGGATATTGTAGTAATTCACCGACCTGAACCTGCGCTGCCGAATCCATAATCGACTCGATGTTTCAGGTCGGCGTATTACGCAAAACACCTCGGTCGGTCCCCTCTCCCTCGGGGAGAGGGCTAGGGTGAGGGTGCTTTTAGCTCTTCATCCCCAGACGTTTAGCCATGCGGCCCAAGTTCGCCCGATCCAGCCCCAACTCCCGCGCCGCACTCGCCCAGTTATCCTGATTGCGTTCCAGCGCCGCACTGATCAAACGCCGCTGATACTGCTCGGTAGCACTGCGCAGATCCCCGCTGATCAGCGGCATCTCAGCCACGACACCGGCAACCGGCTCAACCGAGTTATCCACAACCTCACGCGGCAGATCCAGATCTGCCGCACTGAGGCTGAGGATCTTCGGCCGCACTTTGCAGTTGCCCAAGGCCTTCAGCGCGCTGCGACCGATCAAGTGTTCCAGTTCGCGCACGTTGCCCGGCCAAGTGTAGGCGAGCAACGCTTCCTGGGCGTCGCTGCTCAGGCGCAGGCTGTTGAGGCCCATGCGCGAGCGGTTCTGTTCCAGAAAAAAGCCGCTGAGCAACAACACATCACGCCCGCGATCGCGCAATGCCGGCACCCGCAGTGGGTACACGCTCAAGCGATGGTAGAAGTCGGCGCGATAACGACCGCTGCGCACTTCTTCGGCCAGGTCGCGGTTGGTCGCGGCGATCAGGCGTACATCGACCTGATGTTCCTTGTCCGAACCCAGCCGCTGTAACTGGCCGCTCTGTAACACGCGCAACAACTTGGCCTGCACGGTCAGCGACAACTCGCCGACTTCATCGAGAAACAGTGTGCCGCCATTGGCCAGTTCGAACTTGCCGCGACGGTCGCTGGTGGCGCCGGTGAAGGCGCCGCGCACGTGGCCGAACAGTTCGCTCTCGACCAGCGTGTCGGGCAGCGCGGCGCAGTTGAGGCTGATAATCGGTTGGTCGGCGCGCGGTGACGCGGCGTGGATGGCTTGGGCGACCAATTCCTTGCCGACCCCGGTTTCGCCAGTGATCAACACGGTCAGATCGCTGCCGCCGACCAGGTTGATTTCTTCCACCAATTTCTTGAGCGCCTTGCTCTGACCGATCATTTCGCGGTGCTGCTGGCCGCTGGCCTGGCGATAGACCTCGGCGCGCTGGTGTTCGTCTTCGGCGCGGACGGCCAGGCGTTCGATGCGCTCGGCGGCGTTGACCGTGGCTGAGGCGAGGCTGGCAAAGGCTTGCAGGACGTCGAGTTCGATCGGCTCGAAACGCTCGGGATCGAGGGCGTCAAGGGTGATCAGGCCCCAGAGTTTTTCATCGACGAACAGCGGGCACCCGAGGCAGTCGTGGACTTCGAGGTGATCGGCGAGGCCTTCGACCAGGCCGTCATAAGGATCAGGCAAATCGCTGTCGGCGGCGAACCGTGTCGGCCCGGCGCCGGCCAGCAGAATTTCAAAGCGCGGGTGCTCGCTGACTTTGAAGCGCCGGCCCAGGGTGTCGGTACTCAAGCCGTCCACCGCCAGCGGCACCAGCGATTCACCTTCCAGGCGCAACAATGCGGCGGCATCGCACGGCAGGAGGGCGCGCATGGCCTGGAGCAGGCGTCGATAGCGCTCGCCCTCGGGCAGTTCGCGGGACAGATCGGAGACTAAAGGCAGCAGCGCGGTGAGCAGGGATTTGGCAGACATGGTGATGTAGTCAAAGAGACAAGATGTAGTCGGGATGACTATAAAGGTCTTTGTGTCGAAATGACTACGTGTTTTTTAAATCATTGATTTGTATGAATAAAATATCTGGCACGAAAACTGATAAGCCTAAGGCAACTTATCAAAAAAGCTCAGGAGTCACTCTTATGCTTAGCGTCCAGGATCGTGCCATCGTCAAATCCACTGTGCCTCTGCTCGAAAGCGGTGGTGAGGCGCTGATCACGCATTTCTATCGCATGATGCTCTCCGAATACCCCGAAGTCCGTCCGCTGTTCAACCAGGCGCACCAGGCCAGCGGTGATCAACCGCGTGCCTTGGCCAACGGTGTGCTGATGTACGCGCGCCACATCGACCAGCTCGACCAATTGGGCGATCTGGTGGCGAAGATCATCAACAAGCACGTGGCCCTGCAAATCCTGCCGGAGCACTACCCGATTGTCGGCACCTGCTTGCTGCGCGCCATTTCCGAAGTGCTCGGCGATGAGATCGCCACGCCCGAGGTGATGAGTGCGTGGGGGGCGGCGTACGGTCAGTTGGCCGAGATCCTGATCGGCGCCGAAACCGCCATCTACGATCAGAAAGAGCAAGCTGTCGGCGGCTGGCGCGGGGCGCGTGAGTTCATCGTGGCGGCGAAGGTCGAAGAAAGTGCGGAAATCGTTTCCTTCTACTTCGAACCGGCCGACAAAGGCCCGATCCTTGCGGCTGAACCGGGTCAGTACATCGGCATGAAGCTGATCCTCGACGGCGAAGAAGTCCGCCGCAATTATTCGCTGTCGGCGCTGGCGAACAACGGTCAGTACCGCATCAGCGTTAAACGCGAACCGGGTGGTCGCGCCTCCAACCACTTGCACGATCACTTGCACGTCGGCTCGAGCATTCAGCTGTTCCCGCCATCGGGCGAATTCACCCTGACTGCCAGCGATAAACCGCTGGTGTTGATCAGTGGCGGCGTGGGCATCACGCCGACGCTGGCGATGCTCGAAGCGGCGCTGGAGAGCGAGCGGCCGGTGCACTTTATCCACTGCGCGCGCAATGGCAGCGTGCATGCGTTCCGCGACTGGATCGACGGGTTGGCGGCGCGGCATCCGCAACTCAAGCGGTTTTATTGCTATGCCGAAGACGACGGCGTCAGTCCGGCGGCGGACAAGGTCGGGATGTTGACTCAGGAGCAGTTGGGCGAGTGGCTGCCAGCGCAACGGGATGTCGACGCTTACTTTCTTGGGCCGAAGGGTTTTATGGGGGCGATCAAGCGCCATCTGAAAGCGCTGGGCGTGCCGGAGCAGCAGAGCCGGTATGAGTTCTTCGGGCCGGCTGCTGCTTTGGAATAACTCCTGAGACCGAGTCGTCTGCATCGCGGGCAAGCCCGCTCCCACAGGATTTATGTCGTACACAGCATCTGTGAACGATGCCAGACCTGTGGGAGCGGGCTTGCCCGCGATTGGCCGTTATGCGGTCCTGATTATTAAATTCTGTTTAAAGGTTAATCGTTTCTTAACCGGTTTATCGTTTATTCCCCGATGCTGATGATAGGCGCTCGTTCGTTGACCTGATCAGGATCGCCCCATGTCGCACTTCATCTTCGCTCGTCGTTTCAGCTTCGCAGCCATCGGTCTTTCGGCCGCGTTGCTGGCCAGCCCTTTTGCTTTTGCCGAATCTGCCCTGATAAAACCGCAGACCCTGATCGTCGATCAGAGCCTGTCCAAGGCACAGGTAGAAGCCATGGAACTGGCCGCACGGCGCTATGGCAGTTTCTGGAATTCCGGTGAAGAGGCCCTGGCCACGGCAGCCTTGTCGCCGCAATTTGTCGACAAGACACCGCCCGAAGGCCGGGTGCAGGGACCGACCGGACCGTTGCTGGCGTCGAAGTTCTTTCGTACGGCGGTGCCGGACCTGAGCTGCGAGATCGAACAAATGATCATCGCCGGAGACCGCGTGGTGGTGCATCTGCACTTTCGCGGGCACTTCAGCGGCACGTTCAAGGCTCTCAAAGGGCAGGGCCAGCGTGTAGACTTCCGGGCAACCGATATCTATCAGATCGACAACGGTCGCATCGCGGCCAATTGGCATATCGAAGACAACATCAGCCTGATGGCGCAACTGCAAGCGCAGCCGCCGGCCAGCTGAACCATGGACATACAAGGGAAACGCGATGAGCGAGGAAACGATTCGACTGGGACGTGAGCGGCGCTTTCTGGTGCTGCTGGGGATTATCTGCCTGGCACTGATCGGCGGTGCGCTGTACATGCAGATTGTGTTGGGTGAGGCACCGTGTCCGCTGTGCATCCTGCAGCGTTATGCACTGCTGCTGATCGCGCTGTTCGCCTTCGTTGGCGCGGCCATGCGCAGCCGCCGCAGCATCACCGTGTTCGAAGTGCTGGTGGTCATTTGCGCGATTGCCGGCGCCGGTGTTGCCGGGCATCACGTCTACACCCAGTTCTATCCGGCAGTGAGTTGCGGCATTGATGTGCTGCAGCCGATTGTCGATGACCTGCCGCTGGCGAAGATCTTCCCGCTGGGCTTCCAGGTCGACGGTTTCTGCTCGACGCCGTACCCGCCGATTCTCGGTCTGTCGCTGGCGCAATGGGCACTGCTGGCATTCGTGCTGGTGGTGATCCTGGTGCCGCTGCTGACCTCGCGTAACCGAAAAACACTGCGCTGAGTCAACTCTTCGGCGGATTGGCCGATACAGAAAACGCCCCGATTTGCGGATCAGCTCATCGGGGCGTTTTGCATTTCAGAGTGTTTGTGAAATCACCGTGACGAATGGCAAGGATGGGTGCGACAGGTGTGCGACATGTTGTCACACAGAGCGTGTCGCAAGCCGATTGAACGACACGGAATGGCGTAATGTTACAAAAAAGGATTGGTCTGTTTCGGTATTTTTCTGGTTTTGCACGTGTGTGCCAGATCAGGCAGTTTTAACAAGCTCCGGGAGATGGCCAGAGGCCTTTGAATATCGGGCTTTGCGCCGATTCGGTGCTGGGAGAAAGCGTTCAGAGCTGTCTGAACTGAGGTGGATAGACCTACATTTTTTGGTGTTTTTGTTGAGAATTGATTTCGATAAGATGCGGAACTTTTGCAAAAACGGTGATTGATTGTTGCTCTGAGCGATAAAAATTATTTCGGGATAAGACATGGTGTATAGGGCGCTACCTATCTACAATCGCCCGCATTGAATTCCCGGCACTGTTCAACCTTTATTAAGGAACTGGACAGGAAGTCGGGTGTCGAGCAGGCCGAAAGGCTTTTGAGACACCCAGGTGTCGGTGCCTTCCAACTTTCCGCACCAAATGGAATTGGTCTGTAACAAGGCCTTTGACCACGAATTCGAATAAGAACTGACCGCTGTCCCAAGGTTTTGTCGAGCGTCTGACGCGCGACGGGCGGCCCTTATTCAATCCAAAGAAAATGCCAACCCTTGGCAGGGTGAAGTGTTGGCGATCAAAACCCAACTGCATTGCGCAAGCTGCTTTAGAGGTCGTGAGATGAGTAAAAACAGGTACCCCAGATTACTAGGCCTAGTGCCGCTGCTCGGCACGTTGTTGCTGGGAGGCTGCAACATGACCTTGCTCAATCCAACGGGCCAGGTCGGCCTGGAACAGCGCAACCTGATCATCACCGCCACGCTGCTGATGCTGTTGGTCGTTGTGCCGGTTATCGTCATGACCTTCCTGTTCGCCTGGAAGTACCGCGCGTCCAACAAGAACGCCGTGTACACCCCGAAATGGTCGCACTCGACCAAAATCGAAGTGGCAGTCTGGACCATTCCGGTCCTGATCATCATTGCCCTGGGTTACATCACCTACATTTCGACCCACGAACTGGACCCGTATCGTCCAATTCAATCCGACGTCAAGCCAGTGACCATCGAAGTCGTTGCGCTGGACTGGAAGTGGCTGTTCATCTACCCGGAACAAGGCATTGCCACGGTCAACAAGATCGTGTTCCCGGCGCACACGCCAATCAACTTCAAGATCACCTCTGACGCTGTGATGAACTCGTTCTTCATCCCGGGTCTGGGCGGCCAGATCTATGCGATGGCGGGCATGCAGACCAAGCTGCACCTGATCGCTGACCGCAACGCTGAAATGGACGGTATCTCCGCCAACTACAGCGGCGCGGGTTTCACCGGTATGAAATTCAAGGCTATCTCCACCACTCAGGAAGATTTCGACGCCTGGGTAAGTGAAGTCAAGAAGTCACCTAAACAGCTTGATCAAGCTGAATATGCGGCCCTTGCCAAACCGAGCCAGAACAACCCAGTCGAGCTCTACTCCTCGGTCACGCCGAACCAGTTCCAGATCATCGTCGACAAGTACGAAGGTATGAAGCCGGGCAAGCCGCTGAAGCACGAGAAGAAAGAGAAAGAAGTGGCGGCCACGGAAATTGACTCGAGTTCGCATTCAGCTGCCGGGGCAGAGGAGTAAACGATGTTTGGTAAATTAAGTTGGGAAGCAGTCCCATTCCACGAGCCGATCGTGATGGTGACCATCGCCATGATCGCCCTCGGTGGTCTGGCGCTGTTCGCTGCAATCACCTACTTCAAGAAGTGGACCTACTTGTGGACCGAGTGGTTGACCTCGGTCGACCACAAGAAAATCGGCGTGATGTACATCATCGTTGCCATGGTCATGCTGCTGCGCGGTTTTGCCGACGCCATCATGATGCGTACCCAGTTGGCCATGGCCACCGAGGGTTCGCCTGGCTACCTGCCACCTGAACACTATGACCAGATCTTCACCGCTCACGGTGTGATCATGATCATCTTCATGGCGATGCCATTCTTCACCGGCCTGATGAACCTTGCAGTGCCGCTGCAGATCGGCGCGCGTGACGTTGCGTTCCCGTTCCTGAACTCCCTGAGCTTCTGGCTGCTGGTGTCCGGCGTTGTGCTGATCAACCTGTCCCTGGGCGTCGGCGAATTCGCCAAGACCGGTTGGGTTGCCTACCCACCATTGTCGGGTCTGCAATACAGCCCTGGCGTGGGTATGGACTACTACATCTGGGCGCTACAGCTATCCGGGTTAGGTACGACGCTGACGGGGGTTAACTTCCTCGCGACCGTACTGAAAATGCGTACCCCTGGCATGAAACTGATGGACATGCCGATCTTCACCTGGACCTGCACCTGGGCAAACGTTCTGATCGTGGCTTCGTTCCCGATCCTGACCGCGACCCTGGCACTGCTGACCCTTGACCGTTACATGGATTTCCACATTTTCACCAATGAACTTGGTGGCAATCCAATGATGTACGTCAACCTGTTCTGGGCCTGGGGCCACCCTGAGGTTTACATCCTGATCCTGCCGGCATTCGGCATCTTCTCGGAAGTGATCTCGGCGTTCACCGGCAAGAAACTGTTCGGCCACCACTCGATGATCTACGCCTCGGGCGCGATCTCGGTACTGGGCTTCATGGTTTGGCTGCACCACTTCTTCACCATGGGTTCGGGTGCGAGCGTCAACGCCTTCTTCGGTCTGGCGACGATGCTGATTTCCATCCCGACGGGTGTGAAGCTGTTCAACTGGCTGTTCACCATCTATCAGGGCCGTCTGCGCTTCACCAGCCAGGTTATGTGGACCCTGGGCTTCATGGTGACCTTCGCCATCGGCGGCATGACCGGCGTACTGCTGGCCATCCCGGGTGCTGACTTTGTGCTGCACAACAGCCTGTTCGTGATCGCGCACTTCCACAACGTGATCATCGGCGGTGCGGTATTCGGTTACATCGCTGGTTTCGCGTTCTACTTCCCGAAAGCGTTCGGCTTCAAGCTGCACGAAGGCTGGGGTAAAGCAGCGTTCTGGTTCTGGATCTCGGGCTTCTTCGTCGCGTTCATGCCGCTCTATGCACTGGGCTTCATGGGCATGACCCGTCGTCTGAATGCCACCACCAACCCTGAGTGGGTACCGTACCTGTACGTTGCCATGTTCGGTGCGGTGATGATCGCTGTCGGTATTGCCTGCCAGCTGATCCAGCTCTATGTGAGCGTGCGTGACCGTAACAAGCCAGAGAACGTTTGCGATCACGGTGACCCGTGGAATGCACACACCCTGGAATGGTCGACCTCGTCGCCACCTCCGTTCTACAACTTCGCTGTGCTGCCTAAGGCTGACTGCATCGACCCGTTCACCGAAGCCAAGGAAAACGGTACTGCGTACCAGCGTCCGGCCAAGTACGAGCCGATCCACATGCCGAACAACACCGCCACTGGCGTGGTGATGGGCGCACTGTTGACCGTCTTCGGTTTCGCGATGATCTGGCACATCTGGTGGTTGGCGATCGCCAGCCTGGCCGGCACCGTCATCTACTTCGTGATCCACGCTGCACGTGACGACCAGGGCTATATGGTTCCGGTTGAAACGATCGAGCGTATCGAAGCCGAGCAGCACAAGCGTCTGGTCGCGGCAGGGAAGATCCCGGCCGGTGCCACCCGTGTTGAAACCTCGTTGGAACAGGCTTAAACCATGTCGAATTTAGTGACCAATGTTGGACACGCCCATGGTGACCATGGGCACGATGACCATCACCACGACTCGGGCGAGATGACCGTATACGGTTTCTGGCTCTACCTGATGACCGACTGCATTCTGTTTGCGTCGATCTTCGCGGTGTACGCAGTACTGGTAAACAACGTTGCCGGTGGCCCGTCGGGCCACGACATCTTCGAACTGCCATACGTGTTGGGCGAAACCGCTCTGCTGTTGTTCAGTTCGATCACCTACGGCTTCGCCATGCTGGCGTTGTTCAAAGGCAAGAAGCAGCAGGTTCTGGGTTGGTTGTTCATGACCTTCCTGCTGGGCGCCGGCTTTATCGCCATGGAGATCAACGAGTTCCACCTGCTGATCTCCGAGGGCTTCGGTCCTAGCCGTTCGGGCTTCCTGTCCGCGTTCTTCACCCTGGTCGGTACCCACGGTCTGCACGTATCCGCAGGTCTGATCTGGATGGGCATCATGATGTACCAGGTCAACAAGCACGGCCTGACGGCGACCAACAAGACCCGTCTGAGCTGCCTGAGCCTGTTCTGGCACTTCCTGGACGTGGTGTGGATCTGCGTATTCACCGTTGTTTACCTGATGGGGACTCTGTAATGGCTAATGCACACTCCCATGACAGCCATGATGCTGGCCACGGCAGCGTAAAGTCGTACGCCATTGGCTTCATCCTGTCGGTGATCCTGACCGTCATCCCGTTCGGCCTGGTGATGTACCCGAGCCTGCCGAAGGCCACCACGCTGGCAATCGTTCTGCTGTTCGCAGTGATCCAGGTGATCGTTCACCTGTATTACTTCCTGCACCTGGACCGTTCCATTGCTCAGCGTAACAACGTGATTGCATTCGTCTTTACGGCGATCGTGATCCTGCTGCTGGTTGGCCTGTCGCTGTGGATCATGTTCAGCATCCACACGTACATGATGGCGAAGTGAGGTAAGACCCGATGTCGCTCAAGCACTTTATCCAAATCACCAAACCGGGGATCATTTTCGGTAACGTGCTTTCTGTGGCAGGCGGGTTCTTCCTGGCCTCGAAAGGGCATGTCGATCTGGCGGTGTTTCTGGCAGCCATGATCGGCACCTCCCTGGTTGTAGCGTCCGGTTGCGTGTTCAACAACTGCATCGACCGCGACATCGACCTGAAGATGGAACGCACCAAGAACCGGGTGCTGGTGCAGGGCTTGATCTCCCTGAAACTGGCCCTGGTTTACGCGACCATCCTTGGTGTTCTCGGCGTTGCGTTGTTGTACAAGGTAGCCAACCCGTTGGCCGCGCTGTTCGCGGTCATCGGCTTCATCATCTACGTCGGCTTCTACAGCCTGTACCTCAAGCGCAAGTCGGTTCACGGCACGCTGGTGGGCAGTCTGTCGGGCGCCATGCCGCCAGTGATCGGTTACGTCGCCGTAACCAACAGCTTCGACATGGCCGCGCTGACCCTGCTGGTGATGTTCAGCCTGTGGCAGATGCCGCATTCCTACGCCATCGCGATCTTCCGCTTCAACGATTACCTGGCCGCATCGATTCCGGTGCTGCCCGTTAAGCGCGGGATTCAAGTGGCCAAGAAGCACATCCTGCTCTACATCCTGGCGTTCCTCGTAGCGACCTTGATGCTGACCTTCAGCGGTTACGCCGGCATGAGCTACCTCGCCGTTGCCGCGGCCATGGGCATGTACTGGCTGTACATGGCCTGGACCGGCTACAAGGCAGTGGATGACACGGTCTGGGCACGCAAGCTGTTCGTGTTCTCGATCTTCACCATCACTGCGTTGAGCGTCATGATGTCCCTGGACTTCAAGGTGCCCGCAGAGCTGCTGCTGACGTACGCGCCGTAAGGTTTCGAGGCTTCAAGAAAAACCCCGCACATTGAGAGATGTGCGGGGTTTTTTGTTGGGTGGATTATGCTGATTTGATGTGCCGCCAATGGCCGCAACGCAACAAGCGCTTCAGGCAGGCAGGTTGCGGTATCGCCGCAAACCTCCTAGATTTGGATCCAGCCATGTCAGTGATAGCGCCATGCCATTCCCTCGGCGCTCAACTGTTTTACTCCGCGATATTTCACGCATAGATCAAGAGGCTGGGCGAAATGACTGAGAGGATGACCTGTGATGAACGCTTCATTGCCCTGGCCCAAGAGCTGAACTACGACATTTATGGCGAGAACACCGCCGGTGGCAATTACGCGCCGCTGATCCGTCATCATGATGAGCTTTACATCAGCGGTATGGTGCCGCGCACTAACGGCAAGATTCAGTACCCGGGGCGTGTCGGCCTGGAGTTGACCCTCAAGGATGCGCAGGCCGCCGCCAGCATCAGTGCGATGCGCTGCCTGGCGCTGATCGTCGATGCGGTGGGTTCGCTGGACAAGATCAAGGCGTTGTTGCGAGTCACCGTGTACGTGAAGTCGACGCCGGACTTTGTTGACCTTAGCGAAGTGGCCAACGGCGCGTCGGACGTGTTCAGCCATGTGCTCGGCGATGCCGGCCGGCACACGCGCAGCACGGTCGGTGTGTATCAGTTGCCGAAGAACGCGGCGATTGAAGTGGACATGATTGTAGCGTTGCATCCGTCGGCTTGAAGGTGATTTGGCAGCTTGCCCTCACCCTGACCCTCCCGAAACGTCAGACCGCCCGTAGGGAGAGGGGACTGACCGAGGCGTCTTGCGCTATACATCGACCTGAGAGATCGAGGCGATAGCGGATTCCGCACAGCACTTTCATTTCGATGCGTCGCTTCAATATCTCCCGATCGGCTCCCTCTCCCTTGGGAGAGGGCTGGGGTGAGGGGCTGGGATTTACGCCATTCCACTAATGCCCGCCGAAAACCAAAAAGCCCCGCCTGAATCTCAGCGCGGGGCTTTTTCGTACAGCAGCTGTGCTATTACTGCGCGGCGATGCTGTAGCCATCGAACGCGGTCTGCTGTTGCAGCGCGGTGATGATGTTCTTGCGGTTTACCGCCTGCTCAGTGCCGGCGTTGTCGAGGAACGTTTCGCTTTCCAGTTCCGCTTCTTCGCCTTCACCGACGAAGGTGAAACCGAGGAATTCCAGCGCTGCACGGTCAACGTTCAGGCGCGAACGCGGAGTGCGCAACGGCAGCGTTACGCTCATACCGTCCTTGCTGATGGTGAAAATTTCGACTTCTTTCTTCTTGGCCGCTTTGCTCTTGCCACCGCTCGGGTTGCTGATCGCCTGATGAGTCTGGTTCAGCACTTTCAGCGCCAGGCCATAAACGATTTCCTGAAACGCCGGATCGTCCTTGAAGCTGGACAGGATGCGGCCGATCGAGAACTTGCTGCTCAGGTCTTCCAGGGCTGCAATGTCGGCGGCTTCGGCGTCTTTCAGGCGCTTGAGTTCGCCCATCAGCTCGTAGGCCTTGTCGTCATCGAAGCTGTCGTGCGCTTGACGAATCGCGGCGCGCAGTTCGCGGATCTGGTCGCTTTCGCGGGTGGACTGGAATGCATCCAGCACCATCTCGCTGATGATTTTGGCTTGTGGGAGGTGTTGTGAAAGATTGATGGAGTTTTCGTATTCCGCTTTGGACGATTCGGTGACTACGGATTCAGCGGTGTTGAAATCGGACATTGAAATTTCACTACTTTTTTAACTTGAGTGGAGATGAGAAAGCGCGAGGTCTTTTTCAGGCCGGTTAATTTAGGGGAGCGGGGCGGTGTTGTCACGGAACAACAGGCCGGCGGTGCGGATTATTTGTCCGGCGCGTCCGAATTGACCGAGCGCATCATCCACTGTTCAGCGGTTTGCTGATCGGTCGGCAATGAGAAGCGAAAAGTCGCGCCGCGCCCCGCGACATCCAGCAACTGAATCTCGCGCCCGTGCAGTTGCAGGATGCGGTGCACGATACGCAGCCCCAGCCCGCCATCCCGCCGGGCACCACCGATATTGAACGGTCGCAGGAACAGACCTTCGCGCAACTCCGGGGCGATACCGGGGCCGGTGTCGCTTACCGTCACCTCGACCCGTGCGCCATGGGGCTGCAGATCGAATTCGAGTTCGCCGCCCTTGGGTGTATGGCGCAAGGCATTGTCCACCAGGTTGGTCAGCACCCGTTCGATCAACCCGAGATCGGCGCAGACCGTCGGCAGGTTAGGCACGAAATGTGCCTTGAGTTCCACCTGTCGCGCTTCGGCCGTCAGCTCGAATTTCTGGAAGATGTCCTGCACCAGATCGAGCAGGGAAAAACGCTCCGGCACCGGTTGCACGAAACCGTGTTCCAGACGCACCAGTTCCAGCAGCGATTGCGCCAGCCCGCCGACCTTGCGGCTTTGATCGAGGGCGATGCCCAGATAGCGCCGGCGTTCTTCGGGCGAGAGTGTGGCGTCCTTGAGTGACAGGGTTTCCAGATAACCGTGCAACGAGGCCAATGGGGTGCGCAGGTCATGGGAAATGTTTGCCACCAGTTCGCGGCGTTCCTGATCCTGGCGGGTCAGCGAGCGCCATTGTTCACCGAGGCGGTTTTGCATCTGGCGGAAAGCGGCGTCGAGTACGGCGATTTCATCCGGATCGGCGCTTTTATCCACAGGTGCCGAAACAACAGATTGCGGAGCACCGTCGATATCGAAGCGGCTGACGGTTTCCGTCAGGCGCCGTAGTGGCCGGGTGATCAGGTTGAACGCGGTCAGACCGGCAATCAGACACAGCAACGCGACCAGCCCGATCGACAACAGCGCCGTATTGAGCGCGGCGCTGGTGGCGCCGCGTTCGGCGTAGCGGTCGTGTGCTTCGCCAAGCAACACCACGTACAGATAACCGGCGGCCTTGCCGTCGACCTGCAACGGCGCTGCACTGAACACTTTGCGTCCGTCGACGCTGCGCGGGTCATCGCCGAGAATCGGCAGCGGCTGGTCATTGAGCAACTGGCGGATTGGCGCCAGATCGACCTGTTGACGGCGGATCCGGCCTTCCGGTGCCGCATTGCCGACAATCTTGCCCTCGGTATCGAGCAGGTACACCTCGACACTCGGATTCACCAGCATCAACTGGCTGAACAGTTCGCGCACGGCGCCGGGCATCAGCCCGTGGCTGTCCATCAGCACCGTGTCGTGGGCGATGTGTTGTGCCAGATCCCGCGACAGACCTTGCACCACCTCCAGCTCATGCATCTGACTGGAGCGCACCTGCAGCCATGCCGATGTGCCGCAGCACACCAGCAACAGCACGGCGAATACCAGGGACAGGCGCTGCGTCAGGTTCAGTTTCATGGCTGCTCGGTACCGAATTTATAACCGCGGCCCCACACCGTGAGGATACGTGCGGGCTGCGCCGGATCCTTCTCGATCTTCGCCCGCAAGCGGTTGATGTGGGTGTTCACCGTGTGTTCATAACCTTCGTGGCTGTAGCCCCAGACGGCATTGAGCAGGTCCATGCGCGAGAACACTTTGCCCGGCTGGCGGGCGAAGAAATACAGCAGATCGAACTCTCGCGGGGTGAGGTCCAGCCGCTGCCCGTCGAGGCTGACTTCTCGGGTGATCGGATCGATGGACAGGCCGTCGAGGCTCAGGCTGCCGGCGTCCATTTTCAGGTTGCGCGCCATCGCATCGACCCGGCGCAGCAAGGCCTTGACCCGGGCCACCAGTTCCAGCATCGAAAACGGTTTGGCCAGGTAATCGTCGGCGCCCAGCTCCAGGCCAAGAATGCGGTGCAATTCGCTGGAGCGCGCGCTGGTGATGATGATCGGTGTATAGCGCGCCATGGCCCGGGCGCGGCGGCAGATCTCCAGGCCATCGACGCCCGGCAGCATCAGGTCGAGGATCAAGGCATCCCAATGCCCCTGCTGCAACAAGCGCATGCCCTCATCGCCGTCGGCACTGTGAATCACCTCGAATTTTTCGTCGCGCAGGTGCAGGCAGATAAGGTCGGCGATGTGCTGGTCATCCTCGACCACGAGGATGCGTCTGGTCTGTTCCATGAAGCTCAATCCTTCGGCGCAATGCGCGCATTGTGCGGGTTTTCTCTCGGGTGAGTTATCACGAATTCGTTAACTCCCTGTGAGGATTTGGCGATCAACCCAAGCCTAGGCTGTGTTCCGCAAAGGGCATTTGGAATTTTGGGAGACGGCCATGTTTTCACGGCGACAGGTTCTGTTAGCGAGCGGCGGGCTGGGGCTTGCAGCGCTGGTGGCGGGTGTATTGCCAAAATTGTCGACTGGCACTGCACTGGTCAGCGAAGCGCATGCGGATGAAGCATTCGAGGTGAGCCACAGCGACAGTGAATGGCACTCGATCCTCAGTGACGAGCAATACCGGATCCTGCGCAAGGAAGGCACCGAGCGTGCCTACACCAGCCCCCTCAACAATGAACATCGCACGGGCACATTCGCCTGTGCCGGGTGTGATCTGGCGCTGTTTTCATCCGCCACCAAATTCGACAGCCGCACCGGATGGCCGAGTTTCTGGGCGCCGTTGGAGCACGCCGTGGCCACGCGTCAGGACCGCTCCTTCGGCATGTCCCGCGAAGAGGTTCACTGTCGTCGCTGCGGCGGACATCTGGGGCATGTCTTCGATGACGGACCGAAGCCCACCGGCCTGCGTTATTGCATGAACGGGCTGGCGATGACCTTCAAAGCTGTGGTGGCCTGAGCCATGAATCACGGGCGATCTTCACTTCAGACAGGACGGATTTATGTGGCTCTTGGTTCTCGCTTATCTCGGTGGTGTGCTGACGATCGTCAGCCCGTGCATCCTGCCGGTACTGCCTTTTGTCTTCGCTCGCACCGGGCAACCGTTTATCAAGAGTGGCTTGCCGCTATTGGCCGGGATGGCGCTGACCTTCGCGCTCGTCGCCTCGTTGGCGGCGGTGGGCGGCGGCTGGGTGGTGCAAGTCAATCAGTACGGGCGCTGGCTCGCGTTGCTGTTCGTTGCACTGTTCGGGCTGACCTTGCTGCTGCCGGGTGTGGCCGAGCGCCTGACCCGGCCCCTGGTGTCGGCCGGCAATCGTCTGTCGGAGGTCGCCGGGCAGGACAACCGTCCACGTCCCGGCGCGTCGTTTCTGATCGGCGTCGCCACGGGGCTGCTCTGGGCGCCTTGCGCCGGGCCCATTCTGGGACTGATTCTGACCGGCGCCGCGCTGCAAGGGGCAAGCATCGCCACCACGCTGTTGTTGCTCGCCTACGCGGCGGGCGCCGCGACTTCACTGGCGGCCGCGCTGTTGCTGGGCGGTAAGGTGTTTGCGCTGATGAAGCGCTCGATCGGCACGGGGGAGTGGATCCGGCGTGGGTTGGGCGTGGCGATGCTCGCGGGTGTCGCGGCGATTGCGCTGGGCCTCGACACTGGGCTGCTGGCACGGCTGTCGACGGCATCCACTGGCGGGATTGAACAGGCACTGGTCGGCAAATTGTCCGGCAAGTCGGCGTCTGATAACGGAACGATGATGGCGCAGATTCCTGCCATGGGCGGAGCAATGAAAGTTGCCGATAAGGCACCGGGAACACTCCCGGTTGAAGGCCAGTTGCCGCCGCTCAATGGCGCCGTGCAATGGCTCAATTCGCCACCGCTGGACGCCCAGGCATTGAAGGGCAAAGTGGTGCTGGTGGATTTCTGGACTTACTCCTGCATCAATTGCCTGCGCACGCTGCCGTATGTCAAAGCCTGGGCCGAGAAGTACCGCGATCAGGGCCTGGTGGTGATCGGCGTGCACGCCCCGGAGTTCGCCTTCGAGCGTGATGTAGGCAACGTCACCAAAGCCATGAAGGAGTTGGGCATCAACTACCCGGTGGCGATCGATAACGACTACAAGATCTGGCGCGCCTTCAACAATGAATACTGGCCGGCGCATTACTTTGCCGACGCTCAGGGACGCATTCGTTATCACCATTTTGGCGAAGGCGACTACGCCGAGTCGGAACGGGTCATCCAGCAGTTGCTGCGTGAGGCCGGAGCGAAAACCGTGGCCGACGGCTTGATCAACGCCGATGGCAAAGGTGTGCAACAGGCGCCGGACATGAATCAGGTGCTGTCGCCGGAAACCTATGTCGGCTACCAGCGCGCGGAACATTTTGTAGCGCAAAGCGGCCTGGTGCCTGACAAGGTCGCGACCTATAACCCACCGGCCAACCTGACCCTCAATGACTGGAGCCTCGGCGGCCAATGGGTCGTCGGTGCCGAGCGCGCCACCGCCAGCGCACCGGCCAGCCGTATTGTCTACCGCTTTCACGCCCGCGATCTGCACTTGGTGCTGGGGCCGGGCGCGGAGGGCAAACCGGTGCGGTTCAAAGTGTCGATTGACGGTCAGGCGCCGGGTGATACCCACGGTATGGATGTCGCTGCGGATGGCAGCGGCCGCGTGACCGAGCAGCGCCTGTACCAGTTGGTGCGGCAAACCGATGCGGTGAGGGATCGAACTTTCACCATCGAATTTCTTGACCCGGGCGTAGCGGCCTACGCCTTCACCTTCGGCTGATCAGGAGTGCGCAAGATGAAATCTCAAAACAACTGGCGGCGTGGGTTATTGGGCGTCGCGATGGCTGGCGTGATCGGTCAGTGCTCGGCCTTTTCTTTCGGGGCCGAGGACGCGGTGGTCATTCCGCCGCCGGCCCTTGATGAAACCACGCAGGCGCACAGTGAAACCGCAGTGTTTGCCGGTGGTTGCTTCTGGGGCGTGCAAGGGGTTTTTCAACACGTCAAAGGTGTGCAGAAAGCCGTCTCCGGTTACGCCGGTGGTGCCGCGAACACGGCGCAATACGAGCGGGTCAGTGAAGGCGACACCGGTCATGCCGAGTCGGTACAAGTCACCTTCGACCCGACGCAAGTCAGCTACGGCAGCCTGCTGCAGATCTACTTTTCGGTGGCCCACAACCCGACTGAACTCAACCGCCAGGGCCCCGACAGCGGCACGCAATACCGCTCGGCGCTGTTCCCGGTCAACGCCGATCAGCAACGCGTGGCGCAGGCCTATATCGCGCAACTGGATGCGGCGCACGCCTATGGCAAACCCATCGTGACGAAACTGGAAACCTATAACGGCTTCTACCCGGCGGAGGACTATCACCAAGACTTCCTGACGGAGCATCCAAGCTATCCGTACATCGTCATCAACGACATGCCGAAAGTGGCGCAGTTGAAGCAGTTGTTTGCGCAGCGTTATCAGGACAAGCCGGTGTTGGTGAAGGGCGGATCTTGATGTTTCACGTTCTGCCCCCACGTCCGCATCGCAAACTCCACGAACCGCCGCAGCTTCGGCAGGCGATAACGATCCGGGGCATACAGCAGGTGCAACGGGCGGCTGGGAGGCTGGTAGTCGGGGACGACTGTCACCAGTCTGCCGTCGCGCAGGTCCTGTTCCACCAGCGCATCCGGCAGCATCACGATGCCCATACCGGTGCGCGCCGCCTGGTGCAAGCCGGCGGAGGTGTTCATCAGCATCGGTCCGCTGACATCCACCAGAATCTCGCCGTCCGGGCCGCTGAGGCGCCAGCGCTTTTCCACCGATTGCCAGTCATCGCCGGCGGGGTAGGCGAATGACAGACAGTCGTGTTGTTGCAGCTCTTCCGGGGTTTGCGGCATACCGCGTCTGGCAACGTATTCCGGTGATGCGCACACGGTCAGGGTGTAGTCGATCAGCGGCCGCGCGATCAGGTTCGACTGTTCGAAATGCCCCAGCCGAAATGCTACATCCAGACCACTTTCCAGCAGATCCGGGCGGCGGTTGGTCAGCACCACGTCCATTTTCACCAACGGGTATTGCAGGGAAAACTCGCTGAGCGCCGGCGCCAGGCGTTCGACGCCGAAGGTCAGCGGTGCGGTGATGCGCAGCAGGCCACGCGGTTGGTCGAGTGCCTGTTCGGCCAGGCGTTCGGAGTCAGCCACCAGCCCCAATACATCCAGACAACGCTGGTAGTAAACACTGCCAAATTCGGTAAGCCGCTGACGGCGCGTGGTGCGTTGCAGCAGTTGTACGCCGAGCCGTTGCTCCAGCGCCCGCAGGTGATTGCCGACCATGGTCGTTGACATGTCGCACTGCAACGCGGCTGCCGTCATGCTCCCGGCTTCAACGACTTTGACGTAAACGTTCATCGACTGGAACAGGTCCATTATCAAGCCCTGCTTTTAAATGAAAGAAGTTTTGCCGAGTTTATCCAGTTCTGGTGGCTAACCATACTGCAGACACACCGACCTGCACTGGAGTTTGAAATCATGACCGCCGCCCTGATGAACACTTACCAACCGCTGGCCTTGAGTTTCACTAAGGGCCTGGGCACTCGCCTGTGGGATCAGGCCGGTCGTGAATATCTCGATGCCGTCGCTGGCGTGGCGGTGACCAATGTTGGCCATTCGCATCCGCGCATTGTCGCTGCCATCAGCGAGCAGGCAGGGCTGCTGTTGCACACGTCGAACCTGTACAGCATCGACTGGCAGCAGCAACTGGCCAAGCGGCTGACCGGGTTGTCGGGGATGGATCGGGCGTTCTTCAACAACTCCGGTGCTGAAGCCAACGAAACCGCATTGAAACTGGCGCGTTTGTACGGCTGGCGCAAAGGCATCGAACAGCCGCTGGTGGTGGTCATGGCCAACGCGTTTCATGGCCGCACGCTGGGCACCTTGTCCGCCAGCGATGGCCCGGCGGTGCGCTTGGGCTTCAACGAACTTCCGGGGAATTTCATCAAAGTGCCGTTCGGTGATCTGGTGGCGCTGGAGCAGGTACAGCAAAAGCATGGCGAGCGGATCGTTGCGATTCTCGTCGAGCCGATTCAAGGCGAAAGCGGCGTACAACTGGCTCCACCCGGTTACCTGAAAGCCCTGCGTGACCTGTGCAGCCGGCGCGCCTGGCTGCTGATGCTCGACGAAATCCAGACTGGCATCGGCCGCACCGGCCGGTGGTTCGCGTTCCAGCATGAAGACATCGTTCCGGATGTGATGACCCTGGCCAAGGGACTGGGCAATGGCGTACCGATCGGCGCCTGCCTGGCACGGGGCAAGGCGGCGGATCTGTTCACGCCCGGCAGTCATGGCAGTACGTTCGGTGGCAATCCGCTGGCTTGCCGGGTCGGTTGCACGGTGCTGGATATCATCGAAGAACAGGGGCTGCTGGAAAACGCGCGGATTCAGGGGGATCGCCTGTTGACTCGCCTGCGCGCAGAACTGGCAGACAATCCCAATGTACTGGCGATTCGTGGGCAGGGCTTGATGATCGGTATCGAGTTGAAACAGCCGGTGCGTGATCTGACGCTGATTGCCGCACGGGATCATGGGTTGCTGATCAACGTTACGCGTGGCAAGACGATACGGCTGCTGCCACCGCTGACGATTGATGAGCGCGAGGTGGGGATGATTGTCAGAGGTGTGGGGCTTGCTGTAACCGCGCACTGACAGGCAACCGATGACACCTGTGGGAGCGAGCCTGCTCGCGATGGCGGTGGGGCAGTCGATACTTATATTGAATGATCAATCGCATGCGCGAGCAGGCTCGCCCACATTGGAAAAATGCGTGGCGCTAATCAGGATAATCCGTCAACTCCGGCGCCAGCATCCGCGTCTTCACCGCCCCATTTGAATTGTGCTGAATGATCTCGCTCGGCTGCCCCTGTTCATTGAAAAACACCTGCCCGATCCCCGCCGAATTCCACAAGCGTTCACCGGCCTCTGCATGTTCGGGCCTGTACGGCACGATGCGCATGCGTCGGCGTTTGGTAAACCAGTTGAGTGGCGAGCGCGGCGAGTAGAGCCAGCGATTGAGCCGGTCGAACCACTCCAGCAAGGTTTTCGGAAACTCGTTCTTGATCCCGCTGCTGGTGATCTGCCAGATCCGTGGACCGGCCTTGCGGTGTCGGATCAGCACTTCGTAGACGAAGGAATAATGCACATCGCCCGACAGCACCACGTAGTTACCGGGGGTACGCGAGTGTCGGAAAATATTCAGGATCACCTGTGCGGCGCCGCGATGGGCCATCCAGTTTTCCGCGTCCACCAGCAGCGGGTAACCGCACCAGCTGAACAGCTTCTGCACGGTTTCAATCAGCTTCACGCCGAAGATCGGCGCCGGTGAAACGATGATCGCCGACGGGTGATCGAGCAACGCCTGCTGCAACTCGCTCAAGGCTTCCCAGTCGAGCAAGCCCGACGGTTGCTTGAGCGCCATTTCACTGCGCCAGCGGCGGGTGCGGGTGTCGATGACCAGCAGCGCCGGACTGCTCGGCAATACGAAATGCCAATTCTGAAAACGCAGCAGGTCATCAATCAGCGCGTCCTGTACCGGGCTGTCGAGGTACTGATCATCGCCGCTGGCGCTCAGGCATCGGGTTTTCTCCAGGACATCCTTGAAGGCATCAGGGTTATTGCCCCAGCCCTGGCACAACATATACGCGATCAAGGCGTTACCGATGATGCGTTTGGAGAACGGATGGCCGTAGGCCGTTTCCTCCCATTGCGCGGACAGGTTCCAGTCATCGGTGATGTCGTGATCGTCGAAAATCATCAGGCTTGGCAGGTGCGCTAACGCCCGGGCGACATTGCCCAAGCCGGCCTTGAAGCCAATGATGCGAGTCTGTTCGAGGGTATAGCGCTTGAGCCGTGCAGGCGTCAGTTCGGGCGTTTGCGGATTGATCAGCGTCCAGGCCGTCGGCGACCACACCAGCAAGTACATCGCCATGACCTCGGCGAAGGTCACCAGATGATTGTCGGCACTGCTGCTGGTGAAAATCGGCTTACGCGCGCCACCGAAAAATCGCTCACGCAAGGTCTCGTTGCTTTCCAGCGCCGGTAACAAATCCGCGCGGTGGTAGTAACTGGCCGGGTGTTCGTAAAGCCTGGCGCTGTCGCTGACGACGGCGCCTTCGAGGTGTTCGTCGTACAGGCCAAGGCGTTCGATCAAGGCGTGGATCGCCCGCAGCATCGGGCCGGCAACGTCGTCGGCGTAGACCTGGTCACCGCTCATCATCAACAGTGCCGGGCGTTGTTGCGGATCGGTTTCGTCTGCCAGCAATTGGTCGACACACAGCAAGCCATCGGTTGCCGGATGATGCGGCTTGCGACAGGACCCATGCAGCAGTTGGTCGATCCGCGAGCGCAGGACGAAGTTCGGGCTCGTCGCATCGCCGTACAGCAGATGCGGCGCCCAGTCGGCGATGCCGGATGTGTGGTCGATCAGCAGGTCATAGTCGATTCGCGTATCGCCGGGCAGGGCGCTATCGAGAGGAACATCAATCAGATGAACAAATGCTTTGCGCCCGACAGGAATGACCGTGCATTTCCCGGCGTCGAGAGGGATATCTCCTACACCTTGCAGGCGCAAGGTCAGCGACAGTTGTCGGCTGCCCACCAGCCATAGCACCAGTCGCGTCGGTTCCAGCCGTCGCAGCAGCGGGCCGGCCAAAACGGGAGGCAGCGGATTCAGTTCAGCAAGTGTCGGGGACATTCCGGGGCAAAGCTCAAGGCGCACAAGCCGGCGATGATAGCGCAGCCGGCGCCTTGAACCCTTAAATGAGGCTTAAGACTCGATCTTCTTCAACTTCAGACCGAGCAGGCGCCACGCGGCCTTGTCAGTGTCTTTACCGTCCACTTGTTGAACCGAGCAGTCGAAACCGTAGCTGACGTTGTCGCCCAACATGTTGCGAGCGCTGACGGTGCTGCTGATGGTGTAGGTCTGATCCTTGAACCGCTGGCTGCTCGCGCTCTTCGCACTGGCGATCGCGGTCGACGCGGAAAAGCGCATGGCGCTCTTGATGAAGGGTTCGCAAATCATGAACGCCATCAGGGACCGGTCCGCGTTCGGATGAGTGCCGGCCAATCGGCGCGAAACGGCAAAGTCGTTGTGCACGTTGTCCTTGAAGTCCTTCTCCAGCAGTGACGCGGGCAGGCGTTTGCTGTAGTTCGGCAGAAGGGCGGACTCGGGCGGAGAAGGCTCGTTCTGTGGTTCGCTGGCGACGTAGGTCGCAAGATTGTCGGAATCGGCAGGGGTCGATGCGATCACCGGTACAGGCTCCATTGACCTTTCTACTTCTGGCATGAGTGCTGCCGCGGCGCGCTCTGTTTCGCGGCTATCGGTTTGCGCCGGTGCCACTGGAAACAACGAAAACGTAATCGACAGCACGACCATTGCCACGATGAAACCGCCCGCTGCACCAACGATATTGCCGTAGAAGATATTCCAGCTACCGCGGTTCTTAACCACCCAGCGCCACATGAAACCCCAAGCCGCGACAAACGCCAGAAAACGCAGAAACTCCATTCGATCCTTTCCTTAATACTTCGAAACCTGAAATCAACGCACGCCCGAAGTGAACGCTGACGATGGGCGGCAAGATAGCAAAACAGTCACGCCGTCCGATCATGTGTTGGGGAAATAATTCACCGCAAGCAGCAGCAAGGTCGTCATGCCGGCGGCGAAGCCACACACCGCGCCCAGCAACTGACGCGCAACCGGATGTTCGGGTTGGCGGCGATTGGCAATCCACAACCAAACCCCCGCCAGAACCCCCGCGCTTGTGATGAACACCACCAGACTGCGATTGAGGTTTGGTGTCGCCATCGACGTACCAATGACAGCGCCGTAAATCAGCGTGAACACAATACCGGTCACCACGCTACTTCCGGCGCCAGCAAGGTTGGCAAGTAACAAGTTCCACTCACCCCGTTGTTTCACCACCCACATCCAGGTTCCGGCCATCACTGACAAGCACAACAAAGCATCCATTGGTTTATTCCCGAGTGCGCGATTATTGAGGCGGTTGAGATGCCTCCTGCGAAGTGGACGGCAAGATAGCAAAATAGTAGCTTTGCGCCACTTTCTTCAACAACGTAACGGACTACGCATGCCGATTGTTTCTTCTGTCTCGCGCCTGCTCGGCGCATTCCTCTTCGCCATCGTAATGACCCCGGCGTTTGCCGGCTGGGATGAAACCCCGGAGGTCGCCTGGAAAGGATACCTCTCCGATTGTCAGGGTTTTCAGCAAGTAGTGAACAACGTTCAAAACGGGGTCATGACGACCAGGCAAGCGATGAACCGCGTCGACAGCTTGAATCACACTCTTTACGTCCATCGCGATCACCTCGCGCAGGCAAACCTTGCCTCTCCCGAATATGCCCGTTGCGAAAACGTCATTGCGCAAGCGTTCGAGATCCGGAACAAGGAAGAGGAGGTCCTGGTTGCAGAGCTTCAACAGCAATACTTCAAAGATCAGGCCGAGCACCAGGAGTCTCCGGAATACAAGCGCGCCCGCGCCCTGGGCTTTAGCGACGTCGGCGGACTTGGCAAGCTCAAAGAGCTCGCCGAGGATTCGGAAACGGATGGCGAAGACTACTTGAAGACCCTGATGATCACGGTCGACTGGGGCTGCGGCCGACATTTCCGCGCCGTGCAGTACGTCAAACCCTATGTCATCTACACCGCCCATCCCGATGAGGGCAACTGCGCCATCTATAAAGGGGTGGCGGTGCTGGGCGGAGAAATGGTGGAGAGGGGCGACACCATCGATCAGGAAGCGGTTTTTCAATACGTGGGATGGAAGAAACTGGAAGGGCCAGATGGGTTTCCCATCGACATTCGAGTGGTAAAGGTACTGAAGTAATCCGAAGGGATGTTTCTTCAGATCGCGCGTCTGTTTACAGAATGTCCTTCAAATAACCCTTGAGCGCGAGGAGCGGCTGATCGAGTTGCTCCAGCGATTGCGCCTGACTGAAGTCGGCTGACAACTTGTGCAGCTCACGCCCCAGCGGTTTCTCGACACCGCCCAACGCATTCATCGCCAACCCCAGGCACTCGTTCAGCTTGAATTGGATGGTCTGGATATCACGACGTTTCACCAGCAACTCGAACACGTCTTTCTGGTAATCCCCCATGACCATGTCATCCCGCAGAATCGGGCTCAGGCCCTCTTCCTCATAAGCGAGTTTGAGGGAGAACAGGGCGACGGTTTCCAGTGACGTTTCCATGCAATGAATCCTTTGAGATGTCCTGTT